>NZ_JBEXJN010000021.1:0-152658 GCF_040609115.1 Lentzea sp. NPDC004782
ACCAGGGCACGCACCCGGTCGGGCAGCGACACCGGAATCCAGTCACCGGACAACATCACCAGCCGCAACGACCGCAGTGCTGACGGGTCGGGGCCGGGGCGCCGCGCGTGGCTTAGCGTGGTGACGTGGTGGAACGGGTGTTGGTCGTCGACGACGACACGACGGTGCGGGACGTGGTGCGCCGGTACCTCGAACACGCCGGGTACGAGGTCGAGCTCGCCGGTGACGGGGAGCAGGCGCTGCGGCTCATGGCCGCGCACGAGCCGGACATCGTGGTGCTGGACCTGATGTTGCCCGGCATCGACGGCCTGGAGGTGTGCCGGCGGATCCGGGAACGCGGCAGCACGCCGGTCGTGATGCTGACGGCGCTCGGCGAGGAGGAGGACCGCATCGCCGGGCTGCAGATCGGCGCGGACGACTACGTCACGAAGCCGTTCAGCCCGCGCGAGCTCGCGTTGCGGGTGTCGTCGGTGCTGCGGCGGGCGAACAAGGCCTACGAGCCGCGGGTGGTGCGCGACGGGGACCTGGTGCTCGACGTGGCCGCGCACACGGCGACCCTGGACGGCGTGCCGTTGCAGCTGACGACCCGCGAGTTCGACCTGCTGGCGTTCTTCATCGGCAACGCGGGCAAGGCGTTCGGCCGGGCCGAGCTGCTGGAGAAGGTGTGGGGCTGGCAGTTCGGCGACCAGTCGACCGTGACCGTCCACGTGCGACGGTTGCGGGAGAAGATCGAGAAGGACCCCGCGAAACCGGTGCGGCTCGCCACCGTGTGGGGCGTCGGCTACCGGTATGACCGATGTTCGATCGACTGAGCCGCGTCTCGCTGACCACCGCGATGACCGTCATGGTCATCGTGCCGGTGGTGGCGACCATCGGCGGCGTGCTCGCGGTCAGCGGGTTCATGTTCACGCCGATGCTCAACGCGGCGCTCATGGCGTGCACGGTGGTCAGCGTGATCACCGTGCCGTTCTCGATCATGCTGGGCCGGGCGATCGCGCGGCGGACCATGTGGGAACGCGAGGCGGAGTCGGCGCGGCGGCAGCTGGTGGCGTGGATCAGTCACGACCTGCGCACGCCGTTGGCCGGGATCCGGGCGATGACCGAGGCGCTGGAGGACGGCGTCGTCTCCGAACCGGGCGAGGTCGCCGTCTACGCGAAGCAGATCGCGCAGGAGGCCGACCACCTGTCGAAGCTGGTCGACGACCTGTTCGAGCTGTCCAGGATCACGGCGGGCGCGTTGAACCTGACGATGCACGACGTGCGGCTGGCCGATGTGGTCAGCGACGTGGTGGCCGCCTCGCGGCCCGTTGCCGCGCTCAAGGGCGTCGAGCTGCGCGCGGACGCTCGCGAGTGGCCGGTCGTGCGCGGGGCAGATCCGGAACTGATGCGTGTCGTGCGCAACCTTGTGTCCAATGCCATTCGGCACACGCCGGAAGGCGGCAGGGTCGCCGTCCAGGTCGATGTGGACGGAGGCGAAGCCGTGGTGCGCGTGGACGACGCGTGCGGCGGCATACCCGATGACGTGCTGCCACACGTGTTCGACGTGGGCTTCCGCGGTTCGCCTTCGCGCAATCCCGCGGGCGCCGGACTCGGTCTCGCGATCGCGCGAGGGCTCGTCGACGCGCACCACGGGCGAATCGGTGTCCACAACCACGGTCCTGGCTGCCGCTTCGAAGTCGGACTCCCGCTACGGTGATCGGTATGGAACGCAGCGCGCAGCGCCTTGGCCGCGCTTTGGTCGTGATCGTGGACGACCGGGTGGCGCACGGCGAGCAGGACGACAACTCCGGCCCTCTCGTCACCGAACTGCTCGAAGAAGCGGGCTTCATCGTGGACGGCACCGTCGCGGTCGAGGGTGAGGTGGTCGACATCCGGGCCGCGCTCAACACGGCCGTCATCGGCGGCGTCGACCTCGTGGTCACCGTGGGCGGCACAGGCGTGTCGCCGCGCGACGTCACCCCCGACGCCACGCAGGGCGTGCTGGACCGCCCGATCCACGGCATCGCCGAGGCACTCCGCGCCTCCGGCCTCGCCGCGGGCGCGGTCGACGCGGGCATCTCGCGCGGTCTCGTGGGCGTCTCCGGCAGCACGCTCGTCGTGAACCTCGCGGGCTCGCGCTCGGCGGTCCGCGACGGCATGGCGACCCTGTCCTCGCTGGTGCCGTACGTCATCGAGCAGTTGAGTGGTCTTGACGAAGAGTGATTCTCCCCAGCCGGCCGACGACGACGCGGTGAAGCGTCGTCGCCGGCTGGCTGAGGTGTTCGGTGATGTCCTGCCGGAGACGACGTCGGACGAGCGCGGCGGAGGGCCGGAGGCCGACCGCGAGGCCTGGTACCGCGAGAACCGGCCGCCGCACCACGGCGGGTAGCGAGCGCCGCGAGCCGAGCCAGGAGAAGGCGCGCGGCAGATGCGCGCCTCGTCCCGGTGGGGGTGGGCTCGGTTTTCAGACCTTCGGGTTGCGCACGTCGGTCGACTGCACGACCGTCTGGTGGTTCTGCTGCGCGGCCAGCAGGTCGCGGATCTCCTTGAGCAGTTCGACGTCGGTCGGCTCCGACGGACCGGGCTCCTCGCCCTTCTTGCGGCGTTCCTTGATCTTGTTCATCGGCAGCACGAAGACGAAGTAGACGACGGCCGCGACGATCAAGAAGTTGATGCACGCGGTGATCAGCGCGCCAAAGTCCATGATCGTCTTATCGCTCTTGCCGAGCTGGACCGAGAGTCCGTTCACGTTGTTGCCGCCGAACAGGGCGACCAGCGGGTTGATGATGTTCGCGGTGAACGCGGTGACGATCGCTCCGAACGCGGCGCCGATGACCACGGCGACAGCCAGGTCGATGACGTTTCCGCGCATCAGGAAGTCCTTGAATCCCTTCAGCATCAGCGGAGAGTAACGGCTAACGCATGATCCAGTGACATCGCGGCCACTCGAGTTGCATTAAGTCTCGGCAACGTGAGCACAACGACTTGTCCTCGCGTCTCGCGCACGGATGCGTTCTCGGCCAGCACCTCCGCCGACGCCGACACCACATCGACCCGGTCGCCCGTCCGCACCACGTCGGCCAGGCCCTGGTCAGCCACCTTCACGGCCACCGAGGCGAGATCTCCGGGTGTGGCGGCGAGATCGAAGTCCGTCAGCGGGACACCCGCTCGCGCCGGACCGCTCAGCTCCCGGCCCACCACGGCGTCGACCCGTGCGAACGAACCGGAAACCGGACCGGAGAAGGACGCCAGGCGGACGTCGGAAGCTGTCAGCGGTACACCAGCCGGTAGATCACGCGAGGCGACGACAGCCGGATGGCCCACGTCGGGCCAGAAGGCCGTCAACACCGCCAGCAACGCGAGGCCCAGCGCCAGGAACCGCCGCCACGCAACGGAAGGGCGGCGGCGCGCCAGCGAGCGGATCCGATCGAGGAACGTGCTGGAAAGAGTCATGCCCCCGACGTTAGGGCCGTCGGGGGCATCGCCAACCGGGCTCAGGCCCAAGTTGTGGACAACTCGCGATCTTCAGGACGCGGCGGCCGCCGGGGCGCTCGTCGCGGGCTTCGAGTCCGAGGACGACTTCTTCTCCGAAGACGTGGAGGTCGTGGACGAAGTGGTCGACGACGTGCTCTTGGACGAGCCCGAGCGGCTGTCCGTGCGGTAGAAACCGCTGCCCTTGAAGACGACACCGACGGCGCCGAAGAGCTTGCGCAGCTTGCCCGAGCACTCCGGGCACTCGGTGAGGGAGGCGTCGCTGAACGACTGCACCGCCTCGAACCGGTGCTCACACGCGGTGCAGGCGTACTGGTACGTAGGCACTGGGTTCGCTCCTAGATCTGGCACTCGACCGTTGTGAGTGCCAACACGATTTTGCGTCAGGAACTTCCCGGAGCGCAAACACCCCAGGCCAACGTCACAGCCATCGCAGGCCCACCGAGGGGGTCAGCACGCCGTTCATCCGCACGTCGTGCGGCTCCGCGGGCACCTCGGCGAGCACCTCGCAGTCCCGGACCACAGCCACCAAAGGTGCGTTGACCAGCGGCAACGACCTGTCGTAGTGCCCCTTGCCCTTGCCGAGCCGGATCCCGGCCACCGACACGGCCAGCGCGGGCACGAGCACCAGCGAAGCTCCAGCGATCGCCGAGGGACCGAGCCGCGGCCCGGTGGGCTCCAGCAGCCGCAACGCGGCGGGAGCCAGCCCGTCCGGTCCCGTGTGGACGGCCCAGTCGAGCGGCGCGTCGCCCGTCACGATCGGTAGCAGCACCCGGCACTTCAGGCCGTCCAGCCACGACGCGTCACCGGGCTCCGACCCCACGGGCAGGAACGCGCACACGGTCTGATCAGGGCGAACGGCGAGCGCTGCCACGTGCGCCGCCAGCGCCGCGGCCTCGGCGGCCCGGACCTCGGCGGACAGCGACCGGCGGGCGGCCAGCAACCGTGAACGCAGGGTGGCCTTCCGGTCACGAAGATCGGACGTCATGGTGGGTATCCCTCGGCATGTCGTTAGCATCGCTGCCCATGAGCAGCGCCTTCCACACCGCCATCGTGCCCGCGGCCGGCCTGGGCACCCGTTTCCTCCCCACGACCAAGGCCGTGCCGAAGGAGTTGCTGCCCCTGGTCGACACCCCGGCCATCGAGTACGTGGCCAGGGAGGCGGCCGAGGCCGGCGCGTCCAAGCTGGTCATCGTCACGTCGCCGGAGAAGGCGTCGGTCGCGAACTACTTCGACGCGAACCCGGAGCTGGAGCAGACGCTGGCGGCGCGCGGCAAGGCCGACCTCGTCGAGAAGATCCAGCGCGCCCCCCAGCTGATCAAGGCCGAGACCGCCATCCAGGAGCAGGCGCTCGGCCTCGGTCACGCCGTCGGCTGCGCGGAAGGCAACCTGACGGGCGAGGACGAGGCCGTCGCGGTGCTGCTGCCGGACGACATCATCCTGCCCACCGACGCCCTCAAGAAGATGGCGGAGGTCCGGCAGGAGAAGGGCGGCAGCGTCCTGCTGGCGTTCGACATCCCGCGCGAGCAGATCTCCGCGTACGGCGTGTTCGACGTCCGCGACACCGGGAACGACGACGTCAAGCAGGTCGTCGGCATGGTGGAGAAGCCGAAGCCGGAGGAGGCGCCGTCGACGTTCGCCGCGGCCGGCCGCTACCTGCTCGACCGGGCGATCTTCGACGCGTTGAAGCGCATCACGCCTGGTGCGGGCGGTGAACTGCAGCTCACCGACGCCATCGCGCTGCTGATCGCGGAGGGGCACCCCGTGCACGTCGTCGTGCACCGCGGCGGGCGACACGATCTCGGCAATCCCGCCGGATTCCTGCGCGCTGCGGTTGACTTCGCACTCAAGACCCCGGAGTACGGGCCCGATCTGCGCGAGTGGTTGCGGGAACGCCTCGACAACTCCTGATCAACACCTTCTGGGCGCGAGGACCAACACATGAGGTCAGTGGACGAGCAGCTCGCTCGGGTGATCGCGGCCGCGGTGCGGCCCGCGCCCGTGCGGGTGGCGATCTCGGAGTCGCAGGGCCTGCTCTGCGCGGAGGAGGTCGTCGCGGAACGCGCGTTGCCCGGCTTCGACCAGGCCGCGGTGGACGGCTACGCGGTGCGCAGCGTCGACGTGTCCGGCGCGAACGCGAACCCCGTGCAGCTGCCGGTCGTGGGCGAGATCCCGGCGGGCTCACGGCAGCCGCGCCGGCTCCAGCCCGGTCAGGCGGTGCGGGTGGCGACCGGCGCGCCGCTGCCCACGCTGGCCGACGCGGTCGTGCCGCTCGGCTACACCGACGGCCACCACGCGAAGGTGACGGTCAACCGCAGCGTGCCGTCCGCCGGGTTCGTCCGCCGCACCGGTGAGGACGTGCAGACCGGTGACGTCGCCGTGCGCCGCAGCGCGTCCATCGGTGCTGCTCAGGTGGGTCTTCTCGCCGCCGTCGGCCGCAACAAGGTGCTCGTCCACCCGCGCCCTCGGGTGTCCGTGATCTCGCTCGGCGAGGAGCTCGTCGACGTCGACCGCACGCCCGGTCAGGGCCAGGTCTACGACGTGAACTCGTACGCGCTGGCCGCCGCCGCGCGGGACGCGGGAGCCGAGGTCAGCCGGGTCGGCATCATGTCCGCCGACCCGCGCCGGCTGCGCGAGGTCGTCGAGGGACGGCTGCTGCTGTCCGAGATCGTCGTCATCGCCGGTGGCGTGGGCGGCGCGATCGGCGACGAGGTCAAGGCCGCACTGGCGGACCTCGGCGACATGGACGTCACCCGCATCGCCATGCACCCCGGCTCCGCCCAGGGCTTCGGGCGGCTCGGCCCGGACGCCGTGCCGACGTTCCTGCTGCCCGCTAACCCGATGAGCGCGCTCGTGGTGTTCGAGGTGCTGGTCAGGCCGCTGATCAGGGCCGCGCTGGGCAAGAAGAACCCGTACCGCCGGGCGGTCAGCGCACGGCTGCTGTCGCCGCTCCAGTCGACCAAGGGCCGCCGCGGCTTCCTGCGCGGTCAGCTGCTGCGCGACGCGGACAACGGCGAGTACCTGGTGCAACCGCTCGGCACGTCCGGCGCGCACCTGCTCGCGTCACTGGCGGAGGCCAACTGCCTGATCATGGTCGACGAGGACGTCACCGACGTCTCCGTCGGCGAAGAGGTCCTGGTCAGCTTCCTGGCGCAACGTGGATGAGCGTCTTCGCGGATCTCGGCAGACACCCCGGCTGGCCCGCCCGCCTGGGGCCTCTCCAGGTGCGCGCGGGAACCGTCGAGCTGCGCGGACCCCACCTCTTCGACGGCGCCAGGTGGTCGCGGCTGCGTCTGCGCGACCGTGACTACCTGGAGCAGTGGGAGCCGACCGCGCAGGAGGGCTGGGAGGAGCGCAACGCGACGCTGTCCTGGCCCGCCCAGTGGTCCTCGCTGCGCGCCATGGCCCGGCGTGGCTCCACGCTGCCGTTCATGATCCTCGTGGACGGTGAGGTCGCCGGTCAGATCACCGTCGGCAACATCGTGCGCGGCTCGCTGCTGTCCGCCTGGATCGGCTACTGGGTGGCCGCCGACCGTGCGGGTGGCGGGGTCGCGACGGCCGCAGTGGCGTTGCTCACCGATCACGCCTTCCGCGACGCCGGTCTGCACCGGCTCGAAGCGACGGTCCGTCCCGAGAACGCCGCCTCACTCCGCGTGCTCGCCAAGTCCGGCTACCGCGAGGAAGGCCTCTTCAAGCGTTATCTGGATGTTGCCGGCCAGTGGCGCGACCACCTCTGCTTCGCGCTCACGGTCGAAGAGGTCCCGGATGGCCTAGTGCGCCGTTTGGTTGCACGCGGAGAGGCCCGTCTTCCCTGACGATTGCTTCCGTTCGTCCTAATCACTTCACCCAAAAGTGGGTGATACACCACACTTTGGTACGTACCGCGCTCGGCGAGCCTCCGACACAGGTGTGACTGTTGTGACTAGCGTGGTGACAGCACCACGCGTGGGCCGGGGGAGGTGAACGGGGAATGCCGAGTTCGCTGATCATCGTTGCGCTGGTCGTGGCGTGGCTGGTGGTCCTCGTCCCCATGTTGGCCCGCAAGCGCCAGGAGAGTGCGCGCAGCGTGGGGGAGGAGTACGACGCCATGCCCGACGCCGAGTACGACGACATCCACGACATCGACGACGACTACTTCGACGAGGAGGAGTACGTCGAGCGCCCGTTCCGGCGCGGCCGCGGTGGCTACGACCCCGAGACCGCGGCCCTCGTGGCGCAGGCCAAGTACGCGTTCCGCCGCAGAGTGGTGGCGTTCCTGCTGGTCGCCGCCATCGTCACGGGAGTCGTGGCCGGCGTGTTCTACACCCCGCTCTGGTACGGCCACGCCGGAATCGACCTCCTGCTCGTGGGCTACCTGACCTACCTGCGCAGGCAGGTGCGGATCGAGGAGGAGATCCGCGCCCGCCGGCTCGCCCGCCTGCAGCAGGTGCGCCGCCGCCGCGCGACGGGTCCTCAGCAGCAGGAAGCCCCGGCTCCCGCTCCCGAGCCGGTGCAGGCCGCCGTGGAGGAGGCCGAGACCACCCAGGTCGAGGTCGTCGAGGACAAGCCGGCGCTGCCGCCGTTGCCGCGCTACGAACACCATGTGCGTCCGGGCACGATTCCGGTCGACTCCGACGACGAAGATCCGGTGTTCGTCGAGTTAGAGGGACTGGAGTCGCTGCGGTACCGGGGTGCTGTCGGGGCTTAGGAGGGGGTGGTGAAAACACCCCTCCAACCCCTGCTATAGTTCTTCACGTAACACCGCAAGGGGCTGTAGCACAGTTGGTAGCGCGTCTCGTTCGCATCGAGAAGGTCAGGGGTTCGATTCCCCTCAGCTCCACAAGTGGAAGGCGAGTGCTCGCACAGAGCGCTCGCCTTTCTTGTTGCGCTGGTGTTTTCTGGGGGCCGAGCCCCCAGACCCCAGCCGGGGGCAAGCCCCCGGACCCCCGTAGGTTGCCCAGTGGGGCTTCAGGTCCATTTGAGCCGTGTCCGCAGTAGGCGCAGATCCTCTTGGCCCAAAATGTTTTCTGCAGGCGAGCCCCCACAAGGCTGGATCCCGGCGAGCGCCAGTACTGGGACGGCTTCGTCCACAAGGGCGCGATCGGGCGCACCGTGCGTCTCGCACAACCCTTCTGACGGTGAAGTCCACATTGGACGATCTCATCCCCGTGCCGGTGGGGTGATCATGTTCGAGCACGACACGGTGGTGTACTCGCCCTTGGCCGTGTTGTTGGCGACGACGTGGCCGTCGACCGTGATGGTGCACGAGATCGACTCGCCCTGGCCGTTGGTCGCCATGACCTGCGCCACGGCGAGACCGGGCCCCGCTGGGATGGTCAGTTCCTTGCGCCACGGCAGGCCGACGGCCTCGGCCTTCTCGACGCTGTTCGTCCCCTCGCCGGCGAACCTGATCTCGGGTGCCCTGCCGCCTGGGCCGGTGACCTCGTAGACGATCGTGTGGGTGGTCGGAACGGGTGCGGCGTCGTTGTCGGTGAGGCTCAGGACACCCGCCGCGACGACCACGGCCGCGGTGAGGCCGGCTGCCGCGGCCCACCAGGCTCGCCGGTGGCCTCGGCCGGTGGGAGGCGCCGGCGGGCCGGCTTTGCGGGTGTTCGTGGCTGACGGCATATCCCACCACTCTCTCTTGTCGGGGGATTCGGGTATTGCTGCGGCGGGTGTCGGTACGACGGGTCATGGTGGCAGCCTTGCGGATGTTTTGGCCAGGTCCATTCGGGGAACAAGTTTCTTGGCCCCGCGTTGTCGAATGACTTCGAAACTGTCGGGTGTCAACTTTGAAAAGCAAATGCCTGTCGCTTGTCAAGCAGGTTGGAGACTCGCTGACGGGTAAGTTGACCTGCGGATATGTGTTCCCGGGTGTGCTGGTTGCGATGTCGTGCATGCGGTGGCACGGAATATCTCGTTAGGTCTTTGTCACATCACGGGATGGTCGCGAGTGCGACCCAGTTGACGGACCGTTAACGTTCGGGTAATTCCTTCGACATTGGCTGCACGACCATTTAGGTGTCTTCACGTGGCGGCGGCGCTGTTGGACGCTAATGCGGAGAAACGAAACCCTCGACGGGGGTTTGTTTGTCATGCGTGGAGTTTTCTGATGTGCCGCAACAGGTGTCAGAAGGGAAATCGATGCGCTCTCCACACCTATCACGCATGTTCTCGCCTGGAAGGAGACGGCGCGGGACACGAGTGCTCGCGTTCGGCTCCGCGTTGTTGCTCGCCCTGACCGCGATCGGGTTGAACACGCCGGCGGCCACCGCGGCCACGTTCTCGGTGTCGCTGCAGAACCTGCAGTACAACCCGGCGACTTTGAACGTGAACGTCGGTGACACCGTCAGGTGGACCAACAACGAGACCAACGGTGTCACGCACAGCGTGACCGGCGGTCCGCTGTCCTCGGACGTGAACCCCGGCGAGTCCTACTCGTTCACCTTCACCTCGGCCGGCACCGTCAACTACCACTGCCGTTTCCACCCGGACATGCTCGGGTCGATCGTGGTCGGGGGCGCGCCGCCCACGACCACCACGGGACCGACGACCACCACCACGGCGCCGACGACCACGACGGCGCCCACGACCACCACGACCACGAGTTCCAACACGCCCGCCCCGACGACGACCACCGGTTCGGGTGGACTTCCGGTCGGTGGTGGGCCTGTGCCGGTGTCGTTCCACCTCACCGACAACCAGGGCTCCTGGTACGACACGAACCTGAACCTGTTCGGCACGAGGTCGCTCGCCGTGGCCGAACTGCCGCGGGTGAAGACCGGCGGGCTCATCCCCGGCGTGCCGCTGGACGGCCTTCCGCTGCTGGGCAACGGAGCTCTGCTCGGTGAGGCCGCGAGCAACCTGCTCAACGGTGACCTGTCGCGGTTGACGCAGCTGCCGCTCAACGGCACACCGCTGATCCAGAGCCTCGGCGTGGACCCGGAGAAGCTGCTCGGGCTGGACAAGCTGCGCACCGCGATCGGCAAGGTCATGTCGCCGCTCGACCTGCGGGCGATCAAGGCGAACACCCTGATCACCCAGCTGTCCCAGCAGATGGCGGCCCGCCCGGCCAACACGAAGACCGCGCTGACCGACCTGCCGGTCGGCGTGGAGCTGATGAAGGTGCTGGCCGACATCCAGAAGTACGTGCAGACCGCCACGATCAGCCTGCCCGTGACGGTGAACTTCGACATCTCGAGCCCGAACGCGCAGTCGGCGCACACGATCACGAACCTGATCTGGCCGGAGGGGGCGCAGGGCTTCCCGTTCGACCAGCCGGGCGCCTTCGTCGGCAGCACGACCGTGCAGCTGACCGAACCCGGCCTCTACGCGTTCGTCTGCAAGATCCACCCCTACATGCTCGGCGCGGTCGTCGTGGACGACCCGCTCACGCCCGGCCTCGACTTCGGCAAGAAGCTCAAGATCAACAGCCGTGCGCTGAACGTCCCGTCCGACGCCGACATCATCTCGCAGCTGGTGCTGAAGTTCTTCAACATCACCGCGCCGAACAACTGGCAGAAGTTCAGCAACACCGAACAACGGACGTGGAACCCGACGTACCCGCCCGCGCCGATCCTGATGTACGACTCGAACGGAACGCCGCAGCTCGTCCCGTTGCTGGACGCCTACTTCAAGAACAAGTTCGGCCTGCCGAAAACCCTGCCGGCGCTCAACCAGCGGCCGGGAACACCCGGCGTGGGCGAGGTGTGGATCGACACCGAGCTCGAGAAGACGGCGGGCAAGGCCAAGTCCGGCACCGCGACGAAGGTCGACGTCTCCGCCTGGAAGGTCGACCGGAAGGTGGCGTTGCCCGAGGTCAACATGAACAACCCGCACAACATGTGGACCGACAAGGACGAGCGGTACATCTACCAAACCGAGTGGTTCGGCAACAAGCTCGACGTCTTCGAGCGGGCGACCGGCAGGTTCGTCCGGCAGATCGAGGTCGGGCCCGACCCGTCGCACGTGATGACGAGAACGGACACCGACCAGCTGCACGTCGCGATCAACGGTGGCGCGTCGGTGGTCGAGCTCTCGCCGGGCGGCACGAAGATCGATCGGCGCATCCCGGTGCAGGGGCCGGGTGAGAAGGTCGCGCACCCGCACGCCCACTGGATGACCGGCGACGGCACGACCATGGTCACGCCGAACGTCAACACCTACGACTCCACCGTCGTGGACATCGCGACCGGCAACATCCGCAAGGAGGCGACCGGTGAGCTGCCGATCGCCACGGGCATCACGCCCGACGGCGCCAAGGCGTACGAGGCCAACTTCATGGGCGGGACGGTGTCCTGCATCTCGCTCAAGGCCGACGCGTGCAAGGACGGCGGCGCCACCGTGCACAACAAGCAGATCGACCTGTGGCACAACTACGACCCGGTGGCCGGTGACCACGGCTCGTTCGGCGGTCTGCCGATCCAGCTGCCGGTGAGCCCGGACGGCAACGCGCTGTTGGTGGCCAACACGTTGACGTCGAACATCACCGTCATCAACCCGAAGACCGACGAGATCGTGAAGTGGTTGCCGTGCGACTCCGGTTGCCACGGCATCAACTACGGCGCGAAGAAGGGCGGCGGCTACTACGCCTACGTCTCCAGCAAGTTCGCCAACACGCTCGCGATCGTCGACATCGACCCGAACGGCGACGGTGATCCGTCCGATGCCGCCGTGGTCGGGAAGATGGTGCTCGACGCGACGTCCGCCACCGCGTCGGACGACCAGGTCGTCGACCACGTGGGGATGGGCGGTATGGGCGTGCTCGCCGTGCCGCTCGTCTACAACGGCTGGGTGCAGAGGGTGCCCAGCAATCCGGTGAACGACCAGCTGACCTGTCGTCAGCGGCACCCGCTCACCTTCGCCACTGATTGCTGACACCACCCCCCACCGCGGGGCGGGAAGCCGTTCGAGGACGGCTTCCCGGCCCGCGGCTTCCCCAGCGGGAGGCGACTCATGTCCACAGATTCGGTTAGACAGCGCAAATTCCTGCCGGTGCTGACGGTTCTGCTGTCCGTCCTGATCGCCCTTGCGGCGGGGATGACGGCGTCGAGCGTCCTGAGGAAGTCCGTTGTGGATCCGGTACGGCCGGCCGCGGCGAGCGACGACCTCGGCGACGGGACCAACCTGGCCCCGTACGAGGTGGTCGGCGGGGTCAAGGTGTTCCGCCTGCGCGCGGCGCCCCTGTCGTGGGAGGTCTCGCCCGGCAACGTCCGGCAGGCCTTCGCCTACAACGGAACCGTGCCCGGTCCGGTCATCCGGGTCAACGAGGGCGACACGGTGCGCTTCATCGTCCAGAACGACCTGCCGGAGAGCACCTCGCTGCACTGGCACGGCATGGACCTGCCCAACGACCAGGACGGCGTGCCCGGCCTCACCCAGCCCGAGATCGAGCCGGGCCAGAGCTACACCTACGAGTGGAAGGCGATCAGCACCGGAACTCATTGGTACCACTCGCACATGCACGGCGACCAGGAGGGCAAGGGGCTCTACGGCTCGCTGGAGGTGGTGCCCAGGCTCGGTGACATCTCCGCCGCCCGCGACTACCGGCTGATCATCGGCGACGGCCCGCTCGGGTTCGTGTTCAACGGCAAGAGCTTCCCCGCCACCGTGCCGCTGCGGGCGCGCGTGGGTGAGCGGGTGCGGATCCGGTTGATCGGTTCCGGCCCGGAGATGATCCACCCCATCCACCTGCACGGCGGGTACTTCGAACTGGTCGCGCAGGACGGCAGACGGTTACCGCTGCCGCAGCAGATGGACACCTTGCTCGTCGGTGTCGGCCAGACCTACGACATCGTCTGGACCCCGACCAGGGTGGGCAAGTGGATGATCCACTGCCACATCTTCTCCCACTCCGAGACCCACACCGGGATGGCCGGGCTGGTGTCCATCTTCAACGTCGACCCGCCCGCGGTCGGCCTGCCGCTCCCGCTGGGCGGCTGACCCGTGCCGAGCACCTACGACAGCGACGAATCTCCTACTGCGGAAGGAAAATCGATGTCCCGGCCCAGCACCGTGCTCGTCGCCCTGGCGGCGTTCCTCGTCATCCTGTTCCCGTCGACCGCGTCGGCGCACGTCACCGTCTCACCGGGCACCGCGGAACCGGGCGGCTACGCCAGGGTGGTGTTCCGGGTGCCGAACGAGCGCGCGGACGCCTCGACGACGCGGCTGGAGGTGAGCTTCCCCGCCGACCACCGGTTCGCTTCGGTGTCCGTGCAACCGGTTCCCGGCTGGACGGCGACCACGCGGACGGAGAAGGCGGACGGGGCCGCCCAGTCGGACGAGGACTCCTCCGGCCAGGTCGTGACGGGCATCGTCTGGGAGGGCGGGACCGTCCAACCAGGACAGTTCCAGGAGTTCGGCGTCTCGATGGGGAGGTTGCCGACGACGAACACCAAGCTGGTGTTCAAGGCCGTGCAGACCTACTCCAGCGGTGAGGTGGTCAGGTGGATCGACGTCCAGACCGACGGCGGCCCCCGGCCTGAGCACCCGGCTCCGACGTTGTCGGTGGCCGCACCGCCGGTCGCCGCCGCACCCGTCACGCCCGCCGCGGGAACCGACCCGCTGGGGCGGGTGCTCGGCGGGGCCGGGCTGCTGGCCGGTCTGGTCGCGCTCGGGGTGGCGGTGACCGCGCGGCGGCGGCCGTTCGCACCGGCGGACGGCGTTGCCGCGCAAGAGGAACCTGCCGCGAACGAGCCGGCACGGGTCTGAGAGCCAGCGAGGTCGACGGCACTTCGCCCGCCGTCGACCTCGCGCCTGCCACGTCGTCCCGGTGAGAGGAAGAGCGGTGAACAACTTCGCGCGCGTGTGCATCGCGTTCGTCCTGGCGTTGCTGCCGGTGCTGGGCGTTCAGGGCGTCGCGGGAGCGCACGCCGTCGTCATCTCGACCAGTCCCGCGGGCTGGGCGGTGCTCGGCACGTCGCCCGCCGAGGTGTCGCTGACCTTCAGCGAGCCGGTGGAGCTCGGGCTGGCGGCCGTGCGGGTGCTCGGGCCGGCCGGTGACACGATCACCACCGCCGCCCCGGCGCACGCCGAGGGCAGGCCGGAAGTTCTCGTGATCTCCGTGCCGAGGGCGCTGTCCGACGGGACCTACACGGTGAACTGGCAGGTGACGTCCGCCGACACCCATCCGGTGCACGGCGCCTTCGTGTTCAGCGTGGGACAACCGTCGACGTCGGCGGCGCTGCCGGCACCGGTCCAGACGCACACCGCGACCGACGCGGCCGTGACGGTGTCGTACGGGCTGGCGCGGTGGTTGTCCTTCGCCGGGCTGGCGCTGCTGGCCGGAGCGGCGTTCTTCGTCGTGTGGTGCCAGAACGGTCCTGCGGCCGGCCGCCGGGTCCGCCTACTGCTGTCGGGCGGGTGGGGGACCGTGCTGGTGGCCACGGTGCTGGTGCTGCTGCTGTACGGGCCTTATGCCACGGGCCGGTCGCTCACCGCCGCGGTCGACCTGTCGCTGGTTTCGAGCACGGCGAGCACACGACTGGGCGTGGCGATGCTGGCGCGCCTGCTGCTGCTCGGGCTGATGGGCCTCGCCCTGCTGAGGTTCCTGCGCCGCGCCGGTGACGGCGAGGCCACCGATCTCCAGCGCCGGCGCCGAGGCGTGGTGGTGCTGGCGGCGACCTGCGTGCTCGCCCTCACCTGGAGTACCGCCTCGCACAGCGGAGCCGGGGACCTGGCCGGACTGGCTCTGGTGGCCGACACGGCCCATCTCACCGCGATGGCCGTGTGGCTGGGCGGCCTCGTCGTGGTCGGTGCCGTCGTGAGGTCCGCCGACGCGTTGGCGATGCGCGTGGCGGTGCCGCGCTTCTCCCGGGTGGCGCTGGTGTCGGTCCTCGTGCTGGTCGCCACCGGCGTGTTCCAGTCGTGGCGGCTCGTGGGCACCCCGTCGGCCCTGGTCGGCACGTCCTACGGGCGGGTGCTGCTGGGCAAGGTCGCGGTGGCGGCCGTGCTGCTCGGGCTGGGAGCACTGGCGAGGCGCTGGGTCCAGCGCCACTACGGCTTTCCCGTCGTCTCGCCCGCCGACCGGCGCCGGGCGGCGCGTGGTCCCGGTGATCGTCAGGTGCGGCGCTTCGGGGCCGTCGTCGCCGCCGAGGCGGCCATCGCGGCCCTCGTGCTGGGGCTCACGGCGGTCCTGGTCGGCACCAGCTCCGCCGCGGCGGAACTGGCCGAGCGGAAACCGCCGGCCGAGGTGGCGCAGCCCGTGCCCGGCGAGCCCGTCATCGCGGACTTCGACACCGGTGGTGCGGCCGGACGCGGCAAGATCGCGGTCGTCGTCGCGCCCGGCGCGTCACGGGGCAACGAGGTCCACCTGGCGGTGCTGGACGAGCGCGGGCGCCCGAAGGACGTCGCCGAGGTGGGGGCGACGCTGAGTCATCCCGAGCGGTCACCGGGGCCGTTGACCGTGCCGTTGCGTTACAGCGGTTTGCCGGGACATTACATCTCAGATGCGCTCTCCTTGCCCGTATCCGGGCGTTGGGAGATGTCGTTGAAAATTCGCACATCTGATGTCGATGAAGCCATTGTGCATGTCTCCGTGGGCATTCCCTGAACCGCGCGAGCGGTGATGACCCGCAGAACGGATGGTGACGGCATGTATCCCCACGACGCCCGGAAGGTATCTCCCGACGTGCTGGAAGCCCTGCGCCGGCGCGCCGTCGCCGCGGTCGAGTCGGGCGTTTCCCGCGCGGAGGTCGCACGAATGCTCGGCGTGTCCCGGCAGACGATCAGCGTCTGGCACCGCGAATACCGCAGCAGGGGCGAGGAAGCGCTGCGGAGCAGGCGGCGGGGGAGACAGCGCGGTGAACAGCTCGCCCTGTCGTACGCGCAACAGCTGTGGACGATCAGGACCGTGACGACCTGCGGACCGGACGAGGTCGGGCTGAGCTACTGGCTGTGGACGAACCAGGCGCTCGCGGAACTGGTCAACAACAGGTTCCGGATCCCCCTCTCGGCCACGACGGTGCGCAACTACCTCATCCGGTGGGGCGTGCTCCCCGAGTCCGTCCTCGCCAACCGGCCTGGCGGAGGTCAGACGGATCAGGGGGGCGCTGTGGCGGTGAACGGGGAAACGCTGTGGATGCACAGCGCGCCCTTCCACTGGCTGACCGGTCCGCAACTGCATTCGGACGGCGCGTCGGCCTGCTCGGAGACCGATGGTCACGGGAGTGCCATGTTGTACGCCGTGTCCGCCCGCGGCACAGTGTTGTTCCTCTGCTCGCACGACCCGTTCGACGGCGTCCGGTTGACGGAGTTCTTTGCCAGACTGCAGCGCCAGCGCGGTCGCCGGCTCAACATCGTGCAGGGCTGGCGACCGACCCGCCGGGCCGACGCCCTCACCACGTGGATCGGGCAGCGGGCCGGTGAGGTGTCGGTGCGGTTCGCGGTCGAAGACGTGTCGTTTCCGGCTCCCCGCAGCGGGGACAGCCGTTGACGATTCCGCCGGGTGGCGTGGTTCGGACGGGCGGACGCGGTTCGATCCGAAGTGGACCGTTTGGTCGAATGTGTTCTCCTGCAACGGTTCCAGGCTGTGTTGCGGTTGATGCACGGCCCTTGTCAAGGTCGCGTCCGTGCGGTTGCATCTGCCGCTGTGACCACAAGGCTGAGTGTCGCGAGCGTGCTCGCGCTGATGGCGTCGATCCTGGTCGGCACGCAACCCGCCGAGGCCGCGACAGGACTGCGGGTCAGCGGCACGCGGGTGGTCGAGGCGAACGGGAGCGCCTTCGTCATGCGGGGCGTGAACCACCCGCACGTCTGGTTCCAGGGCCAGACCCGCGCGTTCGCGGACATCAAGTCCCTCGGTGCCAACACCGTTCGCGTGGTGCTGGGCACGGGCAAGCGGTGGGGGCCGAGCTCGGCGGCCGACGTCGCAGGCGTCATCGCGCTGTGCAAGCAGAACCGGTTGATCTGCGTGCTGGAGGCCCACGACACCACCGGATGGGGTGATCAGCTCGGAGCCGCCACCCTGGACGACGCGGCGAACTACTGGATCGGCCTCGCCGATGTGCTCAAGGGCCAGGAGAACTACGTCGTGGTCAACCTGGGCAACGAGCCGTTCGGCAGCAACCTGCTGGTGAGCTGGGCGTGGACGAACGCGACGAAGAACGCGGTCAAGCGGTTGCGCGGAGCCGGGTTGCAGCACCTGCTGATGGTGGACGCGCCGATGTGGGGCCAGGACTGGCTGAACATCATGCGCGACAACGCCGCCTCGGTGCTCAACGCCGACCCGCAGCACAACACCTTGTTCTCCGTCCACATGTACGGCGTGTACAACACGGCAGCGAAGATCAACGCGTACTTCGACGCGTTCCGCTCGGCGGGGCTGCCCCTGGTGGTGGGCGAGTTCGGTGACAAGCACAGCGACGGCGACCCGGACGAGGACACGATCATGGCGCAGTCCCAGGCCCGTGGCATCGGCTATCTCGGCTGGTCGTGGAGCGGCAACGGCGGAGGGGTCGAGTACCTCGATCTGGTCCGCTCGTTCAACCCGGCGGACCTCACCCCGTGGGGCGAGCGCTTCTTCAACGGCCCCAACGGAGTGCGGCAGACCGCGAAGCAGGCCACGATCTACGGCTGAAGGCGCCGGTTGTGGTCAACGCGACACCGTCCTGACATGATCGGCGGCCCCACCACCTTCGAAAGGCCGCGCCCATGACCGGTACGCCGGACAGAGTCACCGTCATCCCTCCCGACGTTCTCGCGCAGATGAAGTCGTTCCCGCTGCACGGCGACGAGCGGCTGCAGAACAAGCTGCTGTGGAGGTCGCCCAACGGTGACACGATCGTCGGCCTGATCCAGATGGCGCCGGGGGCTCGCGACGTCGGGCACAACCACCCGTCCGCGACGCAGCACACGTGGGTCATCGACGGCACGGTGAGCATCGGTGGCGTCGAGGCGAGCGCGGGGTCGTACGCGTTCGTGCCGCCGGGCGTCGACCACGAGACCGTCGCGGGCGACGAGCCGGTCACGATGTTCTACATCTACCAGCCCTCGTCGGACCACGACCACGACCACCACTGACAGGTGCCGGCCAGGATCCCTGGCCCGCACCTGTCATTCTGTGAACAACTGAGCACGTACGGTCACATTGGCCCCCGCCATCATCGAGCCATGCAGTTCTTGCGCAGAGCAGTGGCGTTGGTGGCCGTCGGGACGTTCCTCGGAAGCGGTGTCTCACAAGCGGAATCGCCCGCTTTCGAGATCCAGGGCCTGGACGGGCACGGCAACAACCGTGCCCATCCGGACTGGGGCACCGCTGGTGAGGCGTACACCCGGCTCGCTCCCACGAGGTACGCGGACGGCGTCGGGCAGCCGGTCGCCGGGCCCAACGCGCGGTACGTCAGCAACCGGATCTTCGCGGACGGCAGGCAGAACCTCCCCTCCGACCGCGACGTCAGCCAGTGGGCCCAGGTGTGGGCGCAGTTCATGGACCACACGTTCGGGCTGCGCGAGGACACCGCCACCGACGCGTCGGTCCCGTGGGACAACGAGGCGCCCATGGAGCACGTGCGCAACGACCTCGGCTCGATTCCCATGCGGCGCAGTGGTGTCGTCGACGGCGTCACTCCGCACCAGCAGATGAACATCGTCAGCTCGTACCTCGATGGCTGGGCGGTGTACGGCGGCACGCAGGACCGGCTGACCTGGCTGCGTGACGGCGCGAAGTTGTTGCTGCCCAACAACATGCTGCCGAGGCGCCAGGCGCGCGGCGGCGACGGCGCGGACGCGCCGGTCATGACCGGGCCGTTCGGGGCGATCACCACCGGCAACGGCGTGGTCGCGGGTGACATGCGGGCCAACGAGAACGCCACGATCACCGCGGTGCAGACCCTGTTCGCCCGTGAGCACAACAGGATCGTCGACCGGTTGCCCTCGCACCTGTCCGACGAGGAGAAGTTCCAGATCGCGCGCAAGGTCGTGATCGCCGAGCAGCAGTGGATCACCTACCAGGAGTTCCTGCCCGCGATGGGCGTGCGGCTCGCGCCGTACCGCGGCTACCGGCCGGACGTGCGGACCAGCCTCGCCAACGAGTTCGCGACCGTCGGCTACCGCTCGCACAGCATGGTCCGCGGCGACTTCGAGGTCGTCACGAACACGTCCCGGTACCCGGCGCAGCAGCTGGACACGTTGCGCGCCAGGGGGATGAGCGTCACGGTCACCGGTGACCAGGTGGAGATCGGGATCCCGCCGCGCCTGCTGCCGTTCAACCCCGACCTGGTCGACGACGTGCAGCTCGGCCCGTTGCTGCAGAGCTTCGGCCGCCAGCCGGAGAACCGCAACGACGAGGTCGTCGACGAGGACGCGTTGCGCAGCATCGTCTTCCTCATCCCCGGCTGCGTGCCGCGCTGCCTGACCGCCGTGATCGACGTGGCCGCACTCGACGTGGAACGCGGCCGTGACCACGGCATCGCCGCCTACAACGACCTGCGCCGCGCCTACGGCCTCGCGCCGAAGCCCTCGTTCCGCGCGATCTCGGGCGAGCCGACCGAGTCGTTCCCCACCGACCCCGAGCTCACGCCGGGCGACGAGATCAACGACCCGAACAGCCTCGACTACCTGCGTCCCGGCGTCCGTCGCACGACCACGGCCGCCCGTCTCAAGGCCATCTACGGCGACGTCAGCGGCCTCGACGCGATCGTCGGCATGATGGCCGAGCCGCGCCTGCCCGGCAGCGAGTTCGGCGAACTGCAGCACGCCATCTGGAAGAAGCAGTTCGAGGCCCTGCGCGACGGTGACCGGTTCTTCTACGCCAACGACCCGGCCCTGCGGATCATCAAGGCGCGCTACGGCGTCGACTACCGCCGATCCCTCGGCGACGTGATCGCGGCCAACACCGACATCCGCCGCGGCGACCTGGCGTACGACGTGTTCCGCGCTCACCCACCTGTGGGGTGAAGTTAGGTGAGGAACGCGGCGGCCCGACATAGTTTTTCCAGCGTGAGATCAGTGGCCGCCGCGTTATTACCCGTGGCCGCCACCTCCGGCGGAGCAGCGGCCTCGACCGCTGCCCCGATCGCGAGGTGCGCGGCCGCCCGACCCGAAATCACCTCGACCGAGACATCCGTCGAAGCGCGCGTTCTCACCGGCTGCACGGCCGGTGAGCTCGTCGTGTTCCGCGCGGCCTTCGCGGCCAGCGCCCACGGCACCTCCTGCACCGCGGTCCCGTCCGAACTCGAAGCCGACCCCGCGGACGTCCCCCGGTGGATCCGCGCTCGCCTCGAACTGGTCTGCGCCCCCGGCGAGAAGGGCCTGCTCGGCTCCCCGATCACCGTGGAGATGCACGGCGCGCCCAGAACACCATCGTCGGCCTCGGCGACCTGCCGGAGGCGCCGGACCCGGCCGCGCGGTCGTCGGCAGGGTCGGCGGGAGCGGGCGGTTCGCGGACCTGCGTGGACCACGAGCTCTACGACGGCTGAGCCTTGCCCTTCTGCGTACCGGTGATCACGTCGAGACCCAGGTGCTCGGCGAGCAGGTGCTTGAGCTCAGGACCCTCGATCAGCTGGATGCGGCCGTGCCGCGCGGCGAAGTCGTGGGCCTGCTTCCCGAACCACGACGTCGTGACGAGCACGCCCCGTCCCGCGCGCTTGTCGTCCATCGTGCCCGCTAACGCACGCACGTCGTTGATCGGAACGGTCTTGCGATAGCGCTTGGCCTGCACGATGCACAGTCCGCCGATGAGCGGGTCCGGGTTGACCGCGACCGCGTCCACCCCGTCGTCCCTGGACGCCTGCGTCACCCACGACTGCATGCCCGTCGCCTCGAACAGCTGGCGCACGAGGTGCTCGAACTCGGTGGGGGTGAGGTCGACCAGCACGGGCCTGCCGTCGAGGCCGGCCGCGACGTCGATCTCGTCGATGAACCGGTACTTGGACAGATCCGGGTCGAAGAACGGCCGCACGGCCTCCATGTCGTGCGGGTGCGGGGAGACGAGCGCGTTGAGGTGTTTCAGGCACTTGACCGCTTCCAGCTCGGTCAGCACGAACTGGTCGAACTGTTCGCGTGTGGCCGTCACGCTCACCAGACACGGACGCTCGGGCTGTCCGGTCGCCTTGTTCCGGGTCGACACGTGCCCGTTGACGGAGACCTCGTGCACGAGGTGGCTGGGCTCGATCTCGAACGCGTCGCGCATGGTGAGCAGGACCAGCTGCGCCACGAGGTCCAGGTACCGCTCCCGGATCTCCTTGACCGGGCGTGGTTTCGCGTCGGTCTCGTCGCGGGTGCGGACGTACTTGTACTCCTGGACCTCGGGGATGATGTCCACAGTCGGGAGTTCACGAACGACGTAAAGCCTGCGCGCCTCGGCCTGGTAGGCGATCTCGACGTCGACCGGCACGTCCTCCGGAACCGGCGACGACTCGATGACCAGCTCGAAGTAGTCCTCGATCGCCTCCGGCTGTTCCGCGCGGAACCCCTGTTCGAGCCGGTCGACCTCGGCGTTGGCCTGCACGGCCCTGGCCTGGTGGGCCTGAGCGCGTTCCTGGTGTTCGCGCTGGGCGCGGGCGAGCGCGTGCTGCCTCGCCTGCTCCCGTTGCGCGTGATGGGCGCAAGCCTGCTGGTAGTCGGCCTGGCGTTGCTGGACGAGGTGCTGGTGCTGCTTCGAGGCGCCGAACATCTTCGCCATCAGGCCGGTCGGCTCGGGTGGAGCGAACTGGTGCCACTGGGGTGCCGGGATCGGCTGGGCGAGCTGACCGGGCTGGAACGGCGGGAACGACGGGTCGATCCGCAGTGTCTCGAACGCGATCTGGGCGATCCGGGGGACTCCGTTGGCCAGCACGGACCCGAACGCGGCGACCCTGCCCTGCACGGAAGCGGTCAGCGCGGCCGCCTCGGCGGTCTTCTCCTCGACGTGCTGAGCCTTCTGCGCTTTCTGCCACTCGGCGTGGGCGCGAGCGGTCTCCTTGCGCTGTCGTTCCTGCTCCCGGATCGCCTGGTTCACCAGGCGTTCGTGCTCGCGCTGGGCCCGAGCCTGCTGACGTTGCCGCTCGTTCTGCTGGTGCTGGAGCTCGGCGAAGAAGCCGCGTTTCCTTCTGGCCACGCAAGGTGACGCTAGCCGAGAAGTCGTTCGCGTTCGTATGTTTTGCCCGATCGATAACAAACCGTGCAGCCTTTCCGACACCGTTCAACGGAGCAGCGCACGCCTGCGTTTCCAGGTTCAACAAGCAAATCGCGTGGTGAGAAGGAGGTACAACGCGGTGATCAAGGAAAGGGTTGCTGTGGCGTCAACCGCAGACCAATCACGCACCGTACGCTGTCAGGGCGCCTAGGCTGGGGGTGATCGCGGAAGGGGTGGTGTGGGTCGTGGGGCTCGCGGAGTCCTTGCTCACGTGGCTGCACGGCTTCGTGGGTGCCGGCGTCTGCCCCGGTGACTGGGTGTGGACCACCACAGCGCTCGGTGCGGTGCTCGGGTTGTTTCCCACGATGGGGGCGCTGCTGTCCATCGTGGTGCGCCGGATCGTCGGCAACTCCTACGGCGCGGTGACGGGTGCGATCTTCGCGGTGCTCGGCGTCGCGAGCTGCCTGGTGCTGCCCTGGTTGATCATGCGCGGCACCGTGCAGGGGCTGCAGAACCGGTCGATCCCCGGCTCCGGCACGCTCGACGGCGCCACCTGCTTCGGTCAGCTGCAGCAGGGTGACTACCTGGTCGACAGCACGCCGTCGATCATCGGCGTGATCCAGCGGCCGGGTGCGCCGCCCGTGTTCCTGGTCGCCGCCTGCGTCACCGTGGTGCTGGCGTTGCTCTGCCTGTTGTTCGTGATGTTGCAGGCCGGTTCGGCGTTCCGGCTCGGGCCGAGCTGGCCGCGCCGCGTGTTCTGGCCGCCGTTCCTGGTGCTGCTCGCGGCCACGTCGGCGCTGCCCGTGACCCTCGTGGGCCACGTGTTGTTGGGCTTTCTGCCGATTGCGGTGATCGGCTCAATCGTCGTGCGGATTTTCGGGTTGACTACGGCCATGCTCAACCGCCCCGGCCGCGACCGTTCCCAGGACCGGAACGCGCAGAACCCGCCGCCACCGCAGCCGGTGGCACGCACGCCGCAGCCACAGCTGCCCCAGAACCCCCAGCAGCAGAAGAAGGCGCCCACCAAGCCGATCACGGCAGCTCAGCAGCAGCCGCCGCCGTACCAGCCGGCGCAGGTGCCGCCCTACCAGCCGGCGCCGATGAACCGGCCGATGCGCCCTGTCCACCAGCCCCCGCCGCCGCATCCCGGCCAGTACCCGCCGACCCGCGTCGCCGAGGTGCTGCCGCACCCCAAGCCCCAGCCGCAGCCGTCGCAACCGGCGGTGCTCGCCGACACGCCGGGCCCGCTGCCGTTCGGACCGGGTGCCGCGAACGCCGACGCACCCGCGCCGGTGCAGAAGTCCGGCAAGGTCTGGAACCCCGGCAACGGCCGGTTCCGCCGCGTCCGCCAGCTCGGTTCCGGTGGGTTCGGCACGGTCTGGCTGGCCGTCGACGAGCAGCTCGACCGCACGGTCGCGGTGAAGCTGGCGCACGCCCCGGACAACGAGACCGAGGCGCGCATGCTCCGCGAGGCCCGCGCGCTGGCCGCGGTCCGGCACCCCAACTGCGTGCGGGTGTTCGACATCGTCCAGGACCCGGACGGCCTCGCCCTGGTCATGGAGTACATCGAGGGCGCGTCGCTGTCCGAGACGGTGCTGAAGAACGGCCTGATCGACGACAAGCTCGCCGCCCGCCTGTGGCTGAACATGGCCGACGCGCTGGCCGCCGCCCACGACCGCGGCGTCCTGCACCGCGACGTGAAGCCGTCCAACGTGATCGTCGACGGGCAGGGCACCGCGCACCTCATCGACTTCGGCATCGCCCGCTCCAAGGGTGACAGCACCCTCACCGCCACCGGCATGATGGTCGGCACCCCGGACTTCCTCGCCCCGGAAACCGCTCGCGGCGAGACGGCGTCGCCGGCGTCGGACTCCTGGCAGCTGGCCGCGACCGTCTCCTACGCGCTGACCGGCCACCCGCCGCGCGGCTCCCGCGAGAACCCGATCTCCTCGCTGATGGCCGCCGCCCAGGGTGAACCGATCACCAAGCTGCCGCAGAACAGCGCCCACGCCCGGTTGCTGCTCGCGGCGATGGACCCGGAGCCCAGCCGCCGTCCGACGCTCGCGCAGGTGCGGGGGCAGCTGTCGCAGTTCCTCGACCAGCAGGGGATGAGCAAGGAAGGTCCGGTCACGAGGGTCATCAGCAAGCCGACTCCGCCGCCCACGAGGCACATGCCGATGTAGGCGATCCGGGTGAACGTCGGCGAAGACCGTAACGGTGATTCACCGTTCAACGACCTAAGCCGTGGCTCACCTGGGAAAGCTTCGGCATCGGAGGCGATGCCCTGCGAGGGGTGGTGAGGCGGTTTCCGCCGATCGCCTCACCACTTCACCTTCGCGCGGACGGCCGCACCCGCCACGGCGACGGGCCATCTGCGGGCCCGGCGCCTTGATCAGGAACGTTCCGGCACGGTCAGCGACCCGAGCGGGTGGTCGGCGAGAGGTGTGGATGCCGTACCCGCGCGAGATTGGGCTCGAGGGCGACCTGACCGAGGGGAAAGCTCTCGAGATCAGCCGGAGCTAGCCGATGGCCTTCGAGATCACCGGCGCCAGACTGCGGCTGAACTCGCTGTTGAGGTGGTTGAGGTCGTAGTAGACGGCCACGTTCCCGACCACGGCGTAGCACTTCTGCCGGTCGCAGAAGTAGTCGGTCAGGTCGATCAGGGTCACGCCGGGGTTGGCCGCGGTGCGAGCGGCTTGGACCATCGGATCGGTGGGGTGGGCCAGCTCGCGCGGGACGGCGCAGAGCTCGGGGTTCGCCGGGTTCAGGGTCACGCAGTCGGTCGAGCGGACCTCTTCGTTGAACGGTGGATCGGCTAGCACGACCACGTGAATGCCCGCGTCCGTCCACTTCCGCCACAGCGGCTGCAGGCCCGCGCGGTACTGCTCGGCCTGGCTGCGGCCGCTCTTGTCGTCGACGATCTCCCTGCGGGAGAAGAACGACGTCACGACCAGCGACGGCTTGTCGTCGGCGATCATGTCGGTCACCCGCTTGCTCCAGTTGGCACAGCGCTCGGCCTCCTGGCCCGTGACGGACCCGCCGCGGAACTCGGAGATCCGGACGTCCGCGAACGGGCAGCCGCCGAGATAGCTGATCCTGAGCACCCACTTGCGAGCGCGGGCGATCTCGAAGATCGCCGGCTGCCAGTGCTGGGCGTGCGAGTCGCCCACGACCCACACCTTCTCGGCAGTGGCGGAACCGCCGGAGAAGTCGCAGGTCGCCATGTTGTGCTTGTACGCGCCGAGGGTGACCCACTCCTCCGGCGCGCACTCGGGTGCCCACCGCCAGTACTCGTTGGCCGGGCCCATCACGGTCACCCTGGCCGGGCCGAACGGGGTGGCGCAGCCGTTGGCGGCGATCATGGCACCGGCGCCGTGACACGGGCTGTTCCGGCCCGCGGCCGGGTCTCGCTCGGCTTGCGCGACATGGCGCAGGTAGGTCCACTGGAGCCCGCCGGCGAGCACGGCGACGACCGTGATGCCGACCAGCATGCCCCCGAACGTCAGCTTGGTGCTGCGGGTCAGCGGGCCCCACGACATGCCGCGGTCCTCGACCAGCACCTTCGTCGCCCAGGCGAGCACCAGTGACAGCGCGAGCAGGCCCAGACGCCACGGCGTGCCGAGAGTGCTGCCGTCCACCAGGCCGCTCAGTGCGAACGGCGCGAGCAGCACGACCGGCCAGTGCCAGAGGTAGAGCGAATAGCTGATGTCGCCCACGAACTGCACCGGTCGCGATGCGGTCAGCGGCGTGTGCCACTGCCGGCCGGCACGCATGCCGGAGATGATCACCAGGCCGGTGCCGGCCGCCGGAACCAGGGCCGGGGAGCCGGGAAACGGCGTGTGGTCGTCGTAGAGGAACGCCGTCGCGATGATCATCGCCAGACCGGCGAACGCCGCGAGTTCGGCGGCCGCGCGGGGCAGCACCAGGCGGGTGGAGGCGAGGGCCACACCGGCGCCGATCGCGAACTCCCACACCCGGACCGGGGTGATGAAGTACGCCGCGCTCGGCGAGACGGCCGTGTAGTAGACGCTCAGACCGAGCGACAGCGTGCCGAGCACCGCGACGCCGGTGACCACCCAGCTGCGCCTGCCCAGTTTGAACAGGCCGACCAGCAGCAGTGGCCAGAACAGGTAGAACTGCTCCTCGACCGACAGCGACCAGTAGTGCTGGACCAGGCTCGCGGCCTGGCTCTGCGCCGAGTAGTTCACCGACTTGGCCGCGAGCAGCCAGTTCTCCCAGTAGTAGGCGGCGGCGAAGGACTCCTCCGCGGTGGCCGTCCAGCGCGGGTACGGCAGCAGGAAGTAGGCCGTGACGACGCTGAAGGCGAGCACGAGGAACGCCGCGGGCAGCAGTCGCCGGACCCGCCGCGCGTAGAACCGGGCGAGCCGCACCCGGCTGGTGCGGATGATCTCGTGGTCGAGGTGGGAGGTGATCAGGAAACCGGAGATGACGAAGAACACGTCGACTCCGACGTAGCCGCCGGTCAGCCCGTCAGGCCAGAAGTGGTTCACCACCACGGCCAGCACGGCGATCGCGCGCAGCGCCTGGACGTCGGTGCGGAAGGCGGAGTTCTTCCACCCGCCGTTGCCGACGCCCTGCCTGTCCTGCTCTCTGTAGATCTCGAAGGTGACGCTCATGCGGCTGAATCCCCCCGAAATCCGGCCGGCGCGAGCCCGTGCGGTGACGTGCAGAGTCTTCGTCGGTCACTCGATCAGGGCGTATATGACCAGGCATGTTAACTCACCGCAACCGAAGATCAGCGCCAACTCGGCAACCAGAGCTCCTGCTGCCACATCTCGGGGGTGATCGGGTTGCCGTTCAGGATCGGCCACAGCCACACGAAGTTCGCCACCACGATGCCGACGTACAGCGCGACCACGAGCAGGCCCGTGCCGCGGCGTTCGGAACCGGCGCTGCGACGGCCGAGGATCTCGCCGAGGGCCAGCACGATCATCAGCACCAGGAACGGTGCCATCGGCGTGACGTAGAAGAAGTACATCTGCCGGTCGAGGTTGAGGAACCACGGCAGCAGACCGGCCATGTACCCGACGAGCACGGCGGCGTAGCGCCAGTCGATCCGGCCGATCGACCGCCAGACCGCCCAGCCGATCACCGGGAACGCGAGCCACCACATCGCGGGCGTGCCGATCAGCATGATCGCGCCGAGGCACGACGTCGCGCCGCAGCCGGTGACGTTGTTCTCGTAGTAGTAGAGCATCGGACGCAGACCCATCGGCCACGTCCACGGCTTCGACTCCCACGGGTGCCGGTTGGTCGCCGAGGTGACCAGCTCGACGTGGAACTTGTAGACGTTCTTGGCGTTGAACCACAACGACTGCAGGACGTCGGGGATGTACCAGACGTCCTTGACCTTGGTGCCGACCACGTGCCGGTCGATGCCGGTCTCGCTGGCCATCCACGGGAACCAGGTCGCGATGTACACCAGCACCGGAATCACGAGGAGGGCGCCGAGCGAGGGCAGCACGTCCTTCGCGATCGAGCCGAGCCACGGTTCCTCGACACCGGCGTCCCGGCGGGCCAGGGCGCTCCAGATGACCGTCAGCAGCCCGAACGCGGCGATGTACCACATGCCCGACCACTTGACGCCGCACGCCAGGCCGAGGCACACGCCCGCACCGAAGCGCCACCAGCGGAAGCCCAGCCACGGGCCGAACGCCGAGTTCCCCACGAACCCCTCGCGCACGGCCACGGCGAGTCGTTCTCTCATCTGCTCGCGGTCCACGACCAGACAGCCGAACGCGGCGACGACGAACAGCGCCAGGAAGATGTCGAGCATGCCCATCCGCGACTGGACGTGCGAGACGCCGTCCGCGATGAGCAGCACGCCGGCCAGCGCGCCGAGCAGGTCCGAGCGGGTCAGGCGGCGGGCGATCCGGACGATCAGCAGGATCGTGATCGTGCCCGCGAGGGCGGAGGCGAACCGCCAGCCGACGCCGTCGTAGCCGAAGAGCTCCTGGCCGATCGCCATCAGCTGCTTGGCGAGCGGGGGGTGGACGATCAGCTCGTAGCCGGGGTTGTCCTCGTAGCCGCCGTTGCGCAGCACCTGTGCCGTCTGCGGCACGTAGTGCTTCTCGTCGAAGATCGGCGTGCCTTTGTCGGTCGGATACCCGAGGTTCCAGAACCGGACCAAGGCGCCGACCAGCGTCACGACGACGGTGACGAGCCACCCGCGCATGCGGTCTCCGGACGGCGGCGGGTCGAGCGCTGCCGCACGATCCGTGCTCGGCTCCTCGACGACGACGGGCGCCTCTCCTGGCTGCACGAGGACTGTCACGTCGCCGATCGTAGGGTGAAGCTTGTGAGTCCTGTATCCGGTTCAGGCCGTCTGGTCCTGGCAGCCACCCCGCTCGGTGACATCCGCGACGCTTCCCCGCGCTTGGTGGAGGCGTTGGAGACCGCCGACGTGATCGCCGCCGAGGACACCCGGCGGTTGCACAGTCTTGCGGCCGCGCTGCAGGTCAAGCCATCCGGGCGGGTGATCAGCTTCTACGACCAGGTGGAGACCGCGCGCCTGCCGGGGCTGCTGGAATCGCTGCACAACGGTGAGACGGTGCTGCTCGTGACGGACGCCGGGATGCCGTCCGTGTCCGATCCCGGTTACCGGCTCGTCGCCGCGTGTGTCGAGCAGGACCTCAGGGTCACGTGCCTGCCGGGGCCGTCCGCCGTGACGACGGCGCTCGCCGTGTCCGGCCTGCCGAGCGACAGGTTCGCGTTCGACGGCTTCCCGCCGCGCAAGTCCGGTGAGCGCAAGCGTTGGTTCGCACCGCTCGCCACGGAACAACGCACGGTCGTCTTCTTCGAGGCACCCCATCGGCTGGCTGCGACGCTCGCGGACGCCGTGGACGTGCTCGGGCCTGAGCGTCGAGCTGCCGTGTGCCGTGAACTGACCAAGACCTACGAAGAGGTCGTGCGGGGGTCGTTGGCGGAGCTCGCCGAGTGGGCCGTGGAAGGCGCACGCGGCGAGATCACCGTCGTCCTCGGTCCGGCTCCCGCCGAGGAGAAGCCGGACCTGGACACCCTGGTCGCCGAGGTCAGGCAGCGCGTCGCCGACGGGGAACGGCTGAAGTCGGCCGCCGCCGAGGTCGCGGAGGCGGCCGGCGTCAGCAAGAAGGCCCTGTACGACGCCGCGATCAAATCAAGCTGACCCGCGGCTCGGCTTGTCGCACGCGGGGCCCTTTCGTGCGCCAGGAGTGCACGAAAGCTCCCCGCGTGCGCTCCCAGAACGTGAAATCAAGCTGACTCGCGGTTGAACGTGCGGACGCCGTAGAACACGCCGACCAGCACCAACGCTGTCACCGAGAGCAGCCCGAGCAGGACCGAACCGGCGTTGAAGATCGACCGCTCGGCGTCGACGACGTGCGCCAACGGGTTGGCTCGAGACAGCCAGTAGAGCCACTTCGGGCCGTTGGACATCGGCAGCAGCACGCCCGAGAGCAGCATCAACGGCACGATCGTCGCTGACAGGACGGATGCGAAGACGTACTCCAGCTTCACCTTCAACGCGATCGCGTACGACGCCGACCCGATGGCGACGCCGAGCAAGGCCACGAGCCCGAGACCGAGCAGGACCTCGCCGGGTGACGCGCGGAACCCGAACAGCATCGCGGCCAGCACGATCAGCAGGCCCTGCACGACCAGCAGCACCACGTCCTTGCCGACCCTGCCGACGAGCAGCGCGACCCGGCTGACCGGGGTGACCCGCAGCCGTTCCATCACGCCCGACCGCACCTCGGGCAGCAGCGAGAAGCCCGCGTAGGCGGTGCCGAACAACGCCAGCTGCACCAGCAGGCCGGGCACGAACCACTGCCAGCCGCTGTCGCCGAGCAGCGGTCCGAACAGGCCGAGGTAGAGCAACGGCTGGGACAACCCGAAGATCACCACGACGGGGTTGCGCACCACCGGCAGCATCACGCGGGCGAAGACGAGCCAGGTGTCACCCAGAAAAGTTCTACGCAGCATGGGCTTCCTCCCGCAGAGAGCGGCCGGTCATGGTCAGGAACACGTCGTCCAGCGTCGGCCGGTGGACCTGGACGGAGTGCAGTTCGACGCCGATCTGGTCGAGGTCGCGCAGCAACGACGGCAGCGCGCGGTCGCCGTTCGGGATGCGGAAGCTGACCTTCTCGCCGTCCACCACGGCGTTGGAGAACTTCGTGGCGACGACCGGCGCCTGAGGCGTGCCGAGCACGACCAGGTCGCCGGAGACGCGGTTCTTCAGCTCGTCAGGCGATCCCTCGCCGACGATCAGGCCGTGGTCGATCACCAGCAGCCGGTCGCTGAGGAAGTCCGCCTCGTCGAGGTAGTGGGTGGTCAGGAAGACCGTGGTGCCGTCGGCCCTGAGCTGCTTGATGTGGTCCCACAGGTTGCGGCGGCTCTGCGGGTCGAGCCCGGTCGACGGTTCGTCGAGGAACAGCAGCCGCGGGTTGTGCAGCAGGCCCATCGCGATGTCGAGCCGGCGCTGCTGGCCGCCGGACAACGTGACCGCCAACCGGTTCTCCGTGCCCTGCAGCTCGAACCGTTCGACGAGATCGGCGGCCTTGCGCCGTGCCTGGGCCCTGGACATGCCGTAGAAGCGGCCCTGGAACTCGAGCTCGTCGCGAACCCGCTGGTCCGCGCCGCTGCCGTTCTTCTGACCGACGTACCCGATGTTGCGGCGCACGCCCGCCGGGTCGGTCAGCAGGTCGTGCCCGGCGATGATCGCCTCGCCCGCCGTCGGCTGCAGCAGCGTCGTGAGCATGCGCAACGTCGTGGACTTGCCTGCCCCGTTCGGTCCGAGGAACCCGACGAGCTCCCCCTCTGCGACGTCGATGTCCACCCCGCGCACTGCTTCCACGGGGCCGAACTTCGTCGTGAACCGGCGCGCGAGGCCGCGTGCCTTGATCATGACTGAATCCCCTCTAGTCAAGTTTGACTAGAGGCTAGCGAAAGCTAGTCAAGTTTGACTAGTCCCGGAGGTCGTACTCGCCGGCCTCGAGCCGCCCGATCAGTTCCTCAGTCCAGCGGACCTGCCCTTCGAGCTGCACGAGCCACAGTCGAGCCAGCTCGCTGACGTGGGCGGGCTTGCCCATCTCGGGGAACACCCCCACGAGGTGCCGGGTGGGCGCGACCTGCGCCGTCAGGCCCACCAGCCGGCTCTTCAACAGGACGAGCGCCTGCTCACGGGGCATCAGCATCAGCAGTGCGACGCCGGCCGAGAGCTCGTCCAGGGGCCGCGACGAGTCGGCCAGCGCGCCGCCGAGCGACTCCATCAGCTCGCGGTCGCCCTCCGGCGTGATCCGGTAGCTGGTGCGGGCGGGACCGCCGTCGGACTCGGTGCCGACCGGCTCCAGCAGTCCCTCCCTGGCGAGCGACTTCAGCGCGTGGTAGATCGAACCGGGCTGCACGTTGGCCCACTTGTCCGCAGCCCACGACGTGAGCTCGCGGCGCACCTGGTAGCCGTGCGCCTCGCCGACGAGCTTGACCACGCCGAGCACGAGCATCCTGGTCGCGGACAAACCGACCTCCCATGCAGTGAAAAGCGGCTGGCACCGCCTCCGTAGGCTATGCGCATGAGTGCCTCCGTACTGACCGCGGTGGCCTGGCCTTACGCCAATGGCCCCCGGCACATCGGTCATGTCTCCGGTTTCGGTGTCCCGTCCGACGTCTTCTCCCGCTACATGCGAATGTCCGGACACCGGGTGCTCATGGTCAGCGGCACGGACGAGCACGGCACGCCCATCCAGGTGCAGGCCGAGAAGGAAGGGCTCACGGCTCGTGAGCTCGCCGACAAGTACAACCGCGTGATCGCCTCCGACCTGCAGGGCCTCGGCCTCTCCTACGACCTGTTCACCCGCACCACGACCGGCAACCACTACCAGGTCGTGCAGGACCTGTTCTCCGCGCTGTGGAAGAACGGCTACGTCATCCCCAAGACGGAGATGGGCGCCATCAGCCCGTCGACCGGCAGGACGCTGCCCGACCGCTACATCGAGGGCACCTGCCCGATCTGCGGGTACGACGGCGCGCGCGGTGACCAGTGCGACAACTGCGGCAACCAGCTCGACCCCGCCGACCTCAAGAACCCCCGGTCGCGGATCAACGGCGAGGTGCCGAAGTTCGTCGAGACCGAGCACCTGTTCCTGGACCTGCCCGCGTTCATCGACTCGCTCGGCTCGTGGATGTCCACGCGCACCGAGTGGCGTCCGAACGTGCTCAAGTTCTCGCAGAACCTGATCAAGGACCTGCGCCCGCGCGCGATCACCCGCGACCTCGACTGGGGCGTGCCGATCCCGCTCGACGGGTGGCGCGAGCAGCCGATGAAGCGGTTCTACGTGTGGTTCGACGCGGTCATCGGCTACTTGAGCGCGTCGGTCGAGTGGGCGCGGCGCACCGGCGACGACGACGCCTGGAAGGAGTTCTGGACCGGCGACGCCCAGGGCTACTACTTCATGGGCAAGGACAACATCGTCTTCCACTCGCTGATCTGGCCGTCGCTGCTGCTCGGGCAGAACGGCGCGGGCGACAAGGGCGGCGAGCCCGGCCGGTTCGGCACGCTGAACCTGCCGACCGAGGTCGTGTCGTCGGAGTACCTGACGATGAGCGGCTCGAAGTTCTCCACCTCGCGCGGCACCGTGATCTACGTCGGCGACTTCCTGAAGGAGTTCGGGCCGGACGCGCTGCGGTACTTCATCTCCGTCGCGGGCCCCGAGAACCAGGACACCGACTTCACCTGGGAGGAGTTCGTCCGCCGGACGAACTTCGAGCTGGCCAACGAGTGGGGCAACCTGGTCAACCGCTCGATCTCGATGGCGCACAAGAACGTCGGCGCGATCCCGAAGGCCGTTTCGCTGACCGCCGCGGACCACGAGCTGATGTCGTTGGCGCGCGGTGCCTTCGACACGGTCGGCGCGCACCTGCGCCGGTCGCGGTTCAAGCAGGCGTCCGGCGAGGCCATGCGCGTGATCTCGGCGGCGAACAAGTACCTGTCGGACCAGGAGCCGTGGAAGCTCAAGGACGACCCGGACCGCCGCGACTCGGTGCTGCACACCGCGCTGCAGGTCGTGCAGGACGCGAACACGCTGATGACGCCGTTCCTGCCGCACTCGGCGCAGCAGGTGCACGAGGCGCTGGGCGGCACGGGCGTGTGGGCGGCCCAGCCCGCGCTGACCGAGGTCACCGACCTCGACGTGCCCGACCGCTCGTACCCGGTGCTGACCGGTGACTACGCCGGTGAGCAGGCCCGCTGGGAGTCGACGCCGATCGAGGTCGGGCGGCCCCTGCAGAAGCCCTCGCCGCTGTTCGCGAAGCTCGACCCGAAGCTGGGCGAGACCGGGCCCGAGTGGGCTCCGATCGTCACCGAGTAGTGGCGGACAAGCGGGAACGACCGCCGGTGCCGGAAGCTCTTCCGGCACCGGTGATCGACGCTCACACGCACCTCGACGCCTGTGGTGCCACCGACCGGGCAGGCGTGGCGGAGGTGCTGGACCGCGCGGAGGCCGCCGGCGTCTCGCACGTGATCACCGTGGCGGACGACCTGGCCGCCGCGCGGTGGGCTGCCGAAGCGTCCACTTGGGACCCTCGGGTCTACGCGGCGGTGGCCGTGCACCCGACGCGCACCTCCACGTTCGGTGATCTCGAGAAGGCCGAGCTGGAGCGGTTGGCGGTGTTGCCCCGCGTCGTGGCCATCGGCGAGACCGGTCTCGACTACTACTGGGACTACTCGCCGCCGGCTGCGCAGCACGAGGCTTTCCGTTGGCACATCGAGCTTTCCAAGCGCGTCGGGAAGCCGTTGATGATCCACGACCGGGACGCGCACGAGGACATCCTCAAGGTCCTCGACGCCGAGGGTGCACCGTCCACTGTGGTCTTCCACTGCTTCTCCGGCGACGCGGACTTCGCCCGGCGGTGCGTCGACGCGGGGTACGTGCTGTCGTTCGCGGGTCCGGTGACGTTCAAGAACGCCCGCGCCCTGCAGGAGGCGGCCCGGCTGGTGCCGCAGGATCAGCTCCTGGTCGAGACGGACGCCCCGTTCCTGACGCCGCATCCGTTCAGGGGGCGTCCAAACGAACCCTATTGTGTGAATTACACAGTTCGGACTTTGGCCACTCTCCGTGGCGAAGATCTTTCTGAACTCTGCTCCGCCGTCACCCGTAATGCTCAACGAGTGTTCGGGCTTGGTCACTGAGATGCGATGTGAGACGAACGGAGCAAAGGGTTCCAACCCCATGGGGTGACTGAGGTCACAACATTGGCGGGGGTGTTTGCGCAACGTGCGCGACCCCGTTACTGTCCCGTGACCGTGCCACCTGAGCCGACCTTGTCGGTTCGGTGCACGCCCGCAGTCGGGGCGGGATCCAAGCCAGAAGCGTGAAGAAGCGAGACCACGTAGGAGGAGTTGCCGGGAACCTTCGAGTTCCAACTCGAATGATCTTGTCAACGCCAACTGTGCGGTGGCCTCGAGCTTCCGCAATGGAGGTATCGACCCAGTGTCTGGTAGCGACAGAACTGCCGCTCCGTACGACTTCAACGAGGACACCGACTGGTTCACGCCGGTCGGGATGACCACGGCCACCGCCGTCGCCGATCCTCACCCGAGCTTTCCCGCCGGTGCGCTGACCATCTCGCCGGAGGACGTGCTCGAGGTGCTCGGCCCGGACGCCGACGAGCTCCTCGCGACGGCCAACGTCGACGTCGACGAGCTGATCCGTCTCATCAACGCCGAGACGACGATCATGCCGCCCCTCGTCCTCCCGACGGAGGAAGAGGAGACCGAGGACCCGCAGGTCCTCGTCCAGACCGTCACGAACTGGAAGCGCCGCTTCCTCAAGGGCGCGGTCGCCGCGGTCCTCGTCTCCATCTCCGGCGGCGGCGTGACCGCCATGGCGATGGACAAGTCCCTCACGGTCGACGTGGACGGTGCACTGCAGACCGTCCACTCCTACGAGGGCACGGTCGGCGAAGTTCTCGCGGAGGAGGGCATCACCGTCGGCGAGCACGACGCCCTCTCGCCCTCGCTGAACACCCCGATCTCCGACGGCGGCAAGATCACCCTCGACCGCGGCCGCCTCGTCAAGGCGAGCATCGACGGCCAGGCGCGCGAGGACTGGGTCCGCTCGGTCACCGTCGAGGAAGCCGCCAAGCAGATGGGCGTGCCGATCGAGGGCGCCTGGTTCTCCGCTCCCGGCAACCAGCAAGTGCCCCTGGAGGGCATGAACCTGGAAGTCAAGACCCGCAAGAACATCAAGCTCTTCGACGGCGCCAACCCGGTCCGCGAGATCCAGACCACCGCGGTCACCGTCGACGAGCTGCTGAAGAACGAGAACCTCTCGCTCGGCCCCGAGGACGCGGTCGCCTCCGGCACCGACGTCAAGCTCGCCACCGGCGCCGAGGTCTACATCTCCCGCACCGGCGTCACGGTCATCAACGTGAACGAGCCGGTCGCCCCGCCGGTCGAGACGACCAAAGACCCGAACATGAACGCGGGCGAGCAGACGGTCACCGACCCCGGCACGCCGGGTGAGCAGGTCAGCACCTACCGCGTCACCGTGAAGAACGGCAAGGAGATCAGCCGCGAGAAGATCGGCGGCAAGGTCACCAAGGAGCCGAAGCCCAAGAAGATCACGGTGGGCACCAAGCCCCTGCCCGACGGCGCCGTGTGGGATCGCCTCGCCCAGTGCGAGGCGGGCGGCAACTGGGCCGCCAACACCGGCAACGGCTACTACGGCGGCCTGCAGTTCAACGCCGGCACCTGGGCCGCCAACGGCGGTACCGCCTACGCCCAGCTCCCGCACCAGGCCACCCGCGAGCAGCAGATCGCCATCGCGACCAAGCTGCGCGACCGCGCCGGCGGCACCTACGGCGCCTGGCCGGGCTGCCGCGCCAAGCTGGGCCTGCCGTAAACCGCAAGATTTCATGGCACGCGGGGGCCCCGCGTTTCCCTCTGGGGAACGCGGGATCCCCGCGTTCCTGCCGGTCGGCGGGCGGGTTCCGGCGTCCGGCAGCCCGACCTCCGCCGCCCAACCCCACCTGCGAGAATGCTCCGGTGAGCCTGCTGGGACCTGCCGAAGTGCGACGTCTGGCCGAAGAGCTGGGCATCCGCCCGACCAAAAAACTGGGTCAGAACTTCGTGCACGACCCGAACACGGTCCGCAAGATCGTCGCCGCGGCCGAGCTCACCCCGGACGACGTAGTGCTGGAGGTCGGCCCGGGCCTGGGCTCGCTGACCCTGGCGCTGCTCCCCGCCGCCGAGCAGGTCGTCGCGGTCGAGATCGACCCGCCGCTGGCCCAGCGCCTGCCGCAGACGGTGCGCGAGATGGATCCGGAGAACGCCGGCAAGCTGCACGTCGTCCTCAAGGACGCCATGAAGGTCACGAAGGACGACCTCGTGGTCCAGCCCACGGCGATCGTGGCCAACCTGCCCTACAACGTCGCCGTCCCCGTGGTCCTGCACCTGCTGAACGAGCTTCCGGCGCTGCGGAAGGGTCTCGTCATGGTCCAGGCCGAGGTGGCCGACCGGATGGCGGCCAGGCCCGGCAGCAAGATCTACGGCGTGCCCAGCGTGAAGCTCGCCTGGTACGCCGACGCGCGGAAGGCAGGCCCGGTCGGCAGGAACGTCTTCTGGCCCGCGCCCAACGTCGACTCGGGGCTGGTTTCGTTCCACCGTCACGAGAACCCCTTGTCCACAGTGGACAAGAAGAGGCTCTTCTCGATCGTCGACGCGGCCTTCGCGCAACGTCGCAAGACCCTCAGGGCCGCCCTCAAGGGCTGGGCCGAAGCCGCGGACATCAACGTCGACGAACTGCTCGACAAGGCCGGCGTCGACCCGCAGGCCAGGGGCGAGCAGCTGAGCGTGATCGACTTCATCCGGATCGCGGAGGTCTAGGCCGGAGATCCATCGGCCAACAGTGTGATCTGTCGAACGAATCGGATTCTGGCTTGCGCAACCGAACGTGCGTCCGGTTGACTGCTAGGTGCCATCCGGAGCGACCGAGAGACCTGGCTCTACGACGTCGCAGCAACCACCCGCTGGATGCGGGCAGGTGCTAACGCCAGGACCGATGGAGGATCACATGGGTACCACGCGAATGCTGACGCGCCGTCGAGTCGTCGACCAGTGCCGTCGCACCGCTTCTGCATGTCGTCGCCACCTCGTCTAAGGCGCCTTCTCAAAGTCCTTTGACGCGCACTCGACCAAAGAGTGGCGCACACCTGAGCAGAACTTCGACCGCGCACCGCCCACGAGGCGAGTGTGCCGTCGCGCGCAGCCGTGGAGCAGAAGTGATCACTGTCGAAAACCTCACCAAGTCCTTCCAGGGTGTCAACGCCCTGAACGGCGTGACCCTCGACGTCGAAGCGGGCACCGTGCTCGGCGTCGTCGGCCCGAGCGGGGCCGGCAAGTCGACGCTCGCGCGCTGCGTGGCGCTGCTGGAGCGCCCCGACTCGGGTGCGATCCGCGTCGACGGCACGGACATCACCGCGCTGGACGGGTCAGCGCTGCGGGCCGCCCGCAGGCAGATCGGCGTTGTGCCGCAAGGGGATTCGCTGCTGCGGCAGCGCACCGCCGCCGGCAACATCGCGCTGCCGCTGGAGTCCGCGGGCGTGCCGGGACCGCAGCGCCGCACCCGTGTGGGCGAGCTGCTGGACCTCGTCGGGCTCACCGACAAGGCCGCCGCCTACCCCGACCAGCTGTCCGGCGGGCAGCGTCAGCGCATCGCAGTGGCGCGCGCACTCGCCGCCAACCCGAGCGTCCTGCTGGCCGACGAGCCCACCAGCGCGCTCGACCCCGAGACCACCGGTTCCGTGCTCACCGTCCTCGACCGTGCGCGCGCTGAGCTGGGTGTGACCGTCCTCGTCGTCACGCACGACATGGGCGTGGTCCGCAAGATCTGCGACGACGTCGCCGTGCTGGAGCAGGGCCGCGTCGTCGAGCACGGCAAGGTCCTCGACCTCGTCAGCGACGCTGGCAGCCGCACGAGCGGTGCGCTGCTGCCCGCCGTCGACCTGAACCCGATCAACGAGAGCAGCTACGACCGCGTCGCGGACGTCGTGCTCGTCGGGTTCGCCGCGGTCGGCGCGCTGCTGCCCGAGGCCTCGCACCGGTTCGGCGTCGAGCTGAACATCGTCGGTGGCGGCCTGACGCGCCTGGGCGAGACCCCCGTCGCGCGGTTCCGCCTCGGCCTGAACGGCGAGCGGTCCGACTCGGCGCTGGAGTGGATCAGCGAGGCCGGTGGCGCGGTGCAGAGGTCCCTGAAGGGGCCGCAGGGAGTAGCTGCGTGAGGTCTGCAACACCCTGGCCGGACGTGCTGAGCTTTCTCGTCGAGGCCACCGGGGAGACGCTGTACATGGTCGGCGTCTCCACCTTGATCGCCACCGCTTTCGGAGTTCCGCTCGGGGTTTGGCTGCAGCTCACCGCCAAGGGCGGGCTGCGGCCGAACGCCGCGCTGCACCGCGTTCTCGGCTTCATCACCGACCTGGGCCGCTCGATGCCGTTCATCGTGCTGCTCGTCGCGCTCACGTCGGTCACCCGCCTGATCGTCGGCGGTTCCATCGGCAGCACGGCGGTCATCGTGCCGTTGGCGGTGGGTGCGATCCCGTTCGTCGGACGGCTCGTGCAGAACATCCTGTCCGAGGTGCACGTGACCGTGGTCGAGGCCGCGGTCACGACCGGCGCCTCGACGCTTCGGATCGTGCGTTCGGTGCTGATCCGCGAGTCGCTGCCCGCGCTGATCAACGCCATCGGCGTCACCGTGATCGCCCTGATCGGGTACTCCGCGATGGCGGGCGTGATCGGCGGTGGTGGCCTCGGTGACCTGGCGATCCGCGAGGGCTACCAGCGCTTCAACGACCGGGTCCTGTGGAGCACCGTGGCGTGGCTCGCCGTGCTCACGACGTTGATCCAGCTCGGTTTCACCCGTGCCGCCCGCGCCTCGGACCGCCGCCGCCACGCCTCCGTCTGACTTTCCCGCACGCGGGGCCCTTTCGTGCGCCAGGAGCGAACGAAAGCTCCCCGCGTGCACTCAAGACTCTGCCGTGAAACTCTCAAAAGGAACGAAATGCGTATTAAGGCTGCTCTGATCGCGGTCGCTTTGACTGCTTTGTCTGCCTGCTCCGCCGGTGGTGCGTCTGCTTCGGACACGCTCAAGGTCGGCGTGTCGCCCGTCCCGCACGCGCAGATCCTCAAGTTCGTGGCCGACAACCTCGCCGCGCAGAAGGGTCTGAAGATCGAGGTCGTCGAGTTCACCGACTACGTGCAGCCCAACACGGCGCTGGTCGACGGCTCGCTCGACGCCAACTACTTCCAGACCGTCCCGTACCTCGCGACGTTCACGAAGGAGAGCGGCGCCAAGGTCGAGTGGGTCACGCCCGTCCACGTCGAGCCCTTGGGTGTGTACTCCAAGAAGGTGCGCAAGCTCGACGAGCTGCCGCAGAACGCCAAGGTCGCGCTGGCCAACGACGCCACGAACGAGACCCGCGGGCTGAAGCTGCTGGAGGCCAACGGCCTCATCAAGCTCAAGGCCGTGGACGCGCCGACCGTGCGCGACGTGGCGGAGAACCCCAAGAACCTGCAGTTCGTGCCGCTGGAGGCCGCTCAGCTGCCCCGTTCGCTGGAGGACACCGACGCGTCGGTGATCAACGGCAACTACGCGATCGACGCGGGCCTGAAGCCCGCCACCGACGCGCTCGCGCTGGAGAAGGCCGAGGGCAACCCGAACGCCAACGGCCTGGTCACGCGGACCGAGCTCAAGGACGACAAGCGCATTCGCTCGTTGGCGGAGCTGCTCGGATCGCAGCAGGTCAAGGACTACATCAAGCAGACCTACAACGGTTCCGTCATCCCGGTTTAACGCAGGTGGCGACCGGGGGAGGAGTCCAGGACTCCAGAACGCCCGTAGGCTGACATGGTGCTCGCAGTCGTTCCACCCCCGGTCACGGTCCGCGTCCCGGCCAAGGTCAACCTGCACCTGGCCGTCGGTGACGTGCGCCCGGACGGCTACCACGACCTGGTGACGATCTTCCAGGCGCTTTCGCTGGTCGACGAGGTCACGGTCGCGGTGGCGGACGAACCCGGTGTCGAGGTCCACGGCGAGGGCGCCGACCAGGTGCCCACGGGAGCCTCGAACCTCGCCTGGCGCGCGGTTCGCCTGCTGGCCGCGCACGTCGGCAAGGACCCCGACGACCCGAAGGTCCGGGTCGTCATCCGCAAGGCCATCCCCGTCGCGGGCGGCATGGCGGGCGGCAGCGCGGACGCGGCGGCGACGCTCGTGGGCCTGTCGTCGTTGTGGCGGCTGGAAATCAGCCGTGACGAGCTGGCCGAACTGGCCGGCAAGCTCGGTGCCGACGTGCCGTTCGCCCTCTACGGCGCCACCGCGCTCGGCACCGGCCGCGGCGAGCGGATCGTGCCGGTGCTGAGCCGTCACCAGTTCCACTGGGTGCTGGCGTTCGACCGGCGCGGACTGTCCACTCCGGACGTGTTCGACGAGCTGGACCGCCTGCGTGCCGAGGGAGATCCGCCACGCGTCGGTCCCGTCGAGGCCGTGCTGGAGGGTCTTTCCTCCGGCGACCCGCGTCAGCTGGCGTTGCTGCTGGGCAACGACTTGCAGGCCGCCGCCGTGTCTTTGCGGCCGAACCTGCGCCGGACGCTCAGGGCAGGTGTCGACGCGGGCGCGCTGGCCGGCATCGTGTCCGGTTCGGGCCCCACGACGGCGTTCCTGTGCGAGGACGGCGACACGGCGGTGCGCGTGGCCGCCGAGCTGGCCGGCGCGGGCGTGTGCCGGACGGTCCGGGTCGCGCACGGCCCGGTGCCGGGTGCGCGGGTGATCACGACCGAGGAACCGAAGCCGACGCCGCCGGAAGTCCACGCCTAATACGTGGTGAGCAGGGCCTTTGGCACTTCCAGGTAGCCTCTGCGGGGGTATTTCTTCTCGGGTCGTGAGGTTTTGATGGCCAACCTGGTCAACCTGGAGTCCGTGTCGAAGTCGTTCGGCGTCCGGCCGCTGCTCGACGGCGTGTCGCTCGGCGTCAACGAGGGCGACCGGATCGGTGTCGTCGGCCTGAACGGCGGTGGCAAGACGACGCTGCTCGAGGTGCTGGCCGGGGTCGAACCGGCGGACGACGGCAGGGTGTCGCGGTCGCGCGATCTGCGGATGGCGGTCGTGACGCAGCGCACGGAGCTGCCGGAGGGCTCGACCGTGCGCAACGCGGTGATCGACCCGCTCGGCTTCGACGCGGAGCACGAGTGGGCGTCGGACGCCCGTGTCAGGTCCATTTTGGACGGACTCGGGATCATGGCGCTGGGCCTGGACTCCGTGGTCTCCACCATGTCCGGTGGTGAGCGGCGCCGGGTCGCGCTCGCGGCTGCGCTGATCCAGGACCTCGAACTGATCGTGCTGGACGAGCCCACGAACCACCTCGACGTCGAGGGCGTGCGGTGGCTCGCGGAGCACCTGCTGGCCCGCAAGTGCGCGCTCGTGGTCGTGACGCACGACCGGTGGTTCCTCGACACGGTCTGCAACCGCACGTGGGAGGTCGTGCTGGGCAAGGTCGAGCAGTACGAGGGCGGTTACGCCGACTGGATCTTCGCGCGCGCCGAGCGGCAGCGGCTCGCGGACGCGGCGGAGGAGAAGCGGCAGAACCTGGCGCGCAAGGAGCTCGCGTGGCTGCGCCGCGGCGCACCCGCGCGGACGTCCAAGCCGCGCTACCGGATCGAGGCCGCCGAGGCGTTGATCGCGGACGTGCCGGCGCCGCGCGACAACGTCGAGCTGCTCGCGTTCGCCAAGAAGCGCCTGGGCCGCACCGTGATCGAGCTGGAGGACGTGACACTGTCCATTCCGGACCGGGTGCTGGTGCGCGACCTGACGTGGCGCATCGGGCCCGGCGACCGCATCGGTCTGGTCGGGGTCAACGGATCCGGCAAGACGACGTTGCTGAAGCTGCTGGCCGGTGAGCGCGAACCCGAGACGGGCAAGCGGATCCAGGGCCAGACGGTGAAGATCGCGCACCTGTCGCAGGAGCTGCACGACCTCGACGGGTCGATGCGCGTGCTGGAGGCGATCGAGGAGGTCGCGCGGCGCGTCGTGCTCGGCAAGTACGAGATGTCGGCGTCACAGCTGGGCGAGCGGTTCGGGTTCTCGTCGCAGAAGCAGTGGACGCCGGTCTCGGACCTGTCCGGTGGCGAACGGCGGCGGTTGCAGCTGTGCCGGTTGCTGATGGCCGAGCCGAACGTGCTGCTGCTCGACGAGCCGACGAACGACCTGGACATCGACACGTTGCAGCAGCTGGAAGACCTGCTCGACTCGTGGCCGGGCACGCTCGTCGTGATCTCCCACGACCGCTACCTCGTCGAGCGCGTGTGCGACAAGGTCGTGGCGTTGTTCGGTGACGGCAAGCTGACCGACCTGCCCGGCGGGATCGACGAGTACCTCAAGCGCCGGGACTTGTTGCGCGACAGGGAAAGCGCCGCCGTCCCGGCCGTCGCGAAGGTACCGTCGAACGCGGCCGACCAGCGGGCCGCCCGCAAGGAGCTGGCGCGCCTCGAGCGGCGCCTCGAAGTGCTGCACAAGAAGGAAGCCGAGCTGCACGCGGCGCTCGCCGAGGCCGCCACCGATCCCGACCGGCTGCTGAAGCTCGACGCCGAGCTCCGTGCCGTGCTGGCGGAGGAGGCCGACGTCGAGGCCGCCTGGATGGCCGCGGCCGAGGTCGTCGAGGGCTGACGATGAACGGCGCATTTGTCCACCTCAGGTGAACAAATGCGCCGTTCATCGACCTCGGCGGCGCAGTTCGTTGGCGAGCATCGGGAGCAGTTCGTCGATGAACGACGTGTCGTAACCCTGGCCGGAGAGCAGGGCGTAGCTGAAGCGCGCCTTCATGACCTCTTCCGAGGTCGCCCCGAGCATGCCGTCGAGCGCGACGCCGATCTCCTCCAGCATCCGGTCGACCTGGGCGGTGCGGTAGCCGCGCTGGCCCGCGGCCGCCGGTGGGATGCGAAGCTGGCGCAGGTCCTTCCAGGACCGCACCTGGGGCATGCTGCGGACCGGTCCGGAGAGCTGCTGCTCGACCCGGCTGAGGAACGCGTCGACCTCGGTCTCGTCGTAGCCGCGCCGTCCGATGAGCGGACGGGAGAACCTGACGTCGCGGACGTCCTTGGCGGTCAGGTTGTCCTGGCCTCGTAACGTCGCCTCGATGCGGTCGAGGAACGCGTCCACCTGGGACTCCTGATAGCCGCGGCGGCCGCGGGGAGGGCGGTGGAACGCGACGTTGCGGACGTCGGCCGCGGTGAGCTTCGGTGAGTCCACGGCCCTGGGCTGCGCGGGCTGCTGCACCGGCGGCTGCGGCTGGGGGCGCCGCGGTGGCTGGGGACTCCGCTGCTGGGGCCGTTGCTGTTGCTGCGGCAGCTGCGTGGTGGGCGGCGCGGGCGGCTGCGGCATCCTGGGCGGTGGTGCGGTTTCGAGCATGAGCACCACGAGGTCGAGGAACGTGTCCACGTCCTCCTCGTCGTACCCGAACGTGCCGGGCGCGGTCTCGCCGAACACCGCGTCCTGAACCTGTTGGGCGGTCAGGTTGTCCTGGCCGCGCAGGGTGGCCTCGATGCGGTCGAGGAACGCGTCGATCTGGCCTTCGTGGTAGCCGCGCGTCCCCGGTCTGGGCTTGTGGAAGCGCACGGCGGCAACGTCTTCAGGGGACAGTCGCACCGCGGGTCTGAGCGCCTGCGACGTGGCGTGCGCACCCTGGGCGGGCGCCGCGGCCTGCTGTCGTTGCGGAGTGGACCGCAACGTGTCGGCCACGAGCTCCATGAAGACGTTGACCTCGTTCACGTCGTAGCCCGGATCGCGGGTCGCCGTCTTGAACTTGACGTTGAGCACGTCCTCGCGCGTGAGGATGTCTCTGCTGCGCATGGTGTCCTCGACCCGGTCGAGAAATGCGTCCACCTCAGCCGCGTCGTATCCGCGTGCGCCCCTGGGGGGACGATGGAACGCGACCGAGGCCACGTCCTGCGCGGAGAGCAGAGGTGCCGGATGCGCGGGTAGACGATGCTGCGCTCCGGGGCCGCCCCGATCCACCAATGACCTCCTCCTGCGTACCTGTACTGGGGAGTATCGCGTTTCGCGTGGCATAACGTTTCGTCCTGTTGGACCAAAGGGCGCCACTACGATCGCGAACATGAGTCAGTTCGTGGATGTGATGCTGGCGACGGCCGCCAACGGCCAGGACAGGGGCATGACGACGGGGGAACCCGCCGCACCCGTCCGCCGGACATGGGCCGAGGTGCACGAACGCGCCCGGCGGATGGCCGGTGCGCTCGACGTGGCGCCGGGCACCGCGATCGCCGTGCTCGCCGCCGAACCTGCTGTGATCGCTCCAGCCGTGCAGGCAGCCTGGCTGTGCGGCGGCAGCGTCACGATGTTGCATCAACCCACACCACGCACCGACCTGGCCGAGTGGGCCGAGGACACGCTGCGGGTGCTCGCCATGATCGACTCGCGGCTGGTCCTGCTCGGAAGCCCTTTTGACGCCCTGGCTCCCGTGCTCGACCAGCACGGCATCCCGTACCGCAAGCTCTCGGAGCTCGACGGCGAGCCGATCGCTCACCCTGTTCCCACCCCCGAGGATGCCACGGCACTGCTGCAGTTGACGAGTGGATCGACCGCCGATCCGAAGGCGGTGCGCATCACCCACCGCAACCTGATGGCGAACGCCACCGGCATGCGGATCGCCGCGGCCCTCGATCCAGCTTCCGACGTCATGGTGTCGTGGCTGCCGTTGTTCCACGACATGGGCATGGTCGGGTTCCTGACCGTGCCGATGCTGTTCGGCCTGGAACTGGTGAAGGTCACCCCCGTCGACTTCCTGTCGCGCCCGACCCTGTGGGCCGACCTGATCACGCGCTACCGCGGCACGATCACCGCCGCGCCGAACTTCGCCTACGCGATCGTGGCCCGCCGCCTTGCCTCCTCCACCGACTCGTTCGACCTGTCGTCGATGCGCCTGGCCCTGAACGGCGCCGAGCCCATCGATCCCGCCGCGGTCGAGGCGTTCGTGTCGGCCGGGGCGCGGTTCGGGCTGCGTCCCGAGTCGATCCTGGCCGCGTACGGGATGGCCGAGACCACCCTGGGCGTGGCGTTCGCGCCGCTGTTCACGGGCCTGTCCGTGGACGTGGTGGACGCGGACGCCGTCGAGGCGGACCGGCGTGCGGTGCCTGCTGCCGAGGGGCGGGCGTTCCCGTTGCTCGGCCCGCCGCTGCCGGGACTGGAGCTGCGGGTCGTGTCCGACTCGGGTGCCGTGCTGGGCGTCCGGGATGTGGGTGAGCTGCAGATCCGCGGCGAGGCGGTGACGCCGGGATATCTGACCGTGAACGGGCCGCTGGCCACCCAGGACGCCGAGGGCTGGCTGTCCACAGGGGACATCGGATATCTGGTGGAGGACGGCCAGGTCGTCGTCTGCGGGCGGCGCAAGGACGTCATCATCATGGGCGGGCGGAACATCTATCCGACCGATGTGGAGCGTGCCGCCTGCTCCGTTGACGGTGTGCGCGCGGGCAATGCCGTTGCGGTGCGGCTGGACGCCGGGACGCAGCGGGAGCGGTTCGCGGTGGTGCTGGAGTCGAAGCTGGCCGGGGACGCCGAGGCCGAGAAGTCGCTGGTCAAGGAAGTCACGGCACGGGTGGTCGACGCGGTCGGGTTGCGGCCGTTCGCCGTCGTGGTGCAGCCGCCGGGGACGTTGCCGAAGACGCCTTCCGGCAAGCTGCGGCGGTCCGCGGCGGCCTCGTTGGTCTAGTGGAAGGCGTTTTGCGCGGCTTCGAGGCCCTTGGTGACGAGGGCCTCGGTCGCGTCCGCCGCCCGGTCGATCTCCAACGCGAGCTGCTTGCGCTCCACCGTCGAGAAGTCCTTGAGGACGTAGTCGGCCGGGTCCTGACGGCCCGGTGGGCGGTCCACGCCGAAGCGGACGCGGTAGTAGTCCTTGGTGCCCAAGGATTTCGTGATGGAGCGGAGTCCGTTGTGGCCGTTGTCGCCGCCGCCGAGCTTCATGCGGATGGCGGCGAACGGGAGGTCCAGCTCGTCGTGGATCACGACGATCAGGGAGGGCTTGAAGAACTTCACGGCGCTCGACACCGGGCCGCCGGAGAGGTTCATGAAGCTGCGCGGCTTGGCGAGCACCACGCGGTGGCCGCTCAACCGGCCCTCGACGATCTCGGCGCCGGACTTGTGGGCCTTGAACTTGCCGCCGACGCGTGCGGCCAGTTCGTCGAGGACCAGGAAGCCGATGTTGTGACGGTTGCCCTCGTACTTCGGGCCCGGGTTGCCCAGGCCGACAATGAGGGCGAGGTCATCGTCCACGGAACCGCAACTCCTGCTCGAGGTCGTCCAGCAACGCGTCCACGGCCTGCACCTGGTATCCCTTGCCCAGCAGGCCGGACGTGGTGCTGAACCGGGTGTTGCGGACCTCGGTGGAGGTCATGGCACCCCGGCCGTCCAGGTTGGCCGCGGCGCGGGCGATGAAGGCGTCGACTTCGGCGCGATCGTAGCCGGTGCCGGTCTTCGGCAGCTTGCGCGCGTACAGGTCCTCGCCGGTGTTCAGGCCCGTCGGCGGCACGATGCCGTTGCGGACCTGGTGTTCCAGCAGGTGCAGGACCCCGTCGACGCTCAGCGGGTCGTAGCCGTTGGGGACCGTGGCGAACCGCACGGTGCGCACGTGGTCCGGGTTCAGGCGGATCCGGCCTGCCAGCGCGTCGGCGATGATCAGCATGAACTCGTTCACCTGATCCGGGTCGTAGCCCTGCCGTTTGCGGCGGAAGGTCTTGGCCCGGATGTCGGCAGGCCCCAGGTATGCGGACGGCGCGCCTCCCCCCTCATGAGGGGGTGGCGCGCCGCCAGTCCGGCCCGACGTGATGGGGCTCAGCTTTCCTCGGTGGCCTCGGCCGGAGCGGCCTCGTCACCCTCGAGCTGCGCCGCGGACGGCGCCTCGTTCACGGCGACGACCAGGGCCTCGGCGTCGGTGGCGAGCGAAACGCCCGAGGGCAGCGCCAGGTCACCGGCGTGGATCTGGGTGCCGGCCTCCTTGCCCTCGATCGAGACCTCGATCTGCTCGGGGATGTGCAGCGCCTCGGCCTCCACGGTGATCGTGGTGGCGTCCTGCGTGACGAGCGTGCCGGAAGCGGCCTCACCGGTCAGGACGACCGGGACGTCGACGGTGACCTTCTCGCCGCGCTGGACGAGCAGCAGGTCGACGTGCTCGATGTAGTTCTTGATGGGGTGCGTGGTGACGGTCTTGGTGAGCGCCAGCTCGCTCCCGCCGTCGAGGGCGAGGGTGAGGACGGCGTTCTGACCATGCTCACGGACGACACGGGCGAACTCGAGCGCCGGCAGGGCCAGGTGCTTCGGGTCGGAACCGTGGCCGTAGAGCACCGCGGGGATCTTGCCGGCGCGACGGGTACGGCGGGCTGCGCCCTTGCCGAATTCAGTGCGCTGCTCAGCGGCGAGACGGACCTCGGACACGGTGGGGCTCTCCTTACAAGTCTGGCCTTGTACGTCGGGGCGGTGCACAAGTTTCAGCGGTTCAGCTCTGGGGTGGTGGCCTGCGGCGGCGAGCAGCACGCGGAAACGTCAACACGCGCGGCATCAAGCCACCGCGTCGATCACGCCGGACCCGATGGAGGTCCGCCCTCGCCGAGGCAACCCGACCAGTGTAGGTGAGCGCCCGAGCCCAGGGCCAATCGGGGGTCCGCTCCACGCACGCGGGGAGCTTTCGTACCCATGGAGAGCGCACGCGGGGAGCTTTCGTGTCGCAGGAGAGCACGCGGGGTCCCCGCGTGCCGCAGGCGTGAGGCGGTGGGCACGCGGGCGTTGTGGGGCGCACGCGGGGAGCTTTCGTTCACCAGGAGAGCACGCGGCGTCCCCGCGTGCGGCAGCGGGAGCAGGGTCGGCGTGCGTGCTGGGGAGAGGGAACGCGGGGGCCCCCCCGTTGGGGGTGGGGAACCCGGGGGCCCCCCGGGCCGGGGGCGGTGGGGGGGGGGGGGTGGGGGGGTGCGGGAGGGGGGGGGCCCCGGTTTTCCTTTTGGGAACGGGGGGGCCCCCGCGTTGCTGGTGAAGTGAGGGTCAGGCGTTGCCGTCGAACAGCGACGTGACGGAGCCGTCCTCGAACACTTCCTGGATCACGCGCGCCAGCAGCGGCGCGATGGAGAGCACGGTCATCTGCGGGAACCGCTTCTCCGCCGGGATGGGGAGGGTGTCGGTGAACACGACCTCGCGGGCGCCGGAGTTCTGCAGGCGCTCGGTGGCCGGGCCCGAGAGGATGCCGTGCGTGGCGGCGATCACCACGTCGGCCGCGCCCTCGTTCAGCAGCTGCTTGACCGCGCCGGCGATGGTGCCGCCGGTGTCGACCATGTCGTCGATCACGATGCAGAGGCGGCCCTCGACCTTGCCGACCACGCGGTTCGAGACGACCTCGTTGGGCCGCAGCGGGTCGCGGGTCTTGTGGATGAACGCGATCGGCGCGCCGCCGAGCGTGTCCGCCCACTTCTCGGCCAGCTTGGTGCGGCCGGAGTCGGGGGAGACGACGGTGATCTCGTGGCCCGCGTACTTGCCGCGGATGTGGTCCGCGAGCAGGGGCATGGCCCACAGGTGGTCGACCGGGCCGTCGAAGAAGCCCTGGATCTGCGCGGTGTGCAGGTCGACGGACACCAGGCGGTCGGCGCCCGCGGTCTTGAACAGGTCGGCCACCAGGCGGGCCGAGATCGGTTCGCGGCCGCGGTGCTTCTTGTCCTGCCGGCTGTACGGGTAGAACGGCATGATCACGGTGATGCGCTTGGCCGAGGCGCGCTTCAGCGCGTCGACCATGATCAGCTGTTCCATCAGCCACTGGTTGATGGGCGAGGTGTGGGACTGGATGACGAAGGCGTCGCAGCCGCGCACGGACTCCTCGAAGCGGACGAAGATCTCGCCGTTCGCGAAGTCGTAGGCCTGCTGCGGGGTCACCGTGACGTTGAGGTGCTTCGCGACCTCTTCAGTCAGTTCGGGATAGGCGCGTCCGCCGAAGAGCATCAGGTTCTTCTTCGGCGTTCCGGGCATCTGCGGGTTCACGGTCAGCCCTCCTCTGTCTTCTCGTCATTCTGGGCGGCGAGGGCTGCTGCCGCTGCCTGAGCCGCGGCGGTTCCTTCACGTCGGCTGAGGACCCAGCCTTCGAGGTTGCGCTGTGGGCCGCCGGACACGGCGAGCGCGCCCGGCGGGACGTTGCGGCGCAGGACGGTTCCCGCGCCGGTGTAGGCGCCGTCGCCCACGGTCACCGGTGCCACGAACATGTTGTCCGAGCCGGTGCGGCAGTGGGAACCGACGATCGTGCGGTGCTTGTTCACCCCGTCGTAGTTGACAGTTACCGATGCCGCACCGATGTTGCTGTGATCGCCGATCGTGGCGTCACCGATGTACGAGAGGTGGGGGACCTTCGAACCCTCGCCGATCTGCGCGTTCTTGGTCTCGACGAACGTGCCGATCTTGCCCTTCACGCCCAGCGCCGTGCCGGGGCGCAGGTAGGCGAACGGGCCGACGGTGGCGCCGTCACCGATCACCGAGTCGCTGCCGTGGGTCCGCACGACGGACGCGCCGACGCCCACCGTCACGCCGGACAGCGTCGTGTCCGGTCCGACCACGGCGCGCGAACCGATCACCGTGCCCGCGCGGAGCTGCACGTTCGGCTCGATCAGCGCGTCCTGGCCGACCTGCACGTCGGCGTCGACCCAGACGGACGACGGGTCGACGAACGTGACGCCGGAACGCATCAGGCCCTCGACGATCCGGCGGTTCATCTCGGCACCGACGGCGGCCAGCTGCACGCGGTCGTTGATGCCCTCGACGAGCCACGGGTCGGACGCGATCAGCGCGCCCACGCGGCGGCCGTCACCGCGGGCGATGCCCAGCACGTCGGTCAGGTAGAGCTCGCCCTGCGCGTTGTCGGTGGACAGCCGCGACAGGCCGTCGCGCAGCACCGCCGCGTCGAACGCGTAGACGCCGGAGTTGATCTCGGTGATCAGCTGCTCGGTCTGGGAGGCGTCCTTCTGCTCGACGATCCGCTGCACGGTGCCGTCGGAGTCGCGCACGATCCGGCCGTACCCGGTGGGGTTCTCCACCACGGCGGTCAGCACGGTCACCGCGTTGCCCGCGGAGGCGTGCTCGGCGAGCAGGGCCTTGAAGGTCTGGGTGTCGAGCAGCGGCACGTCGCCGTAGCTCACGATCACGGTGCCGCCCAGGTCGTGCGGCAGCTCGGCGAGGCCGCACGAGACCGCGTGCCCGGTGCCCTTCTGCTCGGCCTGCACCGCGACGGTGACCTTGCGCCCCAGAACACCGGCGAGGTTCTCGAGGTGCTCGGTGACGGCTTCGCGACCGTGGCCGACGACCACGGCCAGGTGGTCGGGATCGGTGCCGGCCGCCGCGCGCACCGCGTGTTCGACGAGTGAACGTCCGGCGATCCGATGCAGCACCTTGGGCGTGGACGACCGCATGCGGGTGCCTTCCCCGGCGGCGAGCACGACCGTGCTGACAGGGCCCTCGAGCATCAATGCTCTCCCTAACAGGCTGGGTGGTTCGAGTCCGCGGACCAGCCTAAGCCTCCGCGGACGGCTCTCCCGCCACGGCCGCGACCTGGCAGCCTCCCTGGCGCTTGGCCACGTACATCGCCGAGTCGGCCCGCGACAGGGCCTGGTTGGCGGATTCACGGGGGCGCAGCGAGATCACGCCGACCGACAGCGTGACGCCCCGGGAGAGGTCGATTGGCAAGCCTGCCACCGCATCCACGGCCCGGCCGAGTGCTGCTTCCGCGGCGTGCAGAGGGGCTCCCGGCAGCAGCACCACGAACTCGTCACCGCCGTAGCGGGCAACCATGTCGTCGCCGCGCAGCGCCTGCCGGAGTGTGCTGGCAATCACCCGAAGAACATCATCACCCTCGGCATGCGAATGCCGGTCGTTCACGCCCTTGAACCCGTCGAGGTCCACCAGCGCGATGGAGAACGGGTCGACCTGACCGGCGATGAGCTCGCTCATCTTGTCGTCGAGCGCCCGCCGGTTGGGCAGTCCGGTGAGGGGGTCCTGCAACGCCTGCTGCGCTATCGCACCGTGTGCGCGCGTCAGCCGTTCGTGCTCACGCCGCGCTGTCAACGTGGCCACGCGGCCTTCGCGCATCGCCCACAGCTCGGCCTCCAGCGCCGCGTTGTAGGACTCCAGCGCGGACATCGTGTGCGGGCCGCAGAGGTACGCGTACTCGCGTTCCAGCGACAGCAGCAGCGACGGTTCCGACGTGTCGTGCTCCATCTGCGTGCGGGTGTCGGCGAGGACCTTGAGCGCGTCGTCCAGCCGGTTCGCCACGACCAGGCACCTGGCCAGGGCGATCGCGACGATGATCAGCTCGCGCGCGTACATCGACAGGCCGCGCAACGACCACAGCCGGTCGAGGTGGTCCTCGCTCGGGCGCGTCAACGCGTGGGCGGCACCGAGGATCGGCACCTGCTCGGCGGCGTCGAGGTCGCGCCGGCCGGGGTGCAGCGACTGCCGGAACGGCACCTCCGCGGCCTCGGCGAGCCCGGAGGCCATCCGGAACTGCTCGTGCGCGGCGTCGTGCAGGTTCACCCGTTCGAGCCGCAGGCCCCAGCCGATCCGCAGCCTGGCCCTGTTCACCAGGTGCACGTAGATCTGGTGCGGCTGGCCGCTCTCGCGCAACGCGTTGTTCGCGCCCGCCAGCACGTCGTCCGCCATCTCGTAGACGCCGAGCTGGGTCAGCACGAGCGCGATGTCCTGCAACGTCGTGGCGAGCAGCTGGTCCCAGATCCGCTTGTCGAAGACGGGGTCGGTCTCGGGTTCCTCGTCGAGCATCATCGCGAGCGCCGCCGCGATCTCGGTCAGCGCCTTGTCCTCGGCGTTGGCCAGCAGGAACCGGCGTCCGCGCAACGCCCGCGCGTCCGCCTCCAGCACCATCAGGCCGTGGCGGCGGCAGTGGCTGAGCATCTCGTCGAGCTGCGGGTCGGACATGTCGACCAGACCCGGCGTCACCAGCCGGACCACGGCCGCGGCTCGCAGCAGCTGCGCGACGATGCGGGGCTCGCCGCGGCCCTGCGCCTCGGCGAGGATGTGGTCGATCTCGGACGCCGCGTCGAGCTGCGCGGCGAGGTGGCTGCTCTGGGCCACGGCGACAAGCTCGCTCGCGCGGCCCACCAGCCACGCGTCGGACATCTCGTGGTGGCGGTGGCCCACGTTGCCCTGCTCGTCGACCGTTTCCTCGGGCAGCTTCGCACCTCCCAAAGACCGCACAAGACCCCGTGCCCTGGGGCTCGCTCCGCCACCAGGATTCGAACCTGGACCATCGGAACCAAAATCCGAGGTGCTGCCTTTACACCATGGCGGAACGGACGCGCGCGAGCGCGTCCTGCGCACATGTTGTCACGAGACGTCCTCTTGTTGTCCAACCGCCACTCATCCGGCTCAGCCCAAGATCACGGCTTGGCGCCGATTGACCTGGTCAGGAAGTCCGCGAGCGCGTTGCGGTACGTGTCGGTCGCCACATTCCACCCCGACGTGTGGTCGGCGCCGGGGATCTCGACGTACTGCAGCGGCCACCCGAGGCCGTGCGCCGCGGCGGCCAGGTCGCGCGACGACTGGGCCGGCACGGTCTGGTCCGCCGAGCCGTGGAAGAGCAGCGTCGGCGGCTTGAGCGCGGGCGGGTTGCGGACCAGGTCGAACCGGTCGAAGTCGATGTCGGCGCGCCAGCCGGACACGAGCTCGGCGACCGGCGTGAGCCACGTCGGCACGCCCCGGTTCTGCGCCTGCAGGTCGAGCGTCTGCGACCAGTTGGTGACGGGGGAGTCGAGCACGACGCCGTTGACCGCCGCCGCGACGCTGGAGCGGGCCAGCGTCTGGCCGACGATCGCGCCGCCCATCGACCAGCCGTAGAGCACGATCTTCCGCGCGCCCTGGTTCTGCGCGTACTTGATCGCGGCCTCGACGTCGCGCCACTCGGTGTCGCCGAGGTGGTACAGGCCGTCGGGGGAGGCGGGCGCGCCGACGTCGTTGCGGTAGGTGATCAGCAGAACGGGCAACCCGGCACTGTGCAGCTGAGGAACCACGCGCAACGCCTCTTCGCGCTTCGCGCCCCGCCCGTGGACGGTGATGACCCACGTGTCGGCGGGGTTCGTCGCCGGCACGAACCAGGCCGGCATGTCGCCCAGCTCGGTCGGCACGGCGACGTCGTCGTAGGCCAGGCCCAGCGTGGTCTTCGGGTCGCCCTCGTACACGGCGGTCTCGACGCGGACCTTGGTGCCGTCCGGCGGTGCGCTGCCCTCCAGCAGCGGCCGTTCGACGCGGCCGTCCTCGTTCGCCGCGATGTCGCCGACCTTCGCCGCGCCGCCCGGCCAGATCAGCCCGAGGGTGCCGTGCTGCGTGGTGGCCACCGACTCGGACAGCACGACGGCCTGACCGTCGCGGCCCAGCGCGGTGTCCGGGTACTCGCGCGCCCACCGGTCGACGTCGAGCAGTTGGCCGCTGTAGTACCAGCCGATGCCACCCAGAGCGGCCGTGACCAGCACGAGCAGGACGAGGAGCGAGGTCGCGGTGATCCGGATGATCTTGCGTCTGGCCATCCACCGATGATGCCTGGTCCTGGTCTCGATTCCAGGCGACACGGCGTGACGAATGCCGAGCGACCGTGAAGACGGCCGATCGCCGGCGGCCGACCTGGGGCCTCTGATCGACGCGCATGTCGGTCCGCGTCCGTGCGGCTGTCCCGCAAAGCAGCGCAGGCCTGTTCGTCGGTGGCGGACGCCATGATGGGGATATGGCTGGAGAAGTACATGCCGAAGATCCGGTGGCGCAAGACCGAACGGGTGCTCCGACAGGGCCGCGACCTCGCGTGATCGCGCACAATTCCAGTTCGGTGGACGGACGGATCGCGTTGTCGCCGGGGATGTTGCTGATGTTCGACGAGCGCTGGCCGGTCTTCACCGGGTCGGGTTACGCCGATGTCAAACGTCGCCATCACCCCCAGGTCATCTTGGAGGGCAGCGGATCGTTCGTCACCGACGACCACGTCGAGCAGTTCCAGCCACCGACGGAAACCGCGGAGGAACTTCAGCGTCACCACCTGCCGGAGCACGTCACGGCCCTGGCCACTCAAGGATGGCTGGTCGTCCCGGACAGCCGCGGCCGGGTTCGCTGGGTCTACAAGCAGTTCCCCGGCCCGGATTGGCAGGGATGGCACCTGCTCGTGCTGGTCACGAAGGCGACGCCGCTGGCGTACCTGTCGTTCCTCCGCCGCGAGGACATCCCCTACCTGGTGATCGGGGAGCTGCGCGTCGACCTGCCTGCGGCACTGGAGGAACTCGATCGCCGATTCGGAGTCCGGACCGTGGTCTCCACCGGGGGAGGCCGCCTGAACGGGGCACTGCTGCGCGCCGGACTGCTGGACGAGATCGAAATCGAGGTGGTCCCGATCGCCGTCGGCGGAACGACCACCCCGATCCTGTTCACCGCCGCTGACCTGCCCCCGGACGGTTCGCCGACCCAGCTGCGCCTGTTGGCGGCCGAGCCGCGCTCACGCGATCGGGTGCTGTTGCGCTACCAGGTGACGGAACACGGGAAATGACCTGCGGCAGGAACGTGCTCTGCTCACCGGGCAGTCCGTGAGCCATCACGACGAAGGGCCCGGCCAGGCCGGCTGTCGCTCGACGAACCCTGAGAACCGGCCTCGATTTTCCACCTGGGTCTGGCGAAGCAGGTCGGCCTAACTTACGCTTCCGTAAGTTACGGTTGCGTAGGTACTTCACCCCTGAATACGCCCTCAACCCCCCAGAGGTATCCGTATGACCACGACGATGGACCGGTCCACCGACCAGGGCCCCAAGCCGTTGATCGACGGACAGCGCGGTCACGCCGAGCAGTTCGGCGTGTACGTGTTCGTCATCGTTCCCTTCCTCGCCTTGCTGGCCGCCGTCCCGTTCGCCTGGGGCTGGGGCCTGGGCTGGGTCGACGTGGTGCTCTTCGTCGCGTTCTACTACCTCTCCGGCCTCGGCGTGACGATCGGCTACCACCGGTACTTCACGCACGGCTCGTTCAAGGCCAAGCGCCCGCTGAAGATCGCGCTGGCGATCGCGGGTTCGATGGCGCTGCAGGGCCCGGTCATCGACTGGGTGGCCGACCACCGCCGTCACCACGCGTTCTCCGACCGCGAGGGCGACCCGCACTCGCCGTGGCTCTTCGGCACCGGCCCGGCCGCACTGGCCAAGGGCTTCTGGCACGCCCACATGGGCTGGCTGTTCGAGCGCGACAAGACCAACCACAAGCGCTTCGCCCCCGACCTGATGGCCGACGAGGACCTCGTCCGGATCGACAAGCTCTTCTGGCTGTGGACGACGATCTCTCTCGTCGTGCCCGGTGTGCTGGGCGGCCTGATCACGTGGTCCGTCTGGGGCGGCGTCACGGCGTTCTTCTGGGCCGGTCTGGTCCGCGTCGCGTTCCTGCACCACGTCACCTGGTCGGTCAACTCGATCTGCCACATGGTCGGCGACCGCCCGTTCGCCGCGCGCGACCGTTCCGCGAACGTCTGGGCGTTGGCGATCCTCAGCTTCGGCGAGTCGTGGCACAACCTGCACCACGCCGATCCGACCTCCGCGCGTCACGGCGTGAAGCGCGGCCAGATCGACACCTCGGCCCGCCTGATCTGGATGTTCGAGAAGTTCGGCTGGGCGTGGAACGTCCGCTGGCCGAGCGAGCAGCGACTGGCCAGGATCAGCGTCAAGAAGTGAGCCCCGTAGGCTGGCTCGGGTGACCAGGGTCAGGATGACGGGCAAGGAACGCCGAGAGCAGCTCCTGGACGTCTCCCGCGCCCTGTTCGCCGAGAAGGGCTTCGAGGCCACCTCCATCGAGGAGATCGCGCACCGCGCCGGCGTCTCGAAGCCCGTCGTCTACGAGCACTTCGGCGGCAAGGAAGGCATCTACGCCGTCGTCGTCGACCGCGAGATGCAGCGCCTGATGGACCAGATCGTCGACGCGCTGGATGGCGGCGATCATCCGCGCGAGCTGCTCGAACGGGCCGCCAGTGCGCTGCTCGACTACATCGAGGGCTCGACGGACGGGTTCCGCATCCTGGTGCGCGACTCGCCCGTCGCCTCCTCCTCCGGGACGTTCTCGTCGCTGCTCAACGACATCGCCTCGCAGGTCGAGCACATCCTCGGCCTGCACTTCGCCAAGCAGGGCTACGACCGCAAGCTCGCCCCGCTGTACGCGCAGGCGCTGGTCGGGATGGTCGCGCTGACCGGCCAGTGGTGGCTGGAGGTGCGCAAGCCGAAGAAGGACGAGGTCGCCGCGCACCTGGTGAACCTCGCCTGGAAGGGCCTCTCCGCGATGGACCACAAGCCGCGCCTGCGCAGCCGCTCGTGAGCTGCCCGTTGTGCTTTAGTAAGCGCGCATATAGTATGCGTGCATGGCGAACTACTCGTACGAGCACAGCGTTGAAGGCCCCGCGACCGTGGCGGCGGTGTGGGCGTTGTGGAGCGACGTCTCGCGGTGGACGGAGTGGGACGAGGGGCTGGAATCCGTGACGCTGTCCGGCCCGTTCGCCGAGGGGGCCAGCGGCACGATGGTGGTCAAGGGACAGGGGCCGATCGCGTTCACCCTCACCTCGGTGACCGACTCCGGGTTCGTGGACGAGACGTCCGTGCCGGGCGCGTTGCTGCGGTTCAGCCACCACGTGGAGCCGGTGGACGGGGGTGTGCGCGTCACGCACTCCGTGGTGATCGAGGGGCCTGCGGCGCAGGAGTTCGGTCCGGTCGTGACGGCCGACCTGCCGGACGCGGTGGCGGCGCTGGTGAAACTGGCCTGCTGAAATTGTCGCTGTGACGCGTTTTTCCGGTCCGGACGAGTCTCCCGGCTTCCTGCTGTGGCGGGTGACGCTCGCGTGGCGACGGGCCATGCGAGTGGCACTGGCGCCGCACGACCTGACGCACGTGCAGTTCGTGCTGCTCGCGTCGTTGTGGTGGCTGGAGGGGCACAGCGGCGCGCCCTCCCAGCAACGCCTGGCCGAGCACGCCGGCACCGATCCGATGATGACCTCGCAGGTCCTGCGCAAGCTCGCGGACCGGGGGCTCGTCTCCCGGGAGGTGGACCCGTCCGACACGCGGGCCCGGCTGCTCTCGCTGACCGAGCCCGCCAAAGCGCTGGTCTCGCAGGCCATGAAGGACGTCGAGGACGCGGACGCCGCATACTTCGCGGGGCTGGGCGACGAGCACCAGGCCTTCGTCCGCGGTCTCACCCGTCTTCTGTGAGCCGCAGCAGCTTGTCGTTGGAACCGTTCGACGTGGTGAGGTAGAGCGACCCGTCCGGCGCGGTGCGGGCGGCGCGCAACCGCCCGTACTTGTCGTTGAGCTGGTCGGGGATGCTGACGTTCTGCACCTCGCCCTGCGCGTCCAACGTGAACAGCAGCAGCTTCGTCCCCTTGAGCGCGGTGACCGCGAGCTTGCCGTGCCAGAACGCCGGCTGGCAGATCGCCTCCGTCGGCGACCCCGACGACCACACGGCCGGCACCGCGTCCGGGAACCGCTTGAGGTCGGTCATCGGCACGCTCTCGTCGTACCCGCCCTGCGTGCCGCCCTTGGACGGGTCCCACCCGTAGTTGGCCCCGGCTTTGAGCAGGTTGACCTCGTCGTCCACGTCGGGCCCGTGCTCGCTGGAGAACACCTGGCCGGAGTCCGGCCGCACGACCACGCCCTGCACGTTGCGGTGCCCGTAGGTGTAGACGCGCCGCTCGTTGGCGTTCGCCGACTGGGCGAACGGGTTGTCCTTCGCCCCTTCACCGGTCTCGGCGTCGATCCGCAGCACCTTGCCGCCGAGACTCGTCCTGTCCTGCGGGTTGCGCCCCTGCGCGATGTCACCGGTCGCCACGAACATGGTGCCGTCCGGCGCGAGCGTGGGCCGGCACCCGGAGTGCCTGCCGCTCGGGTTCGAGGGCATGCCGGTGAGGAGGTTCTTCGTTTTCGTGGCCTTGGTGCCGTCGAGGCGGAACGTCACCAGCCGCACGTCGCTGACGGTGTTGTAGCAGACGGTGAAGCGCTGGTCGTCCGGGTGGATCACCAGTCCCATCAGGCCGCCCTCACCCTGCACCTTGACGTCGGTGAGGTCGATGTCGACCGGTGTGACCTGGCCGTTGCGGACCAGCTTGAGCCGGCCGGGGCGTTCGGTGACGAGGATCGAGCCGTCCTTGCGGAACCCGACGTCCCAGCCGTGTTCCAAGCCGGTGGCGACCTCCTCGACCTTCAGGCCCTGGGGCGGAGGCACCTTGGACGGCGCGTTCCCGCCTGGCGGAGGGGTGGAGCAGGCCGCTGACGCGAGTAGTAACCCCGCTGCCACTAATGCGCGCATGTCCCAACTATGCGTTTTGTGCCGTGGTGGTCACGTAAGGCCGTTCAACGGGCAGGAGTGCGCGCGCCTTGTCGTCATCGCCCGCACGCACAGCGGCATGCACCTCGCGCGCAAGGGCCGTCACGTCGGTGATGCTGATCGTCCACTCGTGCACGTACTTCTGCACGGCTTCGCGTGTCAGGCCGATCTGGACGGCCCGGTACGGCAACGCCTCGTGCCTCAGACCGCGCTCGGGATCCCACTGCACCCGCACGTCGGGCTTGCCGGAGATGGTGCTCTCGACGGCTCGGGACACCGCCCGGTCGAACCCCTCTCGGGCGATCCGCACGGCCGGCACCCGCTCCTGGCCTTCCTTCCGCGCGTAGCCGCAGCGGTACATCATCCAGAGGAACGACGGCTTGATCCACGTCATCCGTTCCATCTTGAACGGCGGTACGAACCGTTGCGCCGCCAGTGCGGGCTCGGCGATCGCGGGCCCGCCCGATATGCCCGATGAGAGCGCGCCCACGCGGCGAGCGTCGTCGATGAAGGGACCCTTCCTGAACCTGGGGTGGATGAAGGAGCCCTTCATCCACCACGACAAGGGCTCAGTTCCGGCTCTTGATCGAATCGCCAACCTCGCAACCTGGTTGACGGCCGAGCGACTTTGCCGGAGCCCTGCACTTCAGGTGGAGGAAGGTTCCCTTCATGAAGATCAGCACTCGCGGATGTGTCCGGCATGTCCGACGGGACCGCTCCCAGGGTCGCATGACGGGCCGCTGGACCGAGAATCCGTGTGTTGCTGATCGACGCGCGCTTGAGTTCCTGGCATTGGAGCTAAGGTGGGTATGAGACCCCTCGTCCCAGGCAGGGGTCTGTCTGGCGTTCCGCACTCGACGGGGTTTCTCACATGCCGCTGCTCGGCCTGCTCGATGGTGTCCTGCCCGACAAAGCCCTCCGCACGTTGATCGACTCCGCCGGCGTCCCCGAGCTGGAGCTGGACGGTCCGCTGGCCGCCCGCCCGCTCGTCGTCGCCGCGCTGTCCACCGCGAAGCCGGTCCTCGCCGTCACGGCCACGGGACGTGAGGCCGAAGAGCTGACCAACGTCCTCAAAGACCTCATCGGAGCGGACAAGGTCGCGTTCTTCCCCAGCTGGGAGACGCTGCCGCACGAACGGCTGTCGCCCCGCGCGGACACGGTGGGTGCGCGCCTGCAAGTGCTTCGCAGGCTCAAGCACCCCGAGGGCAACCCGATCAGGGTGCTCGTGACGACGGTCCGCAGCCTCATCCAGCCGATGGCGCCGGACCTGGGCGAGCTCCGGCCGGTGCGCCTGAAGACCGGTGAGGAGCAGGACTTCGCCGAGCTGATCACGCGGCTGGCCGAGAACGCCTACACGCGGGTCGACATGGTCGAGAAGCGCGGCGAGTACGCGACGCGCGGTGGCATCCTCGACATCTTCCCGCCGACTGCGGAGCACCCGTTCCGCGTCGAGTTCTGGGGGGACGAGGTCAGCGAGATCCGGCCGTTCTCCGTGCAGGACCAGCGGTCGCTGCCCACCCGGATCGACGAGTTCGTCGCGCCGCCGTGCCGTGAGCTGCTGCTCACCGAGGACGTGAAGGACCGGGCCCGCGACCTCGCCGAGGAGCACCAGTCGGACGCCCATCTCGCCGAGATGCTGGAGAAGATCTCCAACGGGATCGCGGTCGAGGGCATGGAGGCGCTCATCCCGGCGCTGTGCCCCGGTGAACTGCAGCTGCTCACCGAGGTCGTGGAACCGGGCACCCACGTGCTGCTCAACGACCCGGAGAAGATCCGGGCCAGGGCCGCCGACCTCGTGCGCACCGGTCAGGAGTTCCTCGAGGCGTCCTGGATGGCCGCGGCGGCCGGTGGCAAGGCGCCGATCGACCTCGGGCGCAGCGCCTACCAGAGCATCGGTGAGATCGCGGAGAGCGCGAAGTCGAACGGCCGTCCCTGGTGGACGCTCAGCCAGCTCACCACCGACGCGCCGGACGTCGTGCACCTGGACGTGAAGCCCGTTGAGGCCTATCAGGGCGATGTCGAACGCGCCTTCGCGGACCTCAAGGCGCACACCGCGACCGGTGGTGCGGCGGTGCTGGTGGTGCCCGGTGCCGGTACCGCGCAGCGCGCCGTGGAACGCATGAAGGACGCCGAGATCCCGGCCGTCCACGTGGAATCCCTCGACGAGGCACCGAAAGCGCGGACCGTCACGGTCGTCCGCGGCGCGCTCGAGGACGGCTTCGTGCTGCCGGACCTCGCGCTGGTGGTGCTCACCGAGACCGACCTGACCGGCGGCCGCGGTGGGACGTCCACGAAGGACATGCGCAAGATGCCGTCGCGGCGGCGCAACGCGGTGGACCCGTTGGCGCTCAAGGCGGGCGACTTCGTGGTGCACGAGCAGCACGGCATCGGCAAGTACGTCGAGATGGTCCAGCGCACGGTCGCCGGTGCCACTCGCGAGTACCTCGTCCTGGAGTACGCGAGCAGCAAGCGCGGCCAGCCCGGCGACCGGCTGTTCGTGCCGACCGACCAGCTCGACGAGGTCAGCCGGTACGTCGGCGGTGAGCTGCCCAGCCTCAACAAGCTCGGCGGCAGCGACTGGAAGAACACGAAGTCCAAGGCGCGCAAGGCGGTCAAGCAGATCGCGGCCGAGCTCGTGCAGCTCTACGCGGCCCGGCAGAGCGCTCCCGGCCACGCGTTCGCCCCGGACACGCCGTGGCAGCGCGAGCTGGAGGACGCGTTCGCGTTCACCGAGACGCAGGACCAGATGGCCGCGATCGACGAGGTCAAGGCCGACATGGAACGCGGCGTGCCGATGGACCGGGTCATCTGCGGTGACGTCGGCTACGGCAAGACGGAGATCGCGGTCCGCGCGGCGTTCAAGGCGGTGCAGGACGGCAAGCAGGTCGCGGTCCTGGTGCCGACGACGCTGCTGGCCCAGCAGCACCTCAACACGTTCTCCGAGCGCATGCGCCAGTTCCCGGTGAACATCAAGGGGCTCAGCCGGTTCACCGACGCGCAGGAGTCCGAGCAGACCATCGCCGGTCTCGCCGACGGCGAGGTCGACATCGTGATCGGCACGCACCGGCTGCTGCAGAAGACCGTGCGGTACAAGGACCTCGGCCTCGTGATCGTCGACGAGGAGCAGCGGTTCGGCGTGGAGCACAAGGAGCACATCAAGGCGCTCCGCACGCACGTCGACGTGCTGACCATGTCCGCGACGCCGATCCCGCGCACGCTGGAGATGTCGCTCGCCGGCATCCGCGAGATGTCGACGATCCTGACCCCGCCGGAGGAACGGCACCCGATCCTCACCTACGTCGGCGCGTACGACGACAAGCAGGTCGGTGCCGCGATCCGGCGCGAATTGCTGCGCGACGGCCAGGTCTTCTTCGTGCACAACAGGGTTTCGAGCATCGAGAAGGCCGCACGACGCATCCGCGACCTCGTACCGGAGGCACGGGTCGTCACCGCGCACGGCCAGATGAACGAAGACCGCCTGGAGAAGATCATCCAGGGCTTCTGGGAGCGCGAGTTCGACGTCCTCGTCTGCACCACGATCGTCGAGACCGGCCTGGACATCTCCAACGCCAACACGCTGATCGTCGAGCGCGGCGACCTGCTCGGCCTCGCCCAGCTGCACCAGCTGCGCGGACGTGTCGGCCGCGGCCGGGAACGCGGCTACGCGTACTTCCTGTACCCGGCCGAGACGCCGCTGACCGAGACCGCGCACGACCGGCTCGCCACGATCGCGCAGAACACCGAGCTGGGCGCCGGCATGGCGGTCGCGATGAAGGACCTGGAGATCCGCGGCGCCGGCAACATCCTCGGCGCCGAGCAGTCCGGGCACATCGCGGGCGTCGGCTTCGACCTGTACGTCCGGCTCGTCGGCGAGGCCGTCGAGGCGTTCCGCAAGCACGCGGGCGCGGAGAGCACCGAGGAGGAGGAGCTCGCCGACGTCCGCGTCGACCTCCCGGTCGACGCGCACATCCCGCACGAGTACGTGCCCGGCGAGCGGCTGCGCCTGGAGGCCTACCGCAAGATCGCGGCCGCCTCCGACGAAGCGGCGCTGCAGGCCGTCTGGGAAGAGCTCAAGGACCGTTACGGCACGCCGCCGGAACCGGTCGAGCGCCTCCTCGGCGTCGCCCGGCTGCGGCACACCTGCCGCCGCCACGGCGTCACCGAGGTGATCGCCATGGGGCAGAACCTGCGGTTCGCGAAGCTGGAGCTGCTCGACTCGCAGCTGGTCAGGATGCGCCGGCTGTTCCCGAAGGCCGTCTACAAGCAGGCCATGGGCACGGTCACGGTGCCCAGGCCGACGGAGGGAGCGGCGGGCGGCCGGATGGGTGCACCGCAGCTGCGCGACCAGGAGCTGCTGGACTGGTGCGGTGCGTTCCTCGACTCACTCGCGGGGACTCCCGTGACCCCGGTCACCACGGCGTGAGAAGGTAGATCCTCGTGAGCACTGTTCTGAAGCGTTTCTCGCTGGTCGGTGTTGCTGTGGCGCTCTTGGCCACCGGATGCGGCACCGGACCCGCCAAGGCCGGTTCGGCCGCGATCGTCGGAGATCAGGCGATCACGTTGAAGACCGTCCAGGACCGCACCGTGAGGGTGCTCAACAAGGAACCTGGCGCCAAGCAGGCGCGCGACCGGGGGCAGTTCAAGCTCGAACAGGTCTCCCGTGCGGTGCTCGCCAACGAGATCCTGCACAGGTTCGCCGAGAACGCGGCCCAGCGCGAGAACATCACGGTGGACGAGACGAAGGTCTACGACATCGTGCAGGAGCGCGGTGGGCCCGAGGCCGCCTCGGCGGACAGCCTGAACGACGCGACGAACATCCACCGCCAGATCCGCGACGCGCTGATCTTCGCCGAGCTCGCCCGGCGCAACCTCCCGACGCTGCAGGTCACCGTGGACTTCGTCTCCGTGAAGGACTCGAAGGAAGCGCAGAAGATGGCCGAGCAGGTCGCGGCCGACCCGGCGAAGATGGACGAGTTCATCCAGGCCGCACCGCGCAGCACCCAGGGGCCGCAGCTCTCCGGCAAGGACCGGCAGCTGCGGATCAGCGAGAACGCGTCGCTCGCGGGCACCCCGCTGTGGGCCGTGAAGCCGGGCACCGTCGTCGCGTTCAAGACCAACACCCAGTCGGCCACCTCGGAGGTCGCGCTCGTCAAGGACCGCAGGACGGTCTCGGCGGTGCCGGGCGAGGACGACATCGCCGACCGCGCCGACCCGAAGCTGCTCTTCGACTTCGGCCAGCGCATCGCCCAGTACCTCGCGGCCGACCTGTCGATGGAGGTCAACCCCCGCTACGGCGTGTGGGACCCGGTCGACACCACGGTCAAGCCGAGCGCGGGTGAGCTGTCGGGGTTCGTGGGCCCGGTCGCCACGAAGAACAAGTCTTGATCACCGTCGTAGTCCTGAGCGAGCGGCTCGACGCCGTGCTGCCCGCCGCCGCCCTGCCCGCGTTGCGCACGGCCAAGGCCGTCTACGCGGGCGAGGGCGTGCCGCTGGAGTTCTGGTCCTCCCTCGGGGTCGACGGACCCGCGCCGGCCGCGGTGGAGGACGGCGCGGTGGTGATCACGACGTCACCGGAGGCGTATCCGGGTGCCACCGTGATCACGACACCGGAGCCGATGGGCGCCGCACTGCTCGACGCGGCCGCCGTGATGCACCGGCTGCGCTCACCCGGCGGCTGTCCGTGGGACGCCGAGCAGGACCACCTGTCGTTGCGCCAGTACCTGCTCGAAGAGACCTTCGAGCTGCTGGAGGCGATCGAGGACGGTGACCGCGCGGCGATGCGCGAGGAGCTGGGCGACGTGCTGCTCCAGGTCCTGTTCCACGCGCGGGTCGCGGCCGAGCACGCGGAAGACCCGTTCGACGTCGACGCTGTCGCGTCCGAACTGGTGGCGAAGCTCGTCGGACGTCATCCGCACGTCTTCGAGGGGCACGACCCGGCCGTGCACGACGCGACCTCGCAGCAGCACCGCTGGGAGGAGCTCAAGCAGGTCGAGAAGCGGCGTGAGTCCAGTGTGGATGGTGTCGCGCTCGGTCAGCCGGCGGTAGCGCTGGCCGCGAAGCTGGTGCAGCGCACCAAACGCGCGGGTTTCCCCGTCGACCTGCTGCCGGAGGGCGACGACACCGGCACGACGTTGTTCGCCGTGACGGCGCTGGCGAAGCTCGCGGGTGAGGATCCGGAGACGGAACTTCGCCAGGTGTGCCGACGTTTCGCCGCGAACGTCCGCGAGGCGGAGGCCAAGGCACGGGCCGAAGGTATGGAATCTCTGGCCGCGGAGGACTGGCGTCGCTTTTGGCACTCCTGAAACGGTGAGCGTGGGCTAACGTCGATCTCGTGACTTACCTGCGGTATCCGCATCTGCGCGGTGACTTGGTGACGTTCGTGGCCGAGGACGACGTGTGGCTCGCGCCCGTCGACGGAGGAAGGGCCTGGCGCGCGTCCGCCGATCAGGTGCCGGCCCGCACGCCTCGGTTTTCCCCTGACGGCACGCAGTTGGCCTGGGCCAGCTGGATCGACGGCGCACCGGAGGTCCGGGTGGCGCCTGTGGACGGTGGCCCGGCACGCCGGTTGACGCACTGGGGTGTGACCCGCACGGCGGTGTCCGGGTGGACGCCGGACGGGCGGGTGCTCGCGGTGTCGACGACCGGGCAGATGTCCCGGCACCGCAAGCAGGCGCACGCCGTGCCGCTGGACGGCGGACCTTCCGAAGTGCTGCCGTACGGGTGGGTCAACGACGTCTCGTTCGGTCCGGACGGGCAGGTCGTCACGTCGTCGAGCTACATGCAGGAACCGGCCAACTGGAAGCGCTATCGCGGTGGTACCGCCGGAAAGCTGTGGGTGGACCTCACGGGTTCCGGCGAGTTCGAGCGGATTCTCGGCGATCTGAAGTCGTCGCTGGTGAACCCGATGTGGGTGGACGGGCGGATCGCGTTCCTGTCCGACCACGAGGGCGTCGGCAGCGTGTACTCGGTGCTGCCGGACGGTTCCGACCTGCGCCGCCACACGGCGGGCGAGTTCTACGCGCGCAACGCTTCCAGTGACGGCTCGCGGGTGATCTTCCACCAGGCGGGCGAGCTGTGGCTGCTGGAAGGCCTGTCGGACCTGCGCAAGCTCGACATCAAGCTCGGTGGCCCGCGCACCGGTCTGCAACCGCACCACGTCAAGGCTTCCGGCAACATCGAGTCGTTCAGCGTCGACCACACGGGCCGCGCATCCGCCGTTGAAGTCCGTGGCACCGTGCACTGGGTGACGCACCGCGATGGTCCCGTGCGCGCGTTGGCCGACCGCTCGGACGTCCGTGCGCGGCTGCCGAAGGTGCTCGGCGAGACCGATCACGTGGTGTGGGTGACCGATGTCGAGGGCGAGGAGGCCCTGGAGATCGCGCCCGTGGGTGGTGTCGAGCCGGGCAACACCGCACGCCGCGTCGCCTCCGGTCAGCTCGGCCGGGTCATGTCGCTGGCCGCCGCACCCGATGGTTCGCGCGTCGCCGTGGCCACGCACGACGGTCGGTTGTTGTTGGTGGACATCGCTTCCGGTGAGGTGCGCGAGGTCGTCAACGGGGCCAACGCGCACATCACGAACCTCGCGTTCTCGCCCGACTCGTCGTGGCTGGCGTGGTCGCACCCCGGCCCGCTCCCGTTGCGGCACATCAGGATGGTGAACACCTCGGATCTGTCCGTTGTGGACGTGACCCCGCTGCGGTTCGCCGACTTCTCGCCCTCCTTCACCGAGGACGGCAAGTACCTGGCGTTCCTGTCGATCCGCACGTTCGACCCCGTGTACGACGCGCACGTGTTCGACCTGTCGTTCCCCACGGGCTGCCGGCCGCACCTCGTGCCGTTGGCCGCCACCACGCCGTCGCCGTTCGACCCGATGTTCGGCGGGCGTCCGGTCGATGACGAGGACAAGGACTCCGACGACGAGGACGAGAAGACGTCGGTCACCAAGGTCGACGTCGAGGGCTTGGCCGATCGTGTCGTGCCGGTGCCCGTCGCGGCGGCGGAGTACGTCTCGCTCAAGGCCGCGCGCGGCGGGTTGCTGTGGTTGCGCCGGCCGTTGCTCGGGGTGCTGGGCGACAACCTGGCCACGCCGAACTCGCGGCCGCCGCGCACGGTCCTGGAGCGCTACGACTTCGGCAAGCTCAAGACCGAGGTGCTGGCGGACAGCGCGGAAGCGTTCGCGGTGTCCGGTGACGGCAAGCGGATGGTCGTCGAGGACCGCGGTGACCTGCGGGTCGTGCCGTCGGACAGCAAGGCGGACGAGGACTCCGCCGACTGCGTCGAGATCGACCTCTCGCGCGTGCGCGTCGTGGTCGACCCGGCGGCGGAGTGGGCGCAGATGTACGCCGAGAACGGGCGGCTCATGCGCGACCACTTCTGGCGCACCGACATGGGCGGCGTCGACTGGCAGGGCGAGCTGGACCGCTACCGGCCGCTGGTGGCCGAGGTGGGCAGCCACGACGACCTGGTCGACCTGCTGTGGGAGGTGCAGGGCGAGCTCGGCACCTCGCACGCCTACGTCTGGGGCGAGGCGCCGAGCGTGCCCGCGTCCCGTCGTCAGGGCCTGCTGGGCGCGGACCTGGTGCGTTCCGGCTCCGACTGGATCGTGGAGCGCGTGATCCCCGGCGAGACGTCCGATCCGCACGCGCGTTCGCCGCTGGCCGCGCCTGGCGTGGCCGTGCGCGCGGGCGATGCCATCGTGGCCGTTGACGGGCGTCCGGTCGGTCTGGCCGGTCCTGGCGCGTTGTTGGTGGGGACTGCCGGTAAGCCGGTGGAGCTGACCGTGCGGCCCGGTGGTGGTGGCGAGCTGCGCCGGGTCGTGGTGGTGCCTCTGGCTGATGAGGAGCCTCTGCGTTACCACTCGTGGGTGGCTGATCGGCGTGCGTTCACACATCGGCTGTCCGGTGGCCGCGTGGGTTATCTGCACGTGCCGGACATGATGGGGGCCGGCTGGGCGCAGCTGCACCGCGACCTGCGGGTGGAGCTGGCCAGGGAGGCTCTGGTGCTGGACGTGCGCGAGAACGGCGGCGGGCACACCTCTCAGCTGGTGATCGAGAAGCTGGGTCGCAAGGTCATCGGCTGGTCGGTGGCCCGCGGGTACACGCAGCCCGAGTCGTACCCGCAGGACGCGCCCCGCGGACCGGTCGTGGCGGTGGCCGACGAGTTCGCGGGCTCGGACGGCGACATCGTCAACGTGGCCATCAAGGAGCTCGGGATCGGACCCGTCGTCGGCGTCCGGACGTGGGGCGGTGTCATCGGCATCGACATGCTCTACTCGCTCGTCGACGGCACCATGGTCACCCAACCGAGGTACGCGTCCTGGTTCAAGGGCCACGGATGGGCCGTGGAGAACTACGGTGTCGACCCGGACATCGAGGTGGTCATGACACCGTCCGACCGCGTTTCCGGGCGCGACCCGCAGCTGGAGAAGGCCGTTTCGTTGGCTCTGGAAAGCCTTTCATCTTCGCCTGCTGCTCACGCTCCGGAGCTGCCACCGCTGGCCTGACAACCCCATCGTGTGACTAAAGAACTGTGACGGACTGTTCCGTGTGGACGATCAACCAGACGGAACAGTTGTCACCGTTCGGGGGTGCGTCCAGATGAGTCATCGTGAAGAGCCGCGCAGCGGTCGCGGATGCTTCGGAGCCGTGGTCGTCGTGCCGTTCCTGGCACTCGGCGGCATGTTCGCGTTGATCGCCCTGACGGGGTCTCCCGACGAGGCACCGCTGGCGGCGCCGCCGCCCGCCCGGCCCACCTCGCAGTGGTGGACCGAGCCGTTCGAGACCGGGACGTCGCTGGCCACCGTCACCGAGACCGTGGTGGTGGAAGGGGCGGCTCGGGAGGTCCGGGCGGCTCGGCTGGCCACGCAGACTCGGGTCGCGGTGTCCACAGTGACCGAGACCGTTCAGGTCACCGGGGTCAAACCCGCTGCCAATGCACGGAACGAGCCTCCCGGTGATCCCGGCGATGCCGAGCCCACCCGGACCTCGCCGTCCACTTCGGTCGTTTCGACTCCGGTCGTCACGTCGGCGTCCAGCTCGCCGCCCGCGCCTCCGGCGCCGCCTGCCACTTCCGCGCCCGGCTCTGGCGGGCCGGTCACGCAGACTCCGGTGCCGTCCACGCCTCGGTCCGAGGAACCGGTTCCGACCACGCCGGGCAAGCCTGGTGAGCCGGGCAAGCCCGGTGGACCCGGTAAGCCCGGTAAGCCCGGCGGTCCTGGTCGGTCTGATGAGCCGGGCAAGCCTCCCTGTGATCGGTCCGAGCCCGCGCCTTCGCCGGAAGAGCCTGCTCCGGGTGAGGTTTCCGCCGGGGCGACGCTGGAGTTGCCACTGCCTTCCCCTGCCGGGGTTTCGTCCACGTCCTCCGCGCCCTCGGCAGGGGCCTGAGAGAGGGGGTTGGGGTCTTCTACCGCCAGGCCCCAACTTCCTTCAGGGCTTCGAGATCGCACAGTTTGTTGTGCAGTGCGGGGCTGGGTGTTGCTCCTGTGTCGGTCGCCCCGACTGGCCGGCACTTGTTCCCGGGGTCACCTGGCCTGCGGGGCAGCGGGGTTCCGCTGCCCCGTTTCTGCGTGTCCGGGGCTACTGAGCCGCGCTTGCCCTCGCGTAGGCGTCAGCTCCGCTGAAGACGTTCTGGCCGTACTCCACCGAGTTGTTGTAGGCCATCACCGCCGCCCACCAGCCCTGGCCGGTGCCCAGGTCGCGGGATCCGCCCGCGCACAGGTAGCGCGCGGCGGTGAGGGCGGCGTCGTCGATGTTCTGCGGGTCCGGGGGAAGGCCGTCTTCCGCCGCGCGCTTGGCCCAGCGGTTCCACGTGCCCGGGATGAACTGCATCGGGCCCACCGCGCGATCCCAGGTCGGGTCGCCGTCGAGGCGGCCGCCGTCGGTGTCCTTGACGGCTCGGACACCGGGGGAGCCGTCGAGGGGGATGCCGATGATCGGGCGGCTGGGGAGGCCGTTGTCCTGCAGGCGGGTGCCGTTGATGGTGCCGTGGCGGGACTCCACCCGGCCGATGCCGGCCAGGGTGGCCCAGGAGATTCGGCAGGCGGGGGCTTCGCGCTGCATCGCCAGGTCGGCGGCGGCGTAGGCCTGCAGGGCTCGTACTGGGATGTCGGTCTTCGAGGCGACTCTGGTCGCCCACTCGTTCAGGGGGTTCGCGCCTGCTACGGCGGCCGGCCCCGGTGCGGCGGCGCCTGGTTCCACGTCCTGGATCGGGACCAGGAACGGAGGTGGGCCCAGTGGCGCGGTGTCCCTTCGGTTCAGGGCGCCCAGGGCCCAGGCGCCCGCGGCCACCACGACGACCAGCAGCAGCACCAGGACGATGCGGCCGATGACGTTGCCGTAGGCGGGGCGGCGGACGTGGGTTTTCACGGGCGGCGGCGGGACCACGAAACCCAGGCTACGGGTTCCTCGGAGCCGCCGACGGGGCCAAGCGTGATGAAACCGGCACTGATGGCGGCTGGACATACAGGTGAGGCTTACCTTAAATAAGGCCGACCTAATTTGTGGAGGGCGTCGAGATGTTGTTCAGCAATGGGCTGATCGGGCTACGGGAAGGCCTCGAGGCCGCGCTCGTGGTGAGCATCTTGATCGCATTCCTCGTGAAAACGGACAGAAGGTACGCGCTCAAGTGGGTTTGGGTCGGCGTGGTGACCGCGGTGGCACTGTCCGTGGCGGCCGGGGCGATCATCACCTTCAGCGCTGCCGGGATGAGCTTTGAGCAGCAGGAGGCGTTCGGCGGGACGATGTCGATCATTGCGGTCGCGTTCGTCACCGGAATGATCTTCTGGATGCGCAAGGCGGCCAAGACGATCGCGGCCGAGCTGCGCGGCAAAATGGACGAGGCGCTCAAGGTCGGGCCGCTGGCCATCGTCGTTGTGTCCCTTTTGTCCGTTGGCCGGGAAGGGCTGGAGACGGCCGTCTTCTTCTATTCCAGCGTGCAGGCCGCCGGTGGGGGCACCACCGAGCCGTTGTTCGGGTTCCTGGCGGGAATCCTGGTGGCGGTGGTGATCGCGGCGCTGCTGTACCAAGGGGCGATCCGGTTCGACCTCGGCAAGTTCTTCAGCGTCACCGGTGTGCTGCTCGTCTTCGTGGCCGCGGGGGTGCTCAGCTACGGGATCCACGACCTGCAGGAGGCGGCGATCCTGCCGGGGTTGAACACGCTGGCGTTCGACATCAGCGGCACCGTGCCCGAGGACTCCTGGTACGGGGCGCTGCTCAAGGGGTTCTTCAACTACTCGCAGCGCACGTCCGTGCTGCAGGCCATCGCGTGGGTCTCCTACGTGGGCGTTGTTCTGTCCGTGTTCCTCATCCGGCCGCGCCGTCGCGCCGCCGTGGCCAACTGATCAATGGAGTTGTGACCGTGCGCAAGGCAGTAGTGATTCTCGGTTCGCTCGCGGTGCTGGCGGCGTGCAGCGGCAAACCCGCGAACAACGCGAGTGGGGCCATCGCTGTCGAGGCGACTGACGACGCGTGCAAGGTGTCCAAGACCGAGGCGAGCACCGGCCCCGTCACGTTCGAGGTGACCAACAAGGGCGCCAAGGTGACCGAGTTCTACCTCTACGCGGAGGGCGACCGGATCCTCGGCGAGGTCGAGAACATCGGGCCCGGTCTCAGCCGGAAGCTGATCGTCGAGGTCACGGAGCCGGGCAAGTTCCAGACCGCGTGCAAGCCCGGCATGAAGGGCGACGGCATCCGCGGCGACTTCACGGTCACCGGTGACAGCAAGAAGTCGAGCGACGGCAACGCGTTGCTGGGCGAGGCGACCAAGAGCTACCAGCGCTACGTCACCTCGCAGGCCGACCAGCTGGGGGCCAAGACCGAGGAGTTCGTCAACGCCGTCAAGGCCAAGAAGGTCGACGACGCCAAGGCGCTCTTCCCCGTGGCGCGCACCTACTGGGAGCGCATCGAGCCGGTCGCGGAGAGCTTCGGCGACCTCGACCCCAAGATCGACGGCCGCGAGGACAAGATCGAGAACGGTCAGGCGTTCACCGGCTTCCACCGCCTGGAGAAGGACCTGTGGACCTCCGGGCTGCAGGCCGACTCCGACAAGATCGCGGACCAGCTGCTGGCCGACGTCAAGGAGATCGTGGCCAAGGCGAAGACGGTCGAGCTGACGCCGGTCGAGCTGGCCAACGGTGCCAAGGAGCTGCTGGACGAGGTCGCCACCGGCAAGATCACCGGTGAGGAGGACCGCTACTCGCACACCGACCTGTGGGACTTCCGCGCCAACGTCGACGGCTCGCAGGCCGCGATCGCCGCGCTGCGCCCGGCCGTGGAGCAGAAGGACAAGGCGCTCGTGTCCACTTTGGATGCAAAGTTCAAGGCGCTCGACGAGGCGCTGGAGAAGCACCGCAAGGGTGACGGCTTCAAGTCCTACCAGGAGCTGTCGCAGGACGAGGTCAAGGCGCTGGCCGAAGTCGTCGACGCACTCGGCGAGCCGGTCAGCAAGGTCGCAGAGGTGGTGTCGGCCAAGTGACGACAGGGGTTCCCCGGCGCAGGCTGCTCGGGTTCGCAGGCGCCGGTGTGGCGCTCGCGGGCGCGGGTGCCGCTGCCGGAGCGTTCGCGACGAAGCAGTCGCCGGAGGTCGAGAACGTCGCCGCGGCGAAGGTGCCGTTCCGCGGTGAGGTCCAGGCGGGCATCACCACGCCCGCGCAGGACCACATGCACTTCGTCGCGCTGGACGTGAAGACGACCAGCCGCGACGAGCTGATCGACCTGCTCAAGCAGTGGACCGTGGCCGCGGAGCGGATGACCGCCGGCCAGGAGGCCGCGGAGAACGGCGCGGTCGGCGGCAACGCCGCGGCACCGCCCAAGGACACCGGCGAGGCGCTCGACCTGCCCGCGTCCGCGCTGACGCTGACGATCGGCTTCGGACCGTCGCTGTTCGACGACCGGTTCGGGCTGAAGGACAAACGGCCGGAGGCGTTGATCGACCTGCCGCGCTTCCCGCAGGACCAGCTGGACCCGTTGCGCTCCAACGGTGACATCTGCATCCAGGCGTGCGCGAACGACCCGCAGGTCGCCGTGCACGCGATCCGCAACCTGGTCCGGATCGGGTTCGGCCGGGTCGCGGTGCGCTGGTCGCAGCTCGGGTTCGGCCGCACGTCGTCGACCACGCGCTCGCAGGTCACGCCGCGCAACATGTTCGGGTTCAAGGACGGCACCCGCAACATCAAGGCCGAGGACACCGACCTGCTGCGCGACCACGTGTGGGTCACCGAGGGGCCTGAGTGGATCCGCGGCGGCACGTACCTGGTGGCGCGCCGGATCCGCATGCACATCGAGATCTGGGACCGCACCTCGCTCACCGAGCAGGAGCAGATCATCGGCCGCACCAAGGGCGAGGGCGCACCGCTCGGGCAGCAGAAGGAGTTCGACGAGCCCGACCTGCACGTCCGGGGCGCCGGTGGCGTTCCGCTGATCGGCGAGACCTCGCACATCAGGCTCGCGTCGGCGGAGTCGTTGAACGGCGTGCGGATCCTGCGCCGCGGCTACAACTTCACCGACGGCTCGGACGGGCTCGGACACCTCGACGCCGGCCTGTTCTTCCTCGGGTTCAGCCGCGACTCGCGCACGCACTACGTGCCGATGCAGCAGGCGCTGTCCACAAAGGACAAGATGATGGAGTACGTGGAGCACACCGGTTCCGCGCACTTCGCCGTGCCGCCGGGCGTGAAGGAGGGCGAGTTCTGGGGCCAGGGCCTGTTCCGCTAGTTCCCCGAACCCGGCGCGCCGGGCGCTCGATGAAGGGCGCCTTCATCCACCTCACGTCGATGAAGGCGCCCTTCATCGAGGTCGAGCGCGAGCCGGGTTCAGGTGCCCAGGGCCATCCGGGCTTTGACCTCACCGAGCGCTTCCTGGTACTCGGGTGACGGGTTCATCGCGACCGCCATCCGCAACTGGGCGAGCGCCTCGGTGAGGCGTCCCAGCCGCTGCAGCGTCTTGCCGAGCGCGAACCGCGCGTAGTGGTCGCTCGGGTCGAGGTCGAGGACCTTGCGGAACGCTTCCTCGGCCCGGTTGAGCTGCGCGGACCCGAGATAAGCCCGGCCGGCCAGCAGCTGCACCGACGGCGCCTCCCCGGCCTCGGCCAGCACCTGCTTCAGCTCACGCAGCGCGTCGAGAGGCCGACGCTGCGCGAGCAACGCCTCCGCCTTCCGGAACGCCTCGAAGGTGCTGTCCGTCATTCGATCAACGTTACCCACCGCTCGCGGGTTCTTCGACTGCCGTCCGGGCGACAGCACCCTTCGGGGTGGTCGTGCCGAGCCAGCACGCCCCGAACCCGAGCACCAGCCCGGCCACGACCCCGGCCGTCGGCACCTGTCCGAGCAACGGCCACGCGATCAACGCCGTCACCGACGGCACCACAGAGGACAGCGTGGTCATGGCCGCCGCGCCACCGTCGCGCACCCCGACGAGGAACAGCGACGCCCCGCCCATCGAGTTCACCAGCACCAGGAACGCGACGGCCGGCCAGAACTGCCGCCAGTCGGTCACCCCGGCGTTCTCGGTCAGCGCGAGTAAACCGACCACCGGCACCGACACGGCGTGCTGCACGGCGTTGCCGCTGCGGAAATCCGTGTCGCGGCAGAACTTCTGCTGGTGGACCCCGCCCGCGACGAAGCACAGCATGCCCAGCACGGTGAACATCGCGCCGGACCCGAACGACGCCAGCCGGTCCCACAGCGCCGTGAGCACGGCGGCGGCGCCCAGTGCGAGCCCGAGCACCTGCGCGAGTCCAATTCGGACTCTGAACACACCCGCTGCCACCACGGCCGTCAGCACCGGTGTGCACGAGATGATCAACGCGGTGACCGACGCCGGCACGCCCAGCCGCAGCCCGAGGTACACGCCGGAGAACTGGCCCGCCTGCACCAGCAGGCCCGCCACGCACGTGTGGACGAGCAGCCGGCCGCGTGGCCGGCTCGCGCCGGTCGTGAGGGCCACGAGCGCCATCAGGGCGGCGGCGAGCGCGAAGCGGATGGTGGTCATGAGGAACGGAGGAGCGACGGCCACGGCGAGCGCGCCCACCGGGTAACCGGAGGCCCAGACCAGCACCGTGCCCGCCGCGAAACCGGGTTTGATCCGCACGGCTCAGGACTACCAGCCGGTGCCGTCGCGCACGAGGTCCCGTTCCGATCTACAGCACGGACGCCATCCGCCGGACCGCCTCGGTGATGATCTCCGGTGAGGTCGCGAGGTTCATCCGCACGAACCCCTTGCCGCCGGTGCCGAACGGGATCCCGGAGTTCAGCGCGACCCGGCCGTTCTTCAGGAAGACCTTGCCGGGGTCGTCACCGAGGCCGAGCCCGCGGCAGTCCAGCCACGCCAGGTACGTGCCCTGGCCGGGCGTCCAGCGCACGCCGGGCAGCTGCGCGGCCAGCAGGTCGGCGAGCAGTCGCCGGTTCTCGTCCAGCCCGGTGAGCAGCGCGTCCAGCCAGTCGCCGCCGTGCCGCAGTGCTGCCGTGTGGGCGAGGATCCCGACGTGGCTCGGCCCGTGGCTCACCTCTTCCGGCAGCCGTTTCAGGTCCTCGGCCGACGCCGGTCCGGCGATCGCGAGCGCGGCCTTGAGCCCGGCCAGGTTCCAGGCCTTGGAGGCCGACATCAACGACAGCCCGTCGTCGGCGACGCTGAGGTACGGCACGAACTTCGCGGTCGTGATCGGTGCGTGGATCTCGTCGGCCACCACGCGCACGCCGTGCTCACGCGCCAGCCGCGCGACCTCCGCGAGCTCGGCTCCGGTGTGCACCGTGCCGGTCGGGTTGTGCGGACTGCACAGCAGGTACACCGCGCCCTTACCCGCCCTGGTGAACGCGTCCCGCAGCGCGGTGAAGTCGATCCGGTGGGTTTCGTCGAGCGGAGCCTCCACCACGGTGCGGCCCAGCGACTCGACGAACTGGTAGAACGGCGGGTAGACCGGGCAGTTGACCACCACCGGCGCGTCCCGGTGCGAGACGAGCCGGAGCATCTCGACGACGCCCAGCATCACGTCCGGCACGATCGCGGTGTGCTCGACGGCGGGTGCCCAGTCCCAGCGGCTCTTCGCGAACTCGGCCAGAGCTTCTGCGTAGGCGGTCCCGCAGGGGTAACCCGTGTCGCCGAGCGCCACGGCGTCGGTGATCGCGCGGGCGACGGGTTCGGCCAGGAGGACGTCCATCTCGGCCACCCACAAGGGCAGCACGTCCTCGGGGTAGTGCCGCCACTTCATGCTGGTGCGTCGCCTCAGCTGGTCCAGGGAGAGCTGACGTAACGGGTTCATGCAGCAAAAGCTAGGGGAACTCGGCGGCAAGGTGTTTGCGTTGTTTGCTCATGGACGCCGTGGATCGCAAAATTCTTGCTGAACTGCAGCGCGACGGCCGGATCACCGTCACCGACCTGGCCCAGCGGGTGCAGCTGAGCATCTCGCGCTGCCAGCGGCGCCTGCGCGAGCTGGAACGCGACGGGGTCATCCGCGGCTACCGCGCGGTGGTGGACGCCGCCGCGGTCGGGTTCGGTTTCGAGGCGCTGGTCTTCGTCAAGCTCCGGCTGGACACCATGGCCGACTTCGACCGCGCCCTGGCCGGCGTGCCGAACGTCGTGGAGGCGCAACGGCTGTTCGGCAGCCCCGACTACCTGCTGCGCGTGGTCACCCCGGATCTCGTGTCCTACCAGCGCCTCTACGAGGAGACGCTGGCGAAGCTGCCGGGCGTGCGCGGGCTGACGTCGACCATCGTGATGAAGCAGGTGATCGAGCCGCGCCCGTTGCCCGCCCACCCCTGACGTCGGGGGAAGCGGGGAATGCGCGCGAGCGTTGTGCCGTTGCATGAGCCTGCGCTTCTCACTGATGGGTCCGGTACGAGCCTGGCGAGACGACGAGGAGATCGACCTGGGGCCGCGCCAGCAGCGGGCGGTCCTGGCCGCGTTGCTGCTGAACAACGGCATCCGGCTGAGCAACGACCAGATCGTCGGCATGGTCTGGGACGATCCGACGCCGAGTGCGGTCATGGCGTTGCGGACGTACATGTACAAGATCCGCAAGATGCTGCCCGAGCTGAACCTGAAGTCCAAGGACGGCGGGTACGTGGTGCGCGCGGAGATCGTCGACGAGTGCGGCGGCGAGCCCTTGGAGGGCCTCCAAGGCGCCTACTTCGACGCGCAACGGGTGCGGCTGCGCGACTACCGCCTCAAGGCGCGCGAGGACTGCCTCGAACGTGAGCTCGACGTGCTGGAGCTGCAGAAGCACGTCGCCGCCTTCCCGCTCAGGGAACGACCGCGTGCGCTGCTGATGCGCGCGCTCTACCTGGAGGGCAGGCAGGCCGAAGCGCTCGACCACTTCCACCAGGCGCGCGCACTGCTGAACGAGGAGCTCGGTCTCGAGCCGGGCCCGGAGCTGCGCGAGATCCACGCGCAGATCCTCAGGGGCGATCTCCACCTGCCCCGCCGCCCGGAACAGCTGCCGCCCGACCTCGCCGACTTCGCCGGGCGCGCGCAGGAGATCGCCCAGGCCCTCCGGACGTTGCCGGGCACGATCGGCATCACCGGCATGAACGGCAGCGGGAAGACCGCGCTGGCCACGCGGATCGGGCACCTCGTCAAGAACCGCTTCAGGGACGGTCAGATCTTCGTGCGCGGCAAGGACGTGGCCGGTGAGCTGTTGCGCGCGGTCGGCGTGGAGAACCCGAACGGCGACAAGGCCGCGCTGTGGCGGGAGAAAGCGCGCGGCAAGCGGTTCCTGATCGTCGTGGACGACGTGCAGGACGCGACCTCGGTCCGCGACCTCGCCCTGCCCGGCTCGGCCATGATCCTCACGAGCGTCCGGCGGCTGAACGAGCTGCCCGGCGTGACCTGGTTGAAGATCGCCGGGCTCACTCCTGGCGAGGCGCGGGAGTTCTTCCGCGGCGTTCTCGACCCCGCCCGGATCGACGCGGAGCCGCAGCAGGCGGACGAGGTGCTCAGCCGCATGTCGTACCTGCCGAACGCCATCCGCGTGGTCGGCGGCAAGCTCTCCGCCCGTCCGAACTGGACGCTCGCGATGCTGATCGCCCAGATGGACCGGGAGACCAAGATCGGCAACGCCGTCCCGTCCGACTGCCGGGCGGTGCTGGCTCCCCTGGTCAGGGCGGAGGAGCAGCTCACCGACGAGGAACGGCACCTGCTGCAGTGCTTCGCCCGGCAGGACGCCGAGGTGATCGACGTGTGCGCGGCGGCGAAGATGGCGGGCGTCGAGCCCGGCGCGATCGAGTACGTGCTGGAGTCGCTCGCCGACGTGCACCTGATCGAGCCGCTGGTGCTCGGCCGGTACCGGCTGCCGCGGCTCGTGCGGATCTACTTCGGCTGGCGCACACCCGCGCTGACCGGCTGATTCATTCTTCGTTCACGGCCTGACGACGAACCGCCGGAACCGTCAGCGCCATGGAACTCAAGGGACGACGAGCACTCGTCACCGGGGCGACCTCCGGCATCGGCAGGGCGGTGGCGGTGCGGCTCGCCGAGGCGGGCGCGACGGTCTTCACCACGGGGCGCCGGGCCGGCTTCGGTGACACCCACCACGTCGTCGCCGACCTCGGTGACCTCGCCGACGTGCGCAGGCTCGCGGACGAGGTCGGCGAGATCGACGTGCTGGTCAACAACGCGGGCATCTTCCCGTTCGGGCCGACGGTCGAGCAGGACGTCGAGACCTACGAGCGGGTCTTCGACGTGAACGTGCGCGGGCCGTACTTCCTCACCGCCGCGCTGGTGCCGAAGATGATCGCGAACGGCGGCGGCAGCATCGTCAACATCTCGTCGGTGACGGCGCGCACCGGCACGCCGCACATGTCCGTCTACGCCGCGTCGAAGGCCGCGCTGGACGCGTTGACGCTGAGCTGGGCGGTGGAGTTCGGCGGCCACGGCATCCGGGTCAACTCCGTGGCACCCGGCCTCACCCGCACCGAGAGGGTCCGGGAGAACCTCGGCGACGCCATCGAGCACGTCGTGGCGCCGACACCGCTGGGCCGTGCGGGCGAGCCGGAGGAGATCGCGGAGGCGGTACTGTTCCTCGCCTCACCGCGGTCGAGCTTCCTCACCGGCTCGATCGTGACCGCGGACGGCGGTGTCATGGCGACCTGACCTGGGCGTATATCTGGAATTTATGCCGAAATGATCTGACGTCGGCAGATTCGTAGACATGTCAACCAAGGAGCTTGAAGGCAAGAAGGCACTCGTCACCGGAGCCACGTCGGGCATCGGCCGCGCGATCGCGGTCAAGCTCGCGGAGGCGGGTGCCACCGTCTACGTCACGGGGCGCAGGGCCGAGCTCGGCAAGGAGACCGTCGCGCTGATCGAGCAGGCCGGCGGCACCGGGCACTTCATCGTGTCGGACGTCGCGAACCTCGACGACGTGCGCAGGCTCGCGGACGAGGTCGGTGAGGTCGACGTGCTGGTGAACAACGCGGGTATCTTCCCGTTCGCGCCGACCCCCGAGCAGTCGGTCGAGGCCTACGAGCAGGTCTTCGACGTCAACGTCCGCGGCACCTACTTCCTCACGGCGGCCCTCGCGCCGGCGATGGTCGCGAAGAAGAAGGGTTCGATCGTCAACGTCTCGTCGGTGGCCGGGCAGATCGGCACGCCGGTCGGTTCCGTCTACAACGCCTCCAAGGCGGCGATGGACGCCCTGACCCGCTCGTGGGCGGTCGAGTTCGGTGCGGCGGGCGTGCGCGCCAACTCCGTGGCGCCCGGCCCGATCGCCACCGAGATGGCGGTCACGAGCGTCGGCGAGATGTTCGAGGAGATCACCAGCGGTGTGCCGCTGGGCCGTGCGGGTGAGCCGGAGGAGATCGCGGAGGCCGTGCTGTTCCTGGCCTCCGACCGGTCCAGCTACATCACCGGCGCGGTGCTCACCGCCGACGGTGGCTACGTCGCGACCTGAGCCAGCAGCGGGGAGAGGGACGAGGGCGACTCGACGTGCACGTTGTGGCCCGCACCGGGGAACACCACCGGTTCGGGCACCAGCTCCTCCAGGTGCTCCCGGGGGCACATCGGGTCGTTCTCACCCGCCGCCAGCACGATCCGGCCCTTCGCCGCCATGATCAGACCGGGCAGGTCCGGCCGTCCGACGCCGAAGGCCCTCAGGTCGAGGCTGGGCGCCCAGCCACCGTCCACTTCGGACACGCCGTGCCGCAGCGGCACGCCCGCCATCTTCGACGCCCGCTCGACGGCTTCCGCCTCGGTGGCGAAGACCTTGGCGGGCTTGGCCGCGAGGGCCTGGGCCTTCGCCAGTTCCTCGTCGGTCCACCGCACCTTGATCCCGACGCCGACGCACGTGGTCACGTCGACGCCGAACCACCCGCTCGCCAGCGCCAGCCCGACCACGCCGCCCAGCGAGTGCCCGACGACGGTCACCGGTCGGTGGGGAACCACCTCGGCGACCGCCGCCGCGAACGAGCCGAACGAGTAGCGCGCGACGGGCTTGCTGCGACCGTGACCGGGCAGGTCCGGCACGAGCCAGCTGCCGTGCCAGTCCTTCACGACGTCCTGCCACACCTCGCCCGTCGCGCCCAGGCCGTGCAGCAACACGAGCAGCGGTCCGTCTCCACCACGTTCGACATGAAGCACGCCGGACAGCGTAGTGCGCGCCCAGTGCTCGATGAACGGCGCATTTGTCCACCTCAGATGGACAAATGCGCCGTTCATCGACAGCGAGCGGGGGAGCGGTCAGTTTCGCGTGTAGATGAAACCGATCTTGTCCACCTCGGCGTCGGCGCGGCCGGTGAAGCCGGCGATCTGCCAGCCGGCGGGCGCGGTGCGGGTGACGCAGTCCGAGGTGGTGCTGCCGCCTTCGAGCGTGCGTCCGAGGTTCGTGGTGAACTTCGCGTAGAACACCCGCGTGTGGTTGTTCTTGCTGCCCTGGCAGAGGTACGCGCTGTTCACGTACTCGTTGCTGCCCAAGGAGAGTGACGAGTAAGAACCGCCCTCCCCGCCGTGGGACAGCCTCGTTCCGTCGGCCAGCGTCACGCCCATCTGGTCGACACGGGCGTCGCTCCGCAGTGAGATCTCGGTGGCCCTGGCACCCGGCGCGACGCGGTCGACGTCGTTGAAGTAGTTGCCGTGCGGGCCGCCGAACTGCTCGCTGAACTGGTACGCCGGGTTGGTGGACCAGCTGAACCCGACGGCCAGCGGGAAGTGGTCGGACAGCATCTTGCCGGTGCCGTCCTGCAGGAAGTCGGTGTGCTTGTTGGCGTACGAGGTCGCGGTGAGCGTGACGGCCCGGCTGCCGCGGTACCAGTACTTGTCGACGACTTCGCAGTCGGTGGTGGGGTTGGCGTTGTCGCACAACACGGGGGCGCTGCCCTCCGCCGGGGCGTTGCCACCGCGGACGAGCTGCACCCACGGGTCGGTCAAACCGTTGGCAGCGGCGAAGTTGCGGATCGTCGTGCCGTCGACGTTGCGGGTGTAGCGGGCGTTGGTGTCACCCATGACCACCACCGCGTTGCCGGCCGAGTGGCTCTGGATGAACGAGCTGAGCTGGGCGAAGTTGGACGCCCGCGCCTTCAGGTCACCGCTGGAGTCGCCCGCGTCGGCGTGCAGGTTGTAGAAGTCGACGTACACGCCCTCGGCCAGCCGCGTCCGCATGAACGTGAAGCCCTTGGGCGTCAGGCAGTCGCCGCTGTCGATGTAGCAGTCGTTCCACTTGACCCGCTCGAAGTCGTCCTGGTCGAACGGCTTGTGGGACAACGTGTTGAGCCCGCTGCCGACCGGCACCCCGCCGCTGGTCGCGGTGCGGTACTCGTGGTTGTTCTCGGCGTACAGGTAGGCGTGGTAGTTGAAGTCCTCCTGCACGTGGACGATGTCGTACGGTCCGATCCGCCGGCCGATCGCCGTCGTCGCGGGCACGCGGGGAGTCGGCGCGCTCGACAGCGACTCCGGCAGTCCGGCGACGTTGTACGTCATGGCGGTGAACGTGCCCGCCTCCGCCGCGGAGGCTGTGGGGGTGGTCGGCAGTACCGCGATGGCGGTCGAGGCGAGTGCCGCCGCTACTGCGCCAACCAGGGTTCGTCGCATGATGGGCCCTTCTTCGTGCCGCTGCTGGCGAGAATGTAGGGCCCACCCGCGCGCCTGCGGAATGGATAGTGAATGAATTTCGCGTTCATGGGTCTGAAACCGCCTGGTGGGGTAGGCCGAACGGCGGTCATCGCTGGAGACCGTTGTCGTCTGGCACGATTCAGTAGGCAGGCGCGGTCGGCGTGACGTGGTCCGACGGTGTCGGGCCCTTGCCTGTCAGTGGGTCCAAGTAGGCTCGTCGCGAGACGAGACGCAGGAGAAACAGGGAGCGCAAGTGGCGGTCATCGAGCAGGTCGGAGCACGCGAGATCCTGGACTCGCGCGGCAACCCCACCGTCGAGGTCGAGGTGGCGCTGGACGACGGCACGCTGGAGCGCGCGGCCGTTCCGTCGGGCGCGTCGACCGGTGAGCACGAGGCGGTGGAGCTGCGGGACGGCGACGCCAAGCGGTACCTGGGCAAGGGCGTCGAGCGCGCGGTCACCGCGGTGCTGGACGAGATCGGGCCCGAGCTGGTCGGCATCGAGGCCGTCGAGCAGCGCGTCGTGGACCAGAAGCTCGTGGACCTGGACGGCACGCCGGACAAGTCCCGCCTGGGCGCGAACGCGATCCTCGGCGTGTCGCTGGCCGTCGCGAAGGCCGCGGCCACGTCGTCCGGGCTGGAGCTGTTCCGCTACGTCGGCGGCCCGAACGCGCACGTGCTGCCGGTGCCGATGCTGAACATCCTCAACGGTGGCGCGCACGCCGACACCGACGTCGACATCCAGGAGTTCATGATCGCGCCGATCGGCGCCGAGACGTTCCGCGAGGGTCTGCGCTGGGGCGCGGAGGTCTACCACGCGCTCAAGTCCGTGCTGAAGAGCAAGGGTCTCGCGACCGGCCTCGGCGACGAGGGCGGCTTCGCGCCGTCGCTGTCCAGCAACCGCGACGCGCTCGACCTGATCCTCGAGGCCATCGAGAAGGCGGGCTACCGGGCCGGCCGCGACGTCGCGCTCGCGCTGGACGTGGCCGCGACCGAGTTCTTCTCCGACGGCGCCTACACGTTCGAGAAGTCGAAGCGCTCGGCCGAGCAGATGATCGGCTACTACTCCGAGCTGGTCCGCGACTACCCGCTGGTGTCGATCGAGGACCCGCTGTCCGAGGACGACTGGGACGGCTGGGTGCAGATGACCGCCGAGCTGGGCGAGAAGGTCCAGATCGTCGGCGACGACCTGTTCGTCACCAACCCGGAGCGCCTGGAGGAGGGCATCTCCCGCCGCGCCGCCAACGCGCTGCTGGTGAAGGTCAACCAGATCGGCACGCTGTCCGAGACGCTCGACGCGGTGTCACTCGCGACGTCCTACGGCTACAAGTCGATGATGTCGCACCGCTCCGGCGAGACCGAGGACACCACCATCGCCGACCTCGCCGTCGCGACCGGCGCCGGCCAGATCAAGACCGGTGCCCCGGCGCGTGGTGAGCGCACCGCGAAGTACAACCAGCTGCTGCGCATCGAGGAGTCGCTCGGTGACGCGGCGCGCTACGCCGGTGAGCTCGCGTTCCCGCGCTACACGCCGGAGAGCTGAGAAGCTTCAGCCATGGCCGAGCGCGCGCGTCGTCCCCGCCGCCCCCGCGAAGAGCGGGAGGCGCGGCCCGCGCGCGCTCGAAAGCCACCGCGTCCCAAGGCGCCCACGCGGCGCAGTGACGGCACGGGTGGCGCGTTCGGCATGACCGGTACGCGGCGGGCCGCGATGTTCGCGATGGTGCTGTGCGCACTGGCGTTGAGCATCGCGGTCCCGTTGCGGACCTACCTCTCGCAACGCGACGAGCTGCGCGACGTGGGAGCCCAGCAGGAGAAGCTGCGCGAGACGGTCTCCGCGCTGGAACAGCGCAAGGCGCAGCTGCAGGACCCGGCGTACGTGGAGATCGAGGCGCGCAAGCGGCTGCACTGGGTGCGGCCGGGCGAGACGCCCTACATCGTGCAGCTGCCGGGCGACGAGAGCCGCAACACTGAATCGGAGAGGCCGTCGGGCAAGCCCGCGGCACAAGGGTCTTGGTACGAGGAACTGTGGGAATCGGTGACGCACAAGTAAGTGCTGCTGACCTGGAAACGGTCGCTCAGCAGCTCGGCCGCACGCCGCGCGGGACACGTGCGATCGCCTCGCGGTGCCCCAGCGGGCACCCGAACGTCGTCCAGACGAACCCGCGGTTGCCCGACGGGACACCGTTCCCGACGCTCTACTACCTGACCTGCCCGAAGCTGAACTCGCTGGTCAGCACGCTGGAGAGCGGTGGGCTGATGAAGGAGCAGACCGAGCGTCTGGAGACCGACGCCGAGCTCGCCGCGGCCTACCTGCGCGCGCACGAGTCGTACCTCGCGGAGAGGGACGCCATCGAGTCGTTGGGCACCCAGGTCACCGCGGGCGGCATGCCGGGCAGAGTCAAGTGCCTTCACGTGCACGTCGCTCATGCCCTCGCGAAGGGCCCCGGGGTCAATCCCATGGGGGACGAGGCCCTGGCGATCTTGACGGAGCAGGGCCTGTGGCCGACAGGTGACTGCTCGGCCAGTTAACAGTCAAGGGAACCGAACAGACGCTTCACTCCGTCTTGGGTACACCTAGGCTTCGGAGTCGGGCAGGGTGGAAGTACCGGGGGCGTTCGCCGTAACTGCAGGACGGCGAGCCGCGATGATGCACGAGAGGTGAGTATTCGTGGCAATGGCCAAGCTGCGCGGTCCGTCGGTGCTGAGCCCCAGGCAAAAGGGCTTCGCCGTGGCCGCGCTGGCTGCGATGCTCGCCCCCACCATGATCGTCGGCACCAAGCTCGTCGACTGGGTCAACCTCTCGAAGCACAACACCATCGCCGTCAGCCTCGGCCCCGCCGACGTCTACGGCGCCCTGAAGCGCGACCCGTCCGAGCTCGGCGCGTCCGGCCGCCTGCCGCTCTCCGAAGAGCTGAGCGCGGCCCTGCTCGCCGACCTCCAGGACGGCAAGATCGACGACAACCTCGACCACGACCCGGGCAGCGCTATCGACGACTTCCCCGGCAGCTACGACATCCCCGGCATCGTGTTGGAGGCCTACCTCCGCGCCGAGGACAAGATGGCCCAGCTGGTCCCCGGCTGCAAACTCGACTGGGCGCTGCTCGCCGGCATCGGCAAGATCGAGTCCAACCACGCGAACAACGGCCGCGTGAACGCCGCCGGCGACGCCACCCCCAAGATCCTCGGCCCGGTCCTGAACGGCTCACCCGGCGTCGCCGCCATCCGCGACACCGACGGCGGCCGCCTCGACGGCGACACCGCCTGGGACCGCGCGGTGGGCCCGATGCAGTTCATCCCCTCCACCTGGGCGACCTTCGGCGCGGACGGCAACGAAGACGGCAACGTCGACCCGAACAACGTCTACGACGCCGCGCTCGGCGCAGGCCGCTACCTCTGCGCCGCCGGCGGCGACATGACCAAGCAGGAAGACCGCGCCAAGGCCGTCTTCCGCTACAACAACTCCACGACGTACGTCCAGACGGTCCTCAAGTGGGCCAAGGAGTACAGCGAGAACGTCAACGCCCTGCCGTCGCTGCCCGACACCGGCAACAACGTGCAGAACCCGAAGCCGAACAACCCCGGCAGCAACCCCGGTAACAACCCGGGCGGCAATCCCGGTTCGTCGACCCCGCCGTCGTCCACCACCACGACGACGACCACCCCTCCGACCCCGAACTGCCCGACGCCGACCTCCACCACGACGTCGACGTCCACGTCCTCCTCGGCACCGTCCTCCACGTCGACGTCGTGCCCGCCGGTCTCGTCGGAGCCCCCGTCCTCGTCCTCGACGACGACCACTACGACCACGACCACCACGTCGTCCAACCCGCCGCAGCAGTCGTCCGACACCTCCCGCTCCACCTCGGCCACCTCGTCCCCCTCCGCGACCGAGAAGTCCTCGACGGGTGGCAGCTCAGCGCAGTCGACGACGACGCACAGCCTGGTAACGAGCACGCCGAGCTAGCCCGGCGTGTCGCGTTGGCACGCTTCCAAGTCGTACTTCGTTCGGGGCGATTCGGGTAGAAACGTTGGAGTGAAGGGGAGTCCGTCTCCTAGCTTCCTTTCCATGCCGAAGCGCAACTCAAGCGTGGTGGGCCGGGAGTTCGGCAACGGAGTCCGCACCGCCATCGAGCAGAGCGGTCTGACGCAACGGATGCTCGCCGAACTGCTCGGCTGGCAGGAAGCCAAGATCTCCGACCTCGTGCAGGGCAAGGGCGGCGTCAGCGAGGTCGACCTCGTGCGGCTGCTCTCGTACTGCCGCGTGCCCGCCGCCGAGGTCGAGCGTCTGATCGCCTTGTTCCGGGAGTCCCGAGAGAAGGGCTGGTTGCTGTTCCCGGAGGACGGAGTACCGGACCAGGTGCACTCGCTGATCAACCAGGAACGGCTCGCCAGCAAGATCACCGTGTGGTCGATGAACCTCGTGCCGGGCCACCTCCAGATAGCCGGCTACATCCGTGCGGCCAGCGAGAAGTCAGCCAAGATCCAGCCCGCGGACATCGACGCGTTGATCCGGGCGAAGCTCGACCGTCAGGCGATCCTGAAGCCTGGTCGCGAGTTCGTCTTCCACGTGCACGAGCAGGCGCTCCGGCTGCCGGTCGGCGGTCCGAGCGTCATGCTGGCACAGCTGAACCACATCATGGTGATGTCGGTGCGCAGGTACATCTCGTTCCGGATCGTGCCGATCGCCATCGGCGCGCACGCGGGCTTGTCCGGCTCGTTCCTTCAGCTCAGTTACGAGAAGTTCGAGCCGGTCATCTACATCGAGAGCCAGAACTCCTGCCTCTTCTTGGAGGACAAGGGATCGTTGGCCACCTACGCCGAAGTGCTGAAACGTCTGGATGACGAAGCCTTGGATGCGGAACAATCGAGGAGGTTGATCACTACCTTGCTCTCCTGAGGAGGCGTACCGCATGTCGACGTGGCGCAAGAGCAGCTACAGCCCCTCGGCGAGTGATTGTGTCGAGGTGAGCTGGCGTAAGAGCTCTTACAGCCCTGAGTCGAGTGACTGCGTCGAGATCGGCCATGGCATCGGCATCCGCGACAGCAAGGCCCCCTCCACCCACCTCCCCGTGTCGGAGAAGGCGTGGTCGGCATTCCTTCACCTCGTGAAAGCTCCGTGAGCCCGAGGTTCTCGCCAGAGTCCGAGAAAACGCTGAGGCAGGCGGGCTGGTACCCCGGCAGGACGGTCGACACCGCGGTCTGGCGGGCTCCGCTGGAGGAGCCGGGGTTCGTCTTCCACGAAGCAGCCGAGCGCTTTCTCGCGGAGTTCGGCGGTCCGTCCGTCGAGCAGTCCGGGCCGGGACGCTCCCGCGCGAGGGAGCCGTTCGAGTTCGGTCCCCTTCTCACCATCGGCGAGGACGACCGGTTCGGAGAATGGGGACAGACGATCGGCCGAGTCATCGCGCCGCTGGGAGAGCTCGACCACGGCAGGTTCTTCCTCGGCATCGACGAGCGCGGAGAGATCTACCTCGTCGCCGACTGGCTGGCGCGGTTCGGTTCCGGTGACGCCGACCTGGAGTGCCCTGAGCTCGAGGTACATGCCGGAGACCTGGTCTGCGAAGGAGTGAACAGCGGGGTTCGGTCCGCGGCGAAGTTCCTCTGACCGAGGTATTCCCTTTCCTGATGGATTCGTCCATGCTGCTCCAGCACGGGTCGGGGGACCATCGAACAGACTGCCGGCGGGGATCGGCGGTGGGGGGATAGATGCTCAACGCCACGAGGCGGAGCTTTGCTCTGCCCGTTTTCACTGCTGCCGTCATGCTCTTCGGCTCAACCACCGCGAGCGCCGCAGCCTGTCCGAACCCACCGACCGATCTCGGGATGGAGGGGTGGGGGCCGAACGGCGCGGACGCGTTGCCCTGCCGCGCCGGGGTCGACCGGCCCGTCCTGGCCACGCAGACGCCGAGGCTGCGCGCGAAGCTGTCCGGGGACAACCAGTTCCTGAGCGCGGACTTCGTGGTGCGCGCAGGCGAGACGCGCGTCACCGAGTTGACGGCGAAGGACGTGCCGTCGGGTTCGTTCGCCCAAGTGACGTTGCCGCAGGGCGTTCTCGTGGACGACACCGTCTACCGCTGGGACATCCGCGCGAGCGACGGCAAGCATCGGTCGAAGTGGGTCGGCGCCTGCGAGTTCCAGGTGGACTCTGTTGCTCCCAACGCACCCGTGGTGTCGTCGACGGACTACCCGACGAGCGGACTCAACGGCGCCCCCGGTCGCACCGGCGTCTTCACGTTCTCTCCCAACGGTTCGACGGATGTCGTCCGTTACGGGTGGTCGCTGAACACGGACACCTTCGCCAACCGGGTCGAGGCGAGCGGTGCGGTCGACGTGCCGATCACGCCGACGGGAAGTGGCCTCAACGTGCTCTACGTCCGTTCGTACGACAAGGCCGGACACCCGTCTCCGACGCAGACCTACCTGTTCAGGGTCGCGGACGCGCCCAGGGCCACGCCTCCGGTGGCGGTGTGGAACTTCGACGAGACCGGTGGCACGGTCGCGGCCGACAGCACTGGCAACGGCCATTCGCTGACGCTGAACGGTGCGACGTTCGGCGAGGGTTACTCGAAGAACGGTCAGGTCAACAACACGAACTCGTTCTCCACCACCGAGTCCGCGCTCGTGGACACCTCGCGCGCGTTCTCCGTGTCGGCGTGGGTGAAGCTCGATGTTGCGAACACCCCGTACACCGTCGCGAGCCAGGACGGTGAGCAGGAGAGCGGCTTCGTGCTGCGGTACTCGGCCGATCCTTCGACGGTCGGGGTGTGGACTCACCTGGTGGGTGTGTACGAGGCGAGCAAGGTTTCCTTGTACGTCAACGGAAAGCTCGGCAGCACGACGGCCGTGACGCTCACCGGTGCGCCTGGACCTTTCGTGGTCGGTGCCGGCAAGAGCGGTGGCGCGCGGGTCGGGCAGGTGGCGGGCACGATCGACCACGTCCAGGTGTGGGATCGCGCGCTGAGCGCGGCAGAAGCGGCGAAGCAGAGCAACCTCGTGGCGCTGCGTGCCCGCTACAGCATGGACGAGCTCACCGGCACCACGACCAAGGACGAGGTCAGTGGGCAGAACGGCACGTTGTCCGGCAGCGTCGGCTGGGGGAGCACACCCGCCGATCCCCTTGACCCGAACCAGGTCTGGGCCAGCACGGACAAGTGGTTGCGCTTCGGTGAAGCCGCCACCGGTGAGATGACGGCGCCGCGTCCGGCGAACCTGCGCACCGACCGGTCGTTCACCGTGTCCGCCTGGGTGCGGCACGGGGACTTCAGCGGCACGGCCGACACCGTCGTGAGCATGGCGGGTTCTCCGTTCGTGCTGGGCTACCGGCCGGACACCGGCAGGTGGGGATTCCAGCTGGCGGACGGCACGGTCGCGCTCTCCCACTCGCCTGCCAGGGCGAACAGGTGGGAGCAACTCGTGGCCACGTACGACGCGGCTACCGGCAAGATCATGTTGTACGTCGGGAGCGATGCGTCGGACAGCGTGCAGGCCGGCCCTCAGACGTTCGACGGCGCCGGTGAACTGCAGGTCGGACGTGGTGTCGTCGGCGACGTCGACGACGTACGTGTCTACTCCGGAGTGATGGACGCGGACGACGTCTTCAAGCTGTATTCGTCGTCCCAGCACTAAATCGCGAGGCGTGGGGCGGCGGTTCTTGGCAGGGTGAGGGCGTGCTCAAGCCTGACTACCCGCTGAGGACCGCCCGCCTCGTCCTGCGGCCGTTCGAGCCGACCGACCTCGACGACTTCTACGCCTACCGCTCGCGCCCGGACGTCTACCGCTACCTCTACGGGGAGGCCGTGGACCGCGAGAAGGCCGCGGAACTGCTCGCCAAGCGGATGGCCGAGACCGAGCTGACCGAGGAGGGGCAGGGGATCTCGCTGGCCGCCTACTGGCCGGAGGCCGGGCGGGTGGTCGGCGACGTCGTCCTGAAGTCGCTCAGCGCGCAGGACCGGCAGGGCGAGATCGGCTACGGCTTCAACCCCGAGTTCGGCGGCAAGGGGCTGGCCACCGAAGCCTCAGCCAGGATGCTGCGGCTCGGGTTCGAGGAGCTCGGGCTGCACCGGATCGTCGCCGAGTGCGATCCGCGCAACGAGCCGTCGTGGCGGCTCATGGAACGGCTGGGGATGCGCAGGGAGGCGCACTTCCGGCAGAACGAGATCTTCAAGGGCGAGTGGGGAGATCTCTACGTCTACGCGATGCTCGAAGGGGAGTGCCGGCGTGCTCAAGCCTGACTATCCACTGAGGACGGACCGGCTCGTCCTGCGGCCGTTCGAACCCGCGGACCTGGACGACTTCGTCGCCTACCGCTTGCGCCCGGACGTCCTCCGCTACCTCTACAACGTCGCGGCGGACCGCGAGGCCTGTGCGGAGCTGCTCGAGAGGCGGGCGAACGAGACGGAGCTGGCTGAAGAGGGGCAGCGGATCGCGCTGGCCGTGCAGCTGCCGGAGGGACGGGTCGTCGGTGACGTCGTGCTCAAGTGGCGCAGCGAGGTCGACCGCCAAGGCGAGATCGGCTACAGCCTTCATCCCGACTTCCAGGGCAAGGGCTACGCGACTGAGGCCGCGGAACGGATGCTGCGGCTCGGGTTCGAGGAGTTCGGGCTGCATCGGATCGTCGCCCAGTGTGATCCGCGCAACGAGCCGTCGTGGCGGTTGATGGAGCGGCTGGGGATGCGCAGGGAGGCGCACTTCAGGGACTTCGGGATCCTCCAGGGCGAGTGGGGCGACCTCTACGTCTACGCCATGCTTGCCGAGGAGTACCGGCACAACAGGTAGGGGTGACCATGTCGCGCGTTGCGGCCATCGACTGCGGGACCAACTCGATCAGGCTGCTCGTGGCCGACGTGACGTTGCGGGACGACGGCACCGCGTGGCTGCGGGACGTGCACCGCGAGATGAAGATCGTCCGGCTCGGGCAGGGGGTCGACGCGACCGGGCGGTTGCACCCCGACGCGATCCAGCGCACCAAAGCAGCCCTAGAGGACTACGCGCGCACGATGCAACGCAAGGGAGTCGAGCGGGCACGGATGGTGGCCACCAGTGCCACGCGGGACGCGAGCAACCGCGACGAGTTCTTCGGCATGACCGAGGCGGTTCTCGGCGCGCCCGCGGAGGTGATCACCGGGGACGAGGAGGCGCGGCTGTCGTACCTCGGCGCGGTGGCCGATCTTGACCCGGACGAGGGACCCTTCCTCGTCACCGATCTGGGTGGTGGCAGCACCGAGTTCGTCCTCGGCACCGGCACGGAGGTCGAGGCCGCGCGGTCGATGGACATCGGGTGCGTCCGGCTGACCGAGCGGTTCATCAAGTCGGATCCGCCGGGGAAGGACGAGATCGCCGAGGCGGAAGCGTTTGCGCGCGAGCAGATCAAAGCGGCGTTCGAGATCGTCCCGGTCGAGAAGACCCGGACGTGGATTGGCGTCGCCGGCACCGTCACGACGTTGTCAGCCCTGGTCCAGGGGCTGGAGGTGTACAACAGCGACGATATTCACCTCAGCCGAATCACACTTGACAATGTTCGGGAAATCACGCACAGTATCCTCTCCATGACGCATGATGAGCGTGCCTCGCTCGGACCCATGCACCCCGGACGGGTGGACGTCATCTGCGGTGGAGCGCTGGTTCTGCGTGCGATTGCCGAGGAGCTCTCGAATCGCGCGGGTATTCGCGCGCTCGTGTGCAGCGAGCACGACATCCTCGACGGCATCGCGTTTTCGCTGGTCTAGAGTCGAATTAAGGTCGACTTGAGGTGATCGTGACGAGTTTGTAACCGCTTTCGATGCGCGTACTCCTGGACACCCCGGTTAACGTCCTCTCACGTTTTGGGAGGTGGACGAGACCTCCCGGGGAGGCGTGCGCACGCAATAACTGCGGCGACGCCGGGGAAAGGCGGGAGAGACTGATGTCGCGATCACGGGTTGCGTGGGTGGCTGTGCCAGCCGCGCTGGCCATGACGCTCAGCGCGTGCGGTGGCGGCGGTGGGGGTTCGTCCACTGCTGGGGGCAAGGAAGACCCGGACGGCACCGTGTCGATCTACGGCACCGAGCCGAAGAGCACGCTGTTCCCGGCCAACACGACCGAGGCCGGCGGTAGCAAGATCACCGACGCGCTGTTCACGCGTCTGGTGGGGTACAAGCCCGAGGACGGCTCCACGTACAACTTGGCCGCGGAGTCGGTCGAGTCGAGCGACGCCAAGGTCTACAAGATCAAGCTGAAGCCGGGCCAGAAGTTCCACGACGGCACCGAGGTGAAGGCCAAGAACTTCGTCGACGCCTGGAACTACGCCGCGTACTCGCCGAACGCGCAGCAGGCCAGCTCGTTCATGGCGCCCATCGAGGGCTACAAGGACGTCCACCCCGAGGACGAGAAGGCGAAGCCGGCCAAGGACAAGATGTCCGGCCTCAAGGTCGTCAGCGACACGGAGTTCGAGGTCACGCTGAGCGCGCCGAACTCGGTCTTCCCGATCATGATCGGCTACCAGCCGTTCTCGCCGCTGCCGGACGCGTTCTTCGCGGACCCGAAGGCGTTCGAGGCGAAGCCGATCGGCAACGGCCCGATGAAGTTCGTCTCCCGCACGCCGAACTCGCTGATCAAGCTCGAGCGCTTCGACGACTACAAGCTCGAGAACCAGGTCCACTTCAAGACCCTCGACGTGAAGATCTACTCCAGCCAGGAGACCGCGTACCAGGACCTGGTCGCGGGCAAGCTGGACTTCATGGAGGCCCTGCCGCCGTCGGCCAAGGTCGGCGAGAAGTACAAGGCGGACCTCGGTGACCAGGTCCTGAACGCCAACCTGCTGGGCCAGAGCGCCATCGCCCTGCCGTACTACATCCCGGCGTTCAAGGACAACGTGAAGCTCCGCCAGGCCATCTCGATGGCCATCAACCGCGAGCAGATCACCAAGACCGTGCTGGCCGGCTCCTACGTGCCGTCCGACGGCTGGGTCTCGCCCGGCATCAAGGGTCACCGCGACGGCGTCTGCGGCGAGTACTGCAAGTACAACCCGGAGAAGGCCAAGCAGCTGCTCACGGAGTCCGGCTTCACCGGCAAGCTGACCATCCAGTCCAACCAGGACGGTGGCCGCAAGGAGCCGCTCGAGGCGGTGTGCAACAGCATCAAGCAGGCGCTGGGTGTCGAGTGCGAGTTCGTCGGTGCCACCAACTTCGGTGCGTTCCGCCAGATCGTCGACGGCAAGCAGCTGACCGGCATGGCCCGTTCCGACTGGTCGGCCGACTACCCGTCGATCGAGAACTTCCTGAACCCGCTGTACCGCACCGGTGGTTCCTCGAACGACTCGAACTACTCGAACCCGACGGTCGACTCGCTGCTGGAGAAGGCTGACGGCACGGCCAACCCGGACGAGGCCATCAAGCTGTACCAGCAGGCGGAGGACCAGGTCGCGAAGGACATGCCGTCCATCCCGACCTGGAACGAGAAGGGCATCGGCGCGCGGTCGAAGAACCTCCTCGCCGCCAAGCTGACCTTCAAGCGCGACGCCGAGCTCGCCGCGTTCCGGGTCAAGGCCAAGTAGCTGACCGCCGAAGCACACGTTGAGAACCTGAGCAAGTGATGTCCGAGCAGTGACCTTTCCGGCCTCGCGTCCGCCAAGCGTTGCGGACGCGAGGCCGGAGGGGTGTTCGGGCTCAGGTTCCGGCGCCCCCCACCACGCAAGGAGCCGACCTCATGGGTCGCTATGTGCTGCGCCGTCTGCTGCAGCTGATACCGGTCTTCCTGGGGACCACTTTTCTGATCTACGCCCTGGTCTGGGCGATTCCGCAGGACCCGTTCTCCGGCAAGTGCGGTCAACGGCCGTGCGACCCGTCCTACATCGCGGAGATGAGCCAGAAGCTCAACCTCAACGACCCGTTGCTGGTCCAGTACTTCAAGTACCTCGGCAACCTGCTGACCGGCAACTTCGGCACCACGTTCAACGGTGTGTCCGTCGGCGAGCAGATCTCCATCTCGTGGCCCATCACCTTCAAGCTGGGCATCATCGCGGTGATCATCGAGGCCGTCATCGGCATCATCGCCGGCGTCCTCACCGGTCTGCGCAGGCAGGGCTTCCTCGACAACCTGGTCCTGGTGTCGACGCTGTTCCTGATCTCGCTGCCGGTGTTCGTCACCGGTTTCGTGCTGCGGCTCTACCTCGGCCCGCAGGGCTTCGACATCATGGACACGTCCGTCGGCGCGGATCCGACGATCGGGGAGCTCATCCTCCCCGGCTTCGTGCTCGGCAGCCTCTCGATGGCCTACGTCGCCCGGCTGACGCGGACGAGCATCGTGGAGAACCGCCGCTCCGACTACGTGCGCACGGCCATCGCCAAGGGCCAGCCGCAGACCCGCGTCGTCGGCGTCCACCTGCTGCGCAACTCGCTGATCCCGGTGATCACGTTCCTCGGCACCGACCTCGGCAGCCTCATGGGTGGCGCGATCGTCACCGAGGGCGTGTTCAACATCAACGGCATCGGCGGCCTGATCTTCCGCGGCATCCAGGAGAAGGAAGGCGTCATGGTCACGGGCATCGTGACCCTGCTGGTGCTCGTCTACCTGCTGGCGAGCCTGCTCGTCGACCTCCTGTACGCCGTTCTCGACCCGAGGATTCGCTATGAGTGACCCAGGATCCGTGTCCGGCGGCACCGGACTCGAGGCGGCCGCGGCGGCCGGTGTGGACCAGCTCAGCCACGTCGACGACTCGTCGCAGAAGCAGCGCAAGCCTCGCTCGCTGTGGAGCGACGCGTGGGGCGAGCTGCGGCGCAAGCCCACGTTCATCATCTCGCTGGTGATCATCCTGATCGTCGTGGTGATGGCGATCTGGCCGTCGCTGTTCACGTCGGTCGACCCGCGTCACGCCAACCTCGACAAGTCCCTGCAGAAGCCGTCCGCCGAGGCGTGGTTCGGCTACGACCTGCAGGGCTACGACGTGTACGCCCGCGCCATGTACGGCGCCCGTGCGTCGCTGCTCGTGGGCATCTTCTCGACGATCCTGACCGTGATCATCGGCTCGTTCGTCGGCATCATCGCGGGCTACGCGAAGACGTGGATCGACAGCCTGCTGTCGCGGTTCGCGGACATCTTCGCGGGCATCCCGTTCGTGCTCGGCGCGATCGTCATCCTGACCACGCTGAACGCCCCGAACGAGAACCCCGGCGTCGTCCGGATCGTCACGCAGGTGGTGCTCTCGATCGCGGTGCTGTCGTGGCCGGTCGTCATGCGCATCATGCGTTCCGCGACGCTGGTCGCGAAGCAGCAGGACTACGTCAAGGCCGCGCGCGGCCTCGGCGCGTCGCCGATGCGCATCGTCTTCCGGCACCTGCTGCCGAACACGATCGCCCCGGTGCTCGTGTACGGGACGATCGCACTCGGCGCGTTCATCGGCGCCGAGGCGACGCTCGCGTTCCTCGGCATCGGCCTGCGGCCGCCGGTCGTGTCGTGGGGCGTGATGATCTCGGAGTCGCGCGACTACTTCCAGTCGGCACCGCACATGCTGCTGTTCCCCGCGGGCTTCGTCACCGTCACCGTGCTGGCCTTCGTCATGCTCGGCGACGCCGTGCGCGACGCCCTCGACCCCAAGTCCCGATAGGGAGATCTCGTGACTCAGCCATTGCTGGAGGTCGAGGATCTCCACGTGGAATTCCGCACCCACGACGGTGTGGCGAAGGTTCTCAACGGCGTTTCGTACCACGTCTCGGCGGGCGAAACCCTTGCGGTGCTGGGTGAATCCGGCTCCGGCAAGTCCGTGACCGCACAGACGATCATGGGCATCCTGGACATGCCGCCTGCGTTCATCACCAACGGTTCGATCAGGTTCCGCGGTGAGGACCTGCTGAAGAAGTCCGCGGAGGAGCGCCGCGAGGTGCGTGGCGAGGGCATCGCCATGATCTTCCAGGACGCCCTCTCGGCGCTGAACCCCGTGTTCACGGTCGGGTTCCAGATCGAGGAGCAGCTCAAGGTCCGCCGCGGGATGTCCAAAGCGGACGCCCGCAAGCGCGCCGTCGAGCTGCTCGACCAGGTCAAGATCCCGAACGCCAAGGGCCGGGTCTCGGACTACCCGCACCAGTTCTCCGGCGGTATGCGGCAGCGCGCGATGATCGCGATGTCGCTGGCGCTCGACCCGGAGCTGCTGATCGCGGACGAGCCCACGACCGCGCTGGACGTCACCGTGCAGGCCCAGATCATGGACCTGCTGGCGGAGATCCAGAAGGAACGCGACATGGGCATGATCCTGATCACCCACGACCTCGGCGTCGTCGCCGACGTCGCGGACCGGATCTCGGTCATGTACGCGGGCCGCATCGTCGAGCACGCCGACGTGTACGAGCTGTTCCGCGCGCCGGGCCACCCGTACACCGAGTCGCTGCTGGAGTCGTTGCCGCGCCTGGACCTCAAGGGCCAGGAGCTCAAGACGATCAAGGGTCTGCCGCCGTCGCTGACCAACATCCCGCCCGGCTGCCCGTTCAACCCGCGCTGCCCGCGCGCGTTCGACCGGTGCGTCACCGAGGTGCCGACCGTGCACAATCTCGGCATGGGCCGCACCAGCCGGTGCCACATCGCGGAGGAGGTTGTCGCTCGTGGCTGAGCCGATCCTCGAGGTCGAGAACCTCGTCAAGCACTTCCCGGTCCGGGTCGGCGTGCTGTTCAAGCGCACCGTGGGCCACGTCAAGGCCGTCGACGGCGTGTCGTTCTCGCTGAACAAGGGCGAGACCCTGGGCGTCGTGGGCGAGTCCGGCTGCGGCAAGTCCACCCTGGCCCAGGTGCTGATGCGCCTGGAGCCGCCGACCTCGGGCGTCGCGCGCTTCGAGGGCCGCGACATCTTCGGCATGAAGGGCGCGGAGCTGCGCAAGCTGCGCCGCGACATCCAGATCGTGCTGCAGGACCCGTACACGTCGCTGAACCCGCGCATGACGGTCGGCGACATCGTCGGGGAGCCGTTCGAGATCCACACCGACGTGGCGCCGAAGGGCTCGCGCCGGCAGAAGGTCCAGGAGCTCCTGGAGATCGTCGGTCTGAACCCCGAGCACATCAACCGGTACCCGCACCAGTTCTCCGGCGGTCAGCGCCAGCGCATCGGCATCGCCCGCGCACTGGCGCTGCGGCCCAAGGTGATCGTGTGCGACGAGCCGGTGTCGGCGCTGGACGTCTCGATCCAGGCGCAGGTGATGAACCTGCTGGGCGACCTGCAGACCGAGTTCGGCCTGTCGTACGTCTTCATCGCCCACGACCTGTCGGTGGTGCGCCACCTGTCCGACCGCGTCGCGGTGATGTACCTCGGCAAGATCGTGGAGATCGGCACCGAGGACGACATCTACGAGCGGCCGATGCACCCGTACACGCAGGCGCTGCTGTCCGCCGTGCCGGTGCCGGACCCGACCCAGCGCGGCCGGCGCGACGTCATCCGGTTGACCGGTGACGTGCCGTCGCCGATCGACCCGCCGTCGGGCTGCCGGTTCCGCACGCGGTGCTGGAAGGCGCAGGACATCTGCGCGACCGAGGTGCCGGAGCTGGTGTCGCGCAACGGGGGCCACCCGGCGGCGTGCCACTTCGCCGAGGAGCGCGCGGTCGTCTGACGTTCACCTGAATGAGGGGCCGCACCGTCCGTGCGGCCCCTTCTTCGTTGTGCTGGGTGTTCTGGCGTTGACGGTGTTCGGCGACACCCTGCTGGTGGATTGTCGTCACCCCATCAGTCCAGTTGGTGACTATCCAAGTAGTTTTCCACATCGTTGATCAACGCCCTTCTGGCGGTGTCCCCGGTCGCGGTCGCGTCGCTAATTTTCATCGCGTTCCGCCATTCACCTCTACTGGGGAGGAAATAGCGATGAAGAGGAAGATGTTCGTCGTGGCCGTCGGTGTGATCGGCGCGCTGGTCGCCACCGCGATGCCTGCCAGTGCTTCTCAGTCAGGAATTTCCGGAAATCTGCGAAAGGGTGAGTGGGTCAACTACAGCACGGCACGGACGATCACGGTCGGCGGCACCAACATCTACGTCAACAAGACCGACGGGCCTGAGATCGGGGTGAAGTGGCGCCGCTGTTCAGGTGGCGCCGAGGGTTCCGAGGTGCGCCTGCAGAACGCCGACCCGACGCCGCGCGTCCGCATCGGCTCGAACTTCCGGGCGAGCACCGTCTTCTGTCTTTCCGCGAAGTCGTACGGCAGCAACTCGACGGACACGTGGAACGGCAACGTCTGGTGGAACGTGAACTGAATGCGTTTCGTCTGTCTGCTGTTGTTGTTGTTCGCGGCCGGGTGCGGTGCTGCGGCTTCTCCTCCGCCGGCCGGGTATTCGGACGAGGTTCGTTCGCTTTATTCGACCATGAGGTGGCCGACGGACGTGCATCCGGACCTGGAGGCGCTGATCAGGGCGACCTCGCCACCGGACGGCGAACAGGGCTTCGCGCGTCAGGCGCTGGCGGTCGTCAACACCTGCGCCTGGTACCGCTCCTGGGACGCCGCGGTCGGCCGCGGCGACTCGGCGGGAGCGGCCTCCGCGCTCGACGCGATCACCAACCTCGTGACCCGGTATCCGCCGGAGGACGACAAGGCAGGCCGCCAGTTCGTGCGGGACGCGGCGCTCAAGGCCGCGGCCGGCGATCCGGCACCGGTCCGCGACTACGTGGACGCGAACTGCTTCGACACCAAGTGGTCGTAGACCCGCGTCAGGGTCTGGCGAGATCGGTGATCGACACGCCTGGTGCGACCTCGCGCGTGCCGGTCTCGGAGAACCCGCGCTTGCGGTAAAGCCGGAGCGCGGGTTCGTTCCTGGTGCCGGTGCTGACGGTCTGCGGCCCGTCCGGCAACGCGTCGAGCAACCTGGACGCGATGCCGCGGCGATGCGCCCGCGGGTGCACGACCAGCCGGCAGATGTCCACAGTGGACCCGTCGAGCCGGTACGACACCGCGCCGGCGAGACCTTCCTCGTCGTACAGCCCGAGGAAGGTCTCGCCGCACGCCCCGAGGTCGTCGAGCGACTCGTGCAGCGTTGGGATGCCGTCGAAGCCGATCAGCTCGGCCTCGACGGCGTAAGCCAGCCGCTGCACCGTCCACAGCTCGTGCAGGACGGTGTCGTCGGACAGGTCGAGGATCACGTGTTGGACGAGTTCCGCACGAAGTTCGCCAGGTCCTCTGACTGCTGGATCCTGCTGGGCTCGTGCACGTACATCATGTGGCCGGCCGGGTAGTAGGCCGACTCGATGTTCGCGGTGAGCTCCTTCGGGATCTGCAGGTGCGCGAGGAGGTGCTCGGCGGCGAAGTACGGCGTGGCGCCGTCGTACCAGCCGAACGCCACGTGGACCTTCAGGTGCGGGTTCGCGCGCATGGCCGCCGAGAGCTTGCCGGCCGTGGTGACGTGACGGCCCTCGAACTCCTTGTACGACCACTGCTCGATGGCCCGCGAGAGGACCTCGTACGGCAGGTCGTTCGAGTAGCCGAGCTCGGCGTGCAGGTAGTGGTTCATCGTCGCCGAGTACGGGCCGAGGATCGCGTCGATGGACGGGTCCGCGGAGATCTCCTCGCGGCCGTAGTCCTTGTCCCAGCCCGTGAATCGGCCGTCGATGCGGCCGACGGTCTTGCGGTCGCGGCGCAGCAGCTCGGTGAAGAACCGGATGTGCTCGATGCGCAGGTCGACCGCGTCCACGTACTCCGTGGACAGGCCGGTGAGCCTGGCCAGCTTCTCGATCGTCGCGGCGCGCTCGACGTCGGAGAGCCGGTTGCCGCGCGCGAGGGCGTACGGGTAGTCGCGGACCGCGAACTCCTCCGCCTCCGCGAGCACCTCCTTGAGCGGCCGGTCGCCGTGCAGGCCGTGGTAGTGCGCGATCGCCGCGTACGTGGGCAGGTAGAGCGTGTAGCCGAGGTCGTGGCCCTCGTTGAACTCGAGCGTCGCGAAGTCCAGCACCGAGGAGATCAGCATGAGGCCGTTGAGGTACATGCCGTGCTTGCGCTGCAGCTGCTCGGCCAGGCCGGCGGCCCGCAGCGTGCCGTACGACTCGCCGCAGATGAACTTCGGCGACATCCACCGCCCGTTGCGCGACGTCCACAGCCGGATGATCTCGGCGATGGAGTCGATGTCGGGCTGGTAGCCGTGGTAGTTGCCGGGCTTCTCGCCCTCCGCCGCCCGCGAGAAGCCGGTCGACACCGGGTCGATGAACACGAGGTCGCTCTCGCTCAGGAGGCTCTCCTCGTTGTCCGCGATCCCGTACGGCGGCGCGGTCAGGTTGCCGACGTCACCGCTCAGCACCCGGCGCGGCCCGAGGAGGCCCATGTGCAGCCAGAGGCTCGCGGACCCCGGCCCACCGTTGAACGCGAACGTCACCGGCCGCTTGAGCGGGTCGGCACCGTCGAGCGTGTAGGTGGTCAGGAACACCTCGGCCTTGGGCTTGTGGCCCTCGAACACACCGTCCTTGATCACCTCTTCCCTGAGCACGACACGCCCGGCGGTGGCGGTGTAGTTCAGCTCGCGGCCCTTGACGGTGATGCTGTGCTGGGTGGTGACCAGGTCATCAGCGGGAGACGAGGGCTTCTCTTCGGTCTTCTCCTCGGACATAGGAGCAACACTACGGAACTCGACGATCGAATTACGGCCTGCCGAGCGTGCCCGCGCCTGGTCGTGTGGCGTGAGTCGGTGGCGGTGGAGAAACGCGCGGCGTTTCGCGACGAGGAGTACTGGGGCAAGCCGGTGCCGGGCTTCGGCCCGATGGACGCCTCACTGCTGATCGTGGGTCTGGCGCCGGCCGCGCACGGTGGCAACCGGACGGGCCGGATGTTCACCGGCGACCCCTCCGGCGACTTCCTCTACCGCGCGCTGTACGAGGTGGGCCTCGCGTCGCAGCCCGAGGCCTGGTCCCGCGACGACGGCATGGAGCTGTACGGCGTGCGGATGGCCTCACCCGTGCGGTGCGCGCCGCCCGACAACAAGCCGACGGCCGAGGAACGCGACCGGTGCTCGCCGTTCCTGCACGAGGAGATCGCCCTGCTGCCGAACCTGCGATCCGCGCTGGTCCTCGGCGGGTTCGGCTGGAAGGCGTTCCTGCCGTTGCTGGGACCGGAGCGGCCGAAGTTCGGGCACGGGGTCGAGGTGTCGATGGGCGGCCTGCGCGTGTTCGGCTGCTACCACGTCTCGCCGCACAACACCTACACCGGCAGGCTGACCCAGAAGATGCTGCAGGACGTGCTGAGGCGGGCGGTTGCGGTGAGCTGATCGGTTCCTGACCCGCAAGTTGACCAAATGATCACCCCGGCTGGGCGAACCGTGTCAGGCTGATCCGCATGAAGTGGTGGCGGGCCGTGGTGGCGGTGGCGGCGCTGCTGATCGTCGTCGTCGCGGCCAGCGGTTCGTCGCCGATCACGCTCGTCAACCGGTGGAACGACCGCCCGCCGCCGCAGCACCGCTCCGGCTCGGTGGACCTGCCGCAGCCGCTGGAGCTGCCGGACGTGGTGGGCGTGCCGTTCACGGCGTTCCTGCTGGCCCTGGTGTTGCTGGTCCTCTTCGGACTGGTCGGGCTGCTCCTGGCGTTCGAACTGCCGCGCCGGCGCCGCCGCCGGGGCGTGCGCGGGGTGGAGATCGAGGACTTCGAGATCGGCGAGACCACGTCGGCGGTCCAGCGCGTCGAGAAGGCGTTGCAGGAGTTCACCGCGCACCCGCAACGGCCGCCGCGCGACGCCGTGATCGCCGCCTGGCTCGCGCTGGAGGAGGCCGAACCGCGCAAGCCGCACCAGACGCCCACCGAGTTCACCGAGAAGCTCGGTGTCGACGCCACCGTCCTCAAAGACCTCTACCAGCGCGCGCGTTTCGGCCACGAGGACGTGACGGCCGAGCAGGCCCAAGAGGCGCAACGGGAACTGAGCCGCATCGTCCGGGAGCTGGCATGAAGACCGCGCTGGCGCTGCTGATCGGGGTGATCATCGGCGTGGTGATCTGGTTGCTCGGCGCCGAACCGTTCTGGGCGGTGGCGCTGGCCGTGCCGCCGACCGCGTTCGCCGTGCTGGTCACCAGGTTGAAACACGCCACGGACATCGTGTGGAGCTCGGCACCGCCGCCGCCCGGCTCGATCAGCACCGCGCACGCCAGCACGCTCGCGTCGCGGCTCGCCGAGGCGGCGGAGAGCCCGCGGCGCTACCGGGAACGGTTCCGCACCCGGCTGCAACGACTGGGGATCGACGCGTCCGAGATGCCCGATCCGACGGAACTCGCCGAAAGGCTCAGGAGGGTGGAGTGACGATCGCTGCCAACACCATCGCAGCGGAGGCCGAGGCCGTTCTCGACGAGGTCGGCAAGGTCGTCGTCGGGCGCACGCGGACCGTTCGGCTCGCGCTCGCGGCCGTGCTGGCCGGCGGGCACGTGCTGCTGGAGGACGTGCCGGGGCTCGGCAAGACGCTGATCGCGCGGTCGCTCGCGCAGGCGCTCAGCCTCGAGTTCCGGCGGCTGCAGTGCACGCCGGACCTGCTGCCCGCGGACGTCACCGGGTCGTTCCTCTACGACCCGGGCAGCCGCGAGTTCGAGTTCCACCAGGGACCGGTGTTCACCGGGCTGCTGCTCGCCGACGAGATCAACCGGACGCCGCCCAAGACGCAGTCCGCGTTGCTGGAGGCCATGCAGGAGCGGCAGGTCACGGTCGAGGGGCGCACGTTCGCGCTGCCCAGGCCGTTCCACGTGCTCGCGACCTCGAACCCCGTCGAGTACGAGGGCACCTACCCGTTGCCGGAGGCGCAGCTCGACCGGTTCCTGGTGCGGCTCGACATCGGCTACCCGCCGGCGGACGAGGAGATCGAGGTCCTGCGCCGCCGGATCGCACGGCAGCGGGAGGAGGCCGAGGTGCCGCCGGTGCTGGCGCCCGGTCGTCTCGCCGAACTGCAGCAGGAGCTCGAACGGGCCACAGTGGACGACGATCTCCTGCGGTACTGCGTCGATCTGGCCGTCGCGACGCGGCAGCACCCGTCCGTCGAGGTCGGTGCGTCACCGCGGGGCGCACAGGGGCTGGTCCTCGTCGCCCGCGCCCTGGCCAGTTTGGACGGACGCGGTTACGTGACGCCGGAGGACGTCAAGGAGTGCGCGGTCGCCGTCCTCGCGCACCGGCTGGTGATGAAGCCGGAGACGTGGACGTCCGGCGTGAACGGCGTGCAGGTGGTCACCGAGCTGCTCGGCAAGGTTCCGGGCCCGCCCAGCTCATGAGCAGAGCCGACAAGATCAGGGAGGCGTTCGCCCAGTCCCACGGCGCGCACTGGCACCCGACGGACGCGTACGCGCGGGCCGTCTGGCTCGGCACCGGGCTCGTCGTGGCCGGGCTGTTCCTGCACCAGGTCGAGATGGTGCTGTTCGGCGTTCCGCTCATCCTCTCCGTGCTGCTCACGAACAAACCGAAGGGCACACCGACGGTCAGCGTCCGCCCGGTGCCGCGCGGGGCGGGTGCGGGCGTCGTGCACACCGTCGCGCACCTCGACGGGGCGGACGCCGAGATCGCGGTGGTCAAGCTGCCCGGCGTGACCAAGGCCGTGCCCGCGCACTCGCCCGACCTGCCGGTCCGGATCAGGCGCGACGCGTGGGGACCGGGCATCGACCTCCGGCTCGACCACCTCTTCGCCGGGCCGGACGGCATGCACGTCTACGGCCCGATCGTCGGCACCGAGCACGTCCGCACGATCCTGCCGCCGGTCGAGCACCACCCGTCCGGACCGCTGCCGCCGCGCCCCGCCGGCCTGGTCGGCATCCACCGCTCGCCGCGGGCCGGTGACTCGACCGAACTGCGCGACATCAGGGCGTTCCAGCCGGGTGACCGGCTCAAGCGCATCGACTGGCGCGTGACGACCCGCACCGGCACGGTCCACGTGCGCGAACGGCACGCCGAGGCCGACGCGGAGATCGTGCTGGCCGTCGACACCAGGACCGACGTCGGCGCGGACGTCGCGCTCTGGTCCTCTCCGCACTACGGGGCCACCACCCGCCCGGACGGCAGCCTGGACCGGGCGGTGCGGCGGGCCGCGTCGATGGCCGCCGGGTACCTGCGGCAGGGCGACCGGGTGGCGTTGACGGACCTGAGCCGGCCGCAGCTCAACGTGCGGTCCGGCGTCGGGCGCCGGCACCTCATGCGCATCCGCACGCAGCTGGTGGTGTGCGTGCAGGCCGCCGGGTGGTCGTCGCGCGTGGCGTTGCGGAAGCTGCCGCACGGGTCCGTGGTCGTGCTGCTGTCGCCGTTCCTCGACGACGAGATCGCCGAGCTGGCCGTGCAGACGCGCAAACACGGTCACGTCGTGCTGGCGATCAACACGCTGCCGTTGCCGTTGAAACCCGACCGGGAGACGCCGTGGGGCGAGGTCGCGGCCGAGATGATCGCCGCGGAACACCGGCAGCGGCTGCGGCGCATGGCCGAGCACGGGGTGGCGGTGACGCGCGAATGCTGATGCGACTGGCGATCGTGCTCGCGGCGCTGCCCGTGGCGCTCGTGCTGCGCCTGGACTCCGGCGCTGTCGCGCCGGTCGTCATCGTCGCGGTGCTGACGGCGCTGTCGGCGCTCATGCCCGGCAGTGCGGGTCCGGCGCTGCTGATCGGCTACGCGGCGCTCGCGATGGCGTTCGGCGACGGGCACCCGCTGCGGCTCGGCGTGTGGATCATGATTCCGGCGCTGCACCTGATTCACGTGACGTCCGCACTGGCCGCGGTCGTTCCGGTGAAAACGAAAATCGAGCTCGCCGCGCTGAAAGCTCCGGCCCGCCGGTTCGCCATTGTCCAGGCGATCTCTTTTGGTGTCGCCGCGTTCGCCGCTTTCATCCCATCGGGGCCCAACATCGGGCTCGTGGAGCTGCTCGGACTGGGTGCTCTGACGGTCGTGATCGGGGTCGTGGCGCTGAGGATCTGAATCGCTCCTCTCAGCGAGAACTCCTCGACTTCTGCTCAAGCCCCAGGTCAGTCGCGAGGGTGTCCGGCATCACCCGGCGACGGTAGTCACAACGGCCCCTTCGGACGCGCGAAAAAGGGGGTCTCGGTGCGACCATGTCTGTATGGCTGCTGTGAAGTCGCAACCCACGCGGATCGTGATTGTCGGTGGTGGGTACGTCGGTATGTACACGGCTCTCGGATTGCAGAAGAAGCTGCGATCCGGTGAGGCGTCGGTCACCGTCATCGACCCGCAGCCGCACATGACCTACCAGCCCTTCCTGCCAGAGGCGGCGGCCGGCTCCATCGAGCCGCGCCACGTCGTCGCCCCCCTGCGCAAGGTGCTCAAGCGCTGCCACGTCGTCACGGGCCGCGTCACCAAGATCGAGCACGCGCGCAAGATCGTGACCGCCGAGCTGTCGGACGGCCACGTCGAGGAGATCGAGTACGACGTGCTCGTCTCCGCGCTGGGTGCGATCTCCCGCACGCTTCCGATCCCCGGCCTGGCCGAGGTCGGCATCGGCATGAAGACCATCGGTGAGGCGATCTACGTCCGCAACCACGTGCTGTCGCGCCTGGACCAGGCGGCCAGCACGAACGACGCGGACCTGCGCAAGCGCCTGCTCAGCTTCGTCGTCATCGGCGGAGGCTTCGCTGGCATCGAGACGCTCGCCGAGCTCGAGGACATGACGCGGTATGCGCTTCGGTACTACGAGGGCATCAAGCCCGAAGAGATGAACTGGGTCCTGGTCGAGGCCGCCGGCCGGATCATGCCCGAGGTCTCCGCCAAGCTCGGCGCGTGGACCGTCGAGGCGCTGGAGAAGCGCGGCATCAAGATCTTCCTCGACACCCGCGTGAAGTCGTTGGAGAACGGCCACGTGGTCCTGGACGACGGCACGGAGTTCGACTCCGACACGATCATCTGGACCGCCGGCATGAAGGCGAACCCGGTGCTGCGCAACACGGACCTCCCGCTCGACGAGCGCGGCCGCGTCCGGTGCACCGCCGCCATGCAGGTGCAGGGCCTCGAAGGCGTGTGGGCCGCCGGTGACTGCTCCGCGGTGCCGGACCTCTCGCGCACCGAGGAGGACCCGACGGCGACGTGCGTGCCCAACGCGCAGCACGCCATCCGCCAGTCGAAGCTGCTCGCGAAGAACATCGTCGCGTCGTTGCGCGGCCAGCAGCCGAAGGACTACTTCCACAAGTACCTCGGCTCGGTCGCGGGCCTCGGCCTCTACAAGGGCGTCGCGGACGTGTTCGGCCTGCGCTTCAAGGGCATGCCGGCGTGGTTCATGCACCGCAGCTACCACGTGGCGTTCATGCCCACCGTGAACCGCAAGCTGCGCGTGCTGATGGACTGGACGCAGGCGCTGTTCTACGGTCGCGAGGTCGTGGCGCTGGGTCAGATCAACGACCCGAAGTCGGACTTCGATCGCGCCGTGCAGAGCTGAGATTCACTCTCTGTGAGTGACCTGGTGCCCCGGACGAGATCTCGTTCGGGGCACTGTTGTGGCCTCTAGGCGGAACTTAAGCGCCCAATCGGAGTAAAGCTCCGGCGGTCGCCTTGACATTGCGTTACGTGAACCAGAGACTACGGCAGGTGCATCACCTGAATGCGTGATGCGCCTGTGTGGGGAGAGAGGTGATCCCGATGTCTCTCGAGGAGCTGGCCGCACAGCTTCGCCGTGGCGAGATCGAGGACCCCGCGTTGGCGCAGTACGCCGCAGAGTACGCGCAGGCGGGGCAGAGTTTCCGCAGCAAGAAGGACGATTGAGCAGGTCAGCTGACGGGCGGGTGCCGGGTGCCCCGTCCGAGGCTGCCAGACCGTTGCTGCTGCAGGGTCAGGACTACCTCTTCCGCTCTCCGCCCAAATGCCTGGACTTCCAGGAACAGGTGCACCGCCTCGGCATGGTCGACGAGGGCGACGGCAACCCGCAACCCTGCGTGCTCGTACTGGCGCGCGCCGCCGACATGGAGATGAACGAACTCTCCATCGCACTGGCCGAGCGCGGCATCCGCATGGCCCGCATCGACGCCGACCGCTGCGTCGACCTGCCGCTGTCCGTCTACACCGACCAACCCCTGATCGAGCTCGACCGCTGGCTGCTGCGCCCGCTTCTGGTGTGGCGCCGCCACTTCGAGCTCTCCGCCGTCCCGGTCGAGCCGGGCACGCTGGCCGGCGCCTACGCGGTCGACCAGTGGGCCTCAGTCGCCAACTGGCTGTCTTCCCGCTCCGACTGGGCACACGTGAACCCCTCGCGCTTCTCGACGCATCTGGACCGCCTCACGCAGCTTTCCGACGCATCAGCCTTCGGCTTGCGTGTGCCGCGCACGGCCGTGACGACACGTCCAGGCCGCACGCGCCCAGGCGGCGGCCGCTGCATCGTGAAGACAGCGGGACGACACCTGTTGGAACCGCGCCCAGGCGTGCAGCACGGGCTTTTTCCCCGGCCGTTGGAGACCTCTCGTGCCTCGGACGCCCCCGAGCCCGCCCCGGTGATCGTCCAGGAGTACGTGCCGTCCGACACCGAGCTGCGCGTGTTCGTGGTGGGAGAGCGGTGCATCGCCTTCCAGGTCGACAAGCTCGACCCCGCCCAGCTCTGGGTGGACCCGGACGCCGTACGCGTGACGCCGACGTGCGTGCCCACCTCGCTGTCCGACCGCCTGCTGGCCCTGGCACGGCACTGGCGCGTGCAGGTGGCCGCGTTCGACCTCCTCGTGACCGGCTCCGACCACGTGTTCCTGGAGATCAACGTCAACTGCGACTGGCGCTGGTTCGAGCACAGGGCAGGCGACAACTCCGTCTCCGCGGCCGTGCACGACTGGGTGGCGCTGCGCTTCAAGGAGCTGCTCGGAGCGGGGAGGGCGCGCTGATGTTCGGGTCCGTTCGACGCTTACCCGGATGCTCGCTCTAGTCCAATTCGCTGGGCCGTGCGGGCGAGAAAAGTCCATCCGCTCACACAGGCAGACGATCAAGGCTTAGGCTCCCCGTCGCCCCCGTAGCCCAATCGGTAGAGGCAGGTCCCTTAAAAGGATCACAGTACGGGTTCGAATCCCGTCGGGGGCACCATCTCCATCCGTACCAGGATCTGGTGCCTGAACAGGCATTTTGTTCGGCGTAGGCATGGCTTCGACGATCCTTTTGGCCGTGTCCGCTACCTCCGATAGGGCTTCGGAGGGGAGCCGGAGAGTAACCAGAAGTTGATCATGGCCATCGTCCAGGTGGACGCTGAGCCGAGTGATCTTGAACTGGAGTCGTCGCAGCAGGTCAGGGTTGTTGCTGAGGTCTGCGGCGGCGCGCGGTGCCTCGGTGTCGGGCCGTTCGGTCCGGCGTGTCGCTCGGTGTGGGCTTCGTCACCGGGTGCTAGCGCGTCAGTTCAATCGTGGTTCTGGCGGCTTCAGGATCACCCGCTGAAACGTCTCGGGCGTCCGGGGTTCGCCGGAAGAGTCTTCTGACCCGGCAGTCACCAGTACCAGCACCGCCACGGCGATCACCACCACTGCTGCCATCAGCGGCTTCATGCCGCCTTCTCACGTTGTCCGGCGCCTACATGCGTCTACGGCGGCATGAGCTATGTCGGCCCGTGCGGGGTCGGCAAGGGCTACCAGGGGCGCGCAGCCGGTGACCCGTCGCCGACCTGAGTCTCCACGGCTGCCCCCGGCATCGTCGCGAAGCGCGGCGGTGGCCTGATCTTCTACCCGAATGCCGCTGGCCGCGCCGGAGGCAACACGTCTCGTGTGCCGATCACGCTCGGTGCCACGAGGAGCAGAATGGACTTGGTGGCATCAAGAAGGTGATCCTGCTGACCGCGGCCCTCGCGCTCAGCGGCACCAAGGAGTACAGCCGCATCTACGGGCTGATGTTGGACCTCAAACCGTTCCGGGCGACCCTTTGCCGTACGACGAGCTGAATATCGCCGCCTTCGGCATGTCCGCAGCCCGACGTGGCCCGACCACCCCGAACCGTCGTTCGTGCGGACTGCGCGGATCTGAAGATCCGTTCGGTGGTTAGTGATCAGTTGGCGCGTACGTAGTGCACTTTTCGTGAAGATCAGTTATGTTCGAACCCGTGTTCGACGGCGGTTGTGACTCTCTCAACTGCGGCGTCGAGGGTCTCGTGCTCCCAGATGCGGATCACAGACCATCCCGCCGCGGCGAGTACCTCATCGGCCCGCCGGTCACGTTCGATGTTCCGCCGGAGTTTCGGCGTCCAGTACCAGTCGTTGGTAGTGGGCTGTCTTCCGTGCTCCGGGCAGACGTGCCAGAAGCAGCCGTCGACGAACACGGCGATCTTGCGAGCGGTGAACACGATGTCCGGCCGGACCTTGATGCCGTCGTCGAAGCGGAGCAGGTGATCTTTCCGGTAGCGCAGCCCGCGCCGGTGCAAGGCACTTCGCAGCGCAACCTCTGGTTTGGTTCCAGAGCGGCGATTCGCCTGCATGTTCCGCGATCGTCCCTCGTTGAGGGGCGCGGGGTAGCGGCCTTCGGCGTGAGCTCGCTCACGCCGGATCCTGGGATCTTCTTCGGGCACGATCATCCCGTCCAGCAGGTCAGCTTGTACCGAACGTGCAGGTGCCGGAAGATACCCCAGTCTTGTCGTCCGTTTGTGACGCGAACAAGTGAAAGGAGGGCCTGTGGTAGCCCCCGAGGCCGGGAAGCCGCTGAAGGTTGTTGAGATCTGCGCCGGCGCGGGTGGACAGGCCCTTGGGCTCATGCAGGCCGGCTTCGAGCACGAGCTCGCGATCGAGCTCGACCCCACCGCGGCTGACACGCTTCGCGCGAACTTGCGCGCCCGGCACGGCCTTCCGGAGCGCCCGGAACCCTTCCGTGCGAAGCGGGGCGGCAAGAAGGCGCCAGCAGCTCCTGATCCCATCGAGATCGTCGATGGCGTGATCACCGGTGACGTGGCTTCCGAGAAGGTGTGGGACAAGGCGCACAAGGCGGGCCTCGCCCTTCCTGAGAGTTTCGATCTCCTGGCCGGCGGTGTGCCATGCCCCCCGTTCAGCCTGGCGGGTCAGCAGCACGGTTCGACGGATGAGCGTGATCTGTTCGCCTGGGCAGTGCATCAGTGTCAGACTCTCAAGCCTCGCGCCCTGCTGCTCGAAAACGTTCGCGGTCTCAGCACCCCGAGATTTTCCGGCTACCGGCAGGAGATCCTCGACCGGTTGATCGACATGAAGTACGTCGCAGAGTGGCGGCTGTTGCACGCTTCTGACTTCGGAGTGCCCCAGTTGCGGCCGCGATTCGTTCTCGTTGCTTTGCAAGAGGAGTTCGCGCCGTACTTCCACTGGCCTGAGCGTCAAGACGAGCCGCTGACAGTTGGTGAGACTCTCCGCGAACTCATGGGTGCTCGTGGATGGAAGGGGCTGGACGCCTGGGTGGCGAAGGCCAACGGCATTGCGCCCACGATCGTCGGCGGTTCGAAGAAGCACGGTGGTGCTGATCTCGGCCCGACGCGTGCCAAGAAGGCCTGGGAGCAACTTGGCGTCGACGCATGGGGTATTGCAAACGAAGCGCCGGCTGAGAACGACGAGTTCGAGATCGGACCGAAGCTCACGACTGAAATGGTGCAGCTCCTGCAGGGCTGGAAGCCAGGCGAGTGGCGGTTCGTGGGACTGAAGACGTCCAAGTATCGCCAGGTGGGCAATGCTTTCCCGCCGCCGGTGGCCAGGGCGGTCGGGCTTGCGATCAAGTCTGCTCTGCACAAGGTGGGCGATCCGGTCGATCGCGACGTCAACACCGAGCACGACCCGATCTACCGCGCACTCCGCGATGCCGGCGACTTCCTGACTGCGGCGCAGATCTCCAAGGCGATCGGCAAGGAGCTCGAAGCGCACGAGCTGGAGCACCGGATCTCATTGCTGAACAAGGATTTCGAGATCGAGATCCAGAACAGCAAGACGAACGTCGCCAGGTTCAAACTGGGCAAGTTCAAGGCGTTCGTCGGTCAGGCTGACCACGTCCGGCACGACTTGTTCAACAAGAACAAGTCGAAGATCAGCTGAGCGCTGGTTCGCCGCCGGCAGCATGACCTGCGCGTTTGTCGTCAAATGATCAACTTGAGCAGCGCGTCAGCGTCGTCCGGAAACCGCAGTTCGCGTAGTGCCATGGACATTCGGACGACATCCTGTGTCCGGTTCGTCCGGTGGTCGCGACCGTAGATCCGGACCAGGGTGTCGGCGAGGTCGTCGTGCCGCTCTGCGCGGAAGTGTGCAACACAGTGCGCCGCTTCGTCTGCGTTGTGGTGCTCAGAAAGCTGCGACAGCAGGGTCAGTGCCTGTTCGTGCAGCCCGATCTCGGTCAGCTCGATCGCCTCTGTCGCCACCTGCGGTGCCGGTCGCTCTGCAAACGCATTGCTCTGCCGGTCCCCCTCCTCGACGGGGACCGGCAGGATGCCGGGCGCGTCGTTGTTGCCGCCATGGTCGGCAAGCAGCCGCTCCAGCTCCTCGATGCGGCGGTCCTTGCGCGCCGCGGCATCCATCCGTGCCTGGCGTCGGCGTCCATCGGTGGCCTCTGCTCGCGTGCGAAGGTCCTGCAGCTCTTCAGAGGTCAGAGGCAGTACATCGGTGGCACGCTCGCTGATCAGCTTGTAGTACTTCATGACGAAGTCCTCGGAAGGGACGTTCTTGCCGTTGAAGTACCTGCACAGGCTGGACTTGCTGTGGCCGGCTTCGACGATGTCGAGCAACTGGGCGTGCGAGATCCGCTTGCCGTCCTGGTAAGCGACGCTCTCGTACAGATCGCGCAACGCCTGGGCGAAGACCTGCCTCGGTCTTGGCAGGTCCGCGCTGATCTCCGACTGGAACACCCCAGACAGCATCGCCACCCCTTGTCGCGTGCGTGCAGTTCCGTCTGACTGTACGCCGTCTACGCGGCCATAGATGTTGCTAAATGTATCGCGCAACACGAAAACTTTGTTTCGTGTTGCGCGATTAATTCGCAACACGAATCGCTGGCCGTGGCCCCCTATGGCGTGTTCTCGTTGTCATAGCGCCGTTGGACGCGTACGGCGCTTTGCGCGCTTTACAGCGCCATGTACTTGTAGGCTCGTCACTTGGCTTAGGGGAGGAACCATGTCGATGCCCTCGTGGAGGGACAAGGACAGCAAGCGCGGCAGCATGGTGAGGGGGGCGCTGTGGCTGGTGCAGGAAGTCGGCGTCAACGGGATCTTCACGAAGAACGACCTGCGTGAGGCGTTTCCGGACATCGCCCAGATCGACCGCCGGCTGCGCGACCTGAGGGACTACGGCTGGCAGATCGACACGTACCGCGAGGACCCCGGCCTGAAGCAGGACGAGCAGCGGCTCGTCGGGGTGGGTGCGGAGGTGTGGATCCCCGGCCAGGCCAAGACGGTCAAGCAGAAGGTCGGAGTAACTGCGGCGCAGCGGAAGAAGGTGATGGAGGCTGACGGCTGGCTCTGCCGGTCCTGTGGCATCGCCGGCGGCGACACCTTTGACGACGGCGCGATCGCGCAGCTGGACATCGCCCGGCGCCAGGTGCTTCTGCCTGACGGAACCGAGGAGACCCAGTTGAGCACCGAGTGCAACAAGTGCCGGGTCGGGGGGCGCGGCAGCATTGTGGATCTCGCCGAGATTCTGCGTCTGGTGGAATCCCTGGGGCCACTCGAGAGGAAGATCTTTGGTGGCTGGCTGAGCGCTGACGAACGACGCTTGAGTGGACTTGAGAGGCTGTGGGGCCTTTACCGTGCAATGCCGGCGGATTCCCGCACGGCTGTGCGGCGTGAGGTGCTCGGGGACGAAGAACTGGGAGTGTGAGGATTTGATGCATCGGGAATTTCCCCCGCCACCCCGCGCCGTGGAGTTCAGCGAGCTGGTCAAGAAGCGTCTCGCGGAGGCGAAAGAGTCCGGTGGTACGCGCGAGACCGTGACCGTCGACTGGAACGGGCAACCGTTGCACGTCGACGTGATCGAGGCGCCGCTCAGCAGCCTGTACTTCAACCCCGCCACTCACCGCATCCGGGCCCAGCGGACGCACGACCCGAAGCGGGACGCGGAGCTGGACGCCGACCCGTACAGCGCGGCGAGCCAGGACTATCTGAAGTACCTGCTGCAGGCCTCGCCGGCGGATCCCAGCCGCCGGGACCCGGAGTTCGACGACCTGCTCAAGAGCCTGAAGGAGTTCGGGCAGAACGACCCTGGGCTCATCACGCATCAGGGCGTGCTGGTCAACGGAAACACCCGTGCTGCGGCGCTGCGTGAACTCGGCGCGCAGTCGATGCGCGTGGGCGTGCTGCCCGAGTCGTTCACGTGGGCAGACGTCAACTCGGTCGAGCTTTCGCTGCAGCTGCGCAAGGACCACCGGCGTGACTACTCGTACATCAACCGGCTGTTGGCGATGGAGGAGCAGGCTTCCCTGGGCCGCACGGCGGAAATGATCGCCAAGGAGTTCAGGATCCGCACCGACACCTATCACCAGGAGCGGTGGATCCTCGGCGTGATCTACGACCAGATCGAGCGGAGCCGGGACCCGGTGCGCGGCACCGGGTTGAGGTTGATCGACTTCGAGCAGCACCAGGAGAAGCTCAAGGAGCTGCATCGCGCCTACCACAAGGAGAAGGCGGTCGATCCCGACAACGCCGATGTCCTTAAGGAGATGAGGCTGGCCGCGATCAGCCTCGGGTTTGCGAAGACCGACGTCCGTCTCATTGAGGACGGCATGAAGTTTCGTGAGCAGTACCTTGACAGCAGGCTGCCGATGGAGTTCGGCACGGCGGGTTCGGACGATGCTCCGGTGTCCATTCCGGGCCTGGGCATCAGCGTTGCCGGCACCTCCAGCGCGGTCACCGCAGCCCGCGAGCTCACCGATCGGATCCTCAAAGCGAAGGCAGCCAGAGGCGCAACGGGCACCTTGGCCGATGGCCAGAGCCGTGCTGCAAGTGAGACGTACGATCAACTCAAGGATGCGTTCGATTTGGCGTTGGAGACGGCAGGGCGCAACGCACGGCTTCAGAAGCGCAAGCAGATGGCGCCGGCTCGGCTCGCCGATGCGAGTGCGAGCATTGACCAGTGCGTTGCCGATCTTGTGCAAGCGCGCAGTTCGCGTTCACTCGACGAGGAGGCGTTCGACGACGCTGTGCTGAAGCTGCGGGACAGCCTCCGCAAGCTCGCCAAGCAGGCCGGCCGGGGGCTGCAGAACCCCGGTGACGGCGTGACGTGGCTGCTCGATGCGACTTCACCTGGGGGAATTCGGTGAACAAAGGCCAGACGGAGCCGTCGCTGTGCCTCGACTTCGACGAGACGCGGACCAAAGTCACCATGAGGACGGTGCATCAGCATCGTGACGACCTCGTGCGACTTGCCACGCGTTTCCGCACCGGAGCGCAGCTCGGCCCGCTGGCGATCACCGTAGATCTCGACGATCTCCTGTCGCAGCTGGATCTGCTCGCAAACTGGCCTCAACCGGCCAGCGTGGACTGGGCGGACGAGCTCGCTGAGCTCGTCCGCAGCAACGTTGAGGACTCGAACGCGGTTCGGCGGCGGCTGGATGCGCCCGGCGGGGCAGGAGAGGTTTCTGCGGGCGACGTTCTGTCCCTTCTCGGCCACGACTGGAAGGGCGATCTTCGCGAGTTCCAGCGGAGGGACATCGCGAAACTGCTGTCGTTGCGGCACGGCGCGAACTTCAGCGTGCCTGGTGCAGGAAAGACGAGAGTGGCTCTGGCGGTCTTCGCCGCGCAGCGCGCGCAGGGGAACGCTGAGCGGCTGCTCGTCGTGTGCCCCAAATCGGCGTACGAGTCGTGGCAGTTCGAGAGTGTCGAGTGCTTCGACGAGCCATTGCGCACCCAGGTGTTCGAGCGCTTCGTCGAGCCGGACACGAAGGTCCTGATCATCAACTACGAGCGGCTGGCCAGGTCCGCCACTGCGCTGGCGGCCTGGCTGAAGGCGGCGCCGTCGATGATGATTCTCGACGAGGCGCATCGGATGAAACTTGGCACCCGTGGTGCGTACGGATCTGCCTGTATGGCGCTCGGACCGCTTGCTCGCAGGCGGCTGATTCTCACCGGCACCCCCGCTCCAAATGGAGCGAAGGACCTCGAAAGCCTCATGGGCTTCGCATGGCCGGGATACGGCCACCGAACGGTCGCATCAGCTGTCGCGGGTGGTGACCTCGCGTACGCGAGCACGGTGCTCCGGCCGCTGTTCGCGCGCACCACGAAGCTCGAGCTCGGTCTTCCGCCGATGGAGACCAGGGTTCGGTATGTGGACATGCCGCGGCTGCACGGTCAGATCTATGACGCCATTGTGGGAAAGGAAGCTGCTCGCTCCGGCCGCGACGACCTCGCTGCTCTGGGGAAGACCGCATTGCGGTTGCTGATGGCGGCGACCAGTCCAGCGCTGTTGATCGAAGGCGAGACGCGGTACGAGCCGCTGGAGTACCAACTGCCGCCGCTCGACATCCCCGAGGGCGACTCTCTGTACACGATGCTGAAGAGGTTGCCCGATTACGAGCTGTCTCCGAAGTACCAGGAGGCTGCCGCGATCGTCGCCGAGAACGCAGCTCGCGGTCGAAAGACGCTGGTGTGGACCACATTCGTGCGCAGCCTCACAACGTTGCACAAGCTTCTGGCTGCCTTCCAGCCAGCGATCGTCCACGGGGGGACGGTCGAGCGCGCGGAGGAACTGCACCGCTTTCAGAACGACCCGGACTGCTTGGTTCTCGTCTCCAACCCGGCGACTCTTGGTGAAGGCATCAGCCTCCACCAGGTCTGCCACGACGCCGTCTACGTCGACCGCGACTTCGTCGCTGGCCGGTTCTTGCAGAGCCTCGACCGCATTCACCGGCTCGGTCTTGCGCCAGATGTCGAGACGCGGGTCACCGTGCTTGCTGCACGCGGCACCATCGATGAGGTCGTCGAGCTCCGCTTGGCGAAAAAGCTTGAGTTCATGGGCAAGATCCTGGATGACCCTTCGGTCCAGCAACTGTCGGATCTTGAAGAGGAGCCCGCAGTTGCGAGCGGCCTGGAGTCCAGTGACGTCCAAGCGCTGCTGAGCCACATCGGTAGGTGATCGATGGTGTCACAGCGGATCGATGAGAGCGTGGGCCTTATCGGTCACAACGGTCTGCTGGTCGGCTCCGGACGGTGCGCGGCCATGGCTTCGAGCGGACGTGCGACGGTGACGCCACGCGAACGCAGGTGTGCCTCGACGCGGCGGTGCGGTCGCTCGTCTTCGTGCAGCACGGTGATCGCCGTCGCCGCGGCACCAAGCTCGACAGCCTTCTCGACCTGTGCGACCAGATCGGTGGTCAGGTGGCTGACGATCATCAGCGGAGTGTCGTCCACACCTGGTAGCGACGGCAGACTCTCCCGCAGATCTTCGAGTTCCAGTGGCGTGAAGCTGATGTCCTCCACCAACGAGAACAGCGTTCTGGTCAGCTCGCACGGCGTGCTGCCGGTCACCGTGCCGCTCAACAGGTACGTGTCGCTCGGCTCGTTGACCGGTGGGGCGAGCGTCAGCAGCAGGAGTGCGGCATCGGCGTCGCAGAGGTGCACTCCTCGGCCCAGTCGTCTGGTCAGGAAGCCGAGTGCGCGCGCTCGGCTGAGCACGGCGCACATCACCGCGTGGGCCTCCTCTGGTCTGGCTCGAAACCTCGTCACCACGGTGCCCGTGCCGCCAACGAACATCTCCGAATAGTGGATCGTGGTGGGTGTTCGCGCGTGCCGGGTCAGCCCTTCGAGCTACCAGGTCGGGCGGGCCGTGACGCCGCCGTCCACCACCAGGTCGTGGCCGGTGATCCAGGAAGCCAGGTCCGAGGCCAGGAACACGCACGCGTTGCCGATGTCCTCAGGTGTGCCGAGCCGGGTCAGCGGCGCTGCCGAACGCCATCGCGCGACGCCTTCCGGCCACTGCGACTCGATGCCGGGGCGGGTGATCAGGCCGGGCGAGACCGTGTTGACCCGGATGCCGCGCGGGCCGTACTCCAGGGCGGCCGCTCGCGCGTGCATGATCAGCGCGGCTTTCGAGGCGGCGTAGTGGGCGTGGCCCGGTGCCGGGTGCGAGCCCTCGATCGACGCGATGTGCGTGACCGAACCGCCTGCGGGCAGGAGCGAAGCGGCCGCCTGGGTGACGGCGAACGGGGCCGTCAGGTTGGTGTCCACAACGGACTGCCATTGCGAGACTGTCATGTCCGGCAACGGTTCCACGGGCTGCACGCCCGCGTTGTTGACGACGGCGTCCAGCCTGCCGTGGCGAGCGAAGGCTTCCTCGACCACGCGTTGAGCGGATGTGCGGAGGTCACCGTCCTCAACACCGTTGTGGCGCACGACAAGCGCGCCCGCGTCCGAGAACCGTTGTGCGATGCCGCTGCCGATGGTGCCGCCGGCGCCGGTGACGAGCACGACCTTGCCGCTGAGATCGATCACGTGACGATGTCCTCCAGTCGATCGTGAAGCCAGTCGACGATCTCACCCCGGCCGGCCACGAACCCGTCCCGGCCGATCTCGCGGTACACGCCGCCGGCCTCGCGGACCAGCACCGCGCCCGCCGCGACGTCCCACGGGTGGATGCCGAGGTTCGCCGCCGCGTCCGCCCTGCCGGCCGCGACCCAGGCGAGCGAGAGGGCCGTCGAGTAGACGCGGCGCACGTCCGCCACCTCCATCAACGCGCCCAGCAGTGCCATCTCGCCGTGGTACGGGCTGCCGGGCAACGGGATGTCGGTCAGCACCAGTGGGCGTGGACTCACACCAGGCGTGATCGTCAAGCCGGGAGAGCTGATCGTGAACGGGACGCCGACAGCCGCGGTGAACAGCTCGTTGCGGAACGGGTCCAGCACGCAGCCCGCCACCAGCACGCCGTCCACGGCCGCGGCGACCGAGAGGCACGACAGCGGGATGCCGCGGACGAAGTTGCGGGTGCCGTCGATCGGGTCGACGTACCAGGTGATCGGTGCCGAGGCGGTGCCGAGCTCCTCGCCGACCACCGCCGAGCCGGGAGCGCCGCCGGTCAGGCTGGTCCGCAGGAACGCCTCGATCTCCAGGTCCGCGGTGCTGACCTGGTCGAACGCGCCTTTCGCGGCAACGTCGACCCGAAGCTCGTGCAACAGCTTCGCGGCGTCCACGCACGACTGCGCGGCCAGCGCGAGAAGATCCCCAGGAGTCACGGGCCCATTGTGATCGGTGACAAACCCGACCGGCTGACTCTGGGCAACGTCCAACCCGCGGCAGTGATCTCAGCCACCACGATGAGCAGACCTGACAGCGACGTTTGGAGGTTCGGGATGCGAATCGTGGCCGGGTTGGCGGTGTTCGCGGCATTGGTCGCCGGCACAAGCCCCGCACAGGCGGACACCCTCGAGTACGTGGCGCTGGGCGACTCGGCCGCGGCGGGTCCGCTGGTGCCGAACCCGGATCCCGCGCTGTGGTGCCTGCGCTCGGATCACGACTACCCGCAGGTGGCGGCTGGTCTGCTCCGAGCACGCCTCACCGACGCCACCTGTTCCGGTGCCGAGACCGACCACCTGACGGGTCGCCAGTTCGGCTTCGTGGCACCGCAGCTCGATGCGCTCAAGCCGTCCACCGACCTCGTGTCGCTCACCATCGGCGGCAACGACATCGGCCTGTTCCAGACCGCGCTGAGCTGCGTCAACCTCCTGCCGGAACCGGCGGGGGTCTCCTGCCGGGACCGCTACACGACGAACGGCGTGGATCAGCTCGCCAAGGCCGTCGACGTGTGGGCACCGGAGCTGGGTGCCGCGCTGGACGAGATCAAGCGCCGCTCGCCGCACGCGAAGCTGCTGGTCACCGGCTACGGCACCTACAGCAGGCCCGGTGGTTGCCACCCGCGTCAGCCGGTGTGGGCACGGGACGCCGACTACTTGCAGAGCGTGCTGAACAAGATCAGCGCAACGGCCAGGGCGGAGGCGGCGAAGCGGGGCGCGACGTTCGTCGACTTCGCGGCGGTCACGGTGGGGCACGACAGCTGCGCGGCACCCGCCGACCGCTACCTGGAAGGGGTGATCCCGACGACGCCCGCCGCGCCACTGCACCCGAACGCCGCGGGCATGGCAGTCTTCGGCGCTACGGTCGCGAACGCCGCGCGGCAAGGGCAGCCGTCAGCAGCGTGACGTGCTCGATCCGCGTCGGGTCCAGGCCGGTCAGCTCCGCCACTCGCCGCAACCGGTAGTCGACGGTGTTGGGGTGCACGTGCAGCTCCGACGCCGCCGGCCGCCGTGACCCGCGCCGGAGGTAGACCTCCAGCGTCTGCACCAGCTCGTCCGTCAGCGGTGCCACGATCGCGGCCAGCGGTCCGAGCGCCGCGCTCGGGCGGGACAGCTGGTACTCCAGCAGCACGTCGTTCAGCCGGTACAGGCCAGGACCCGACTGCAGTGCCACGGCCAGCACCTCGCGGGCGAGCTTGGCGGCGTCCGCGACCCCGGAGGGAGGGGTCGCGACCGCCGCCACCGTCAGCGGCACACCCGCGGCACGCGTCACGTCCGCCACGATCCGGTCGAGCGGCGGGTCCTCGCCCGGCAGCAACGCCAGACCGCCGTCCACGCCGAGCGACGACAGCACCGGTTCCCGGCTGTGCCGCTCCAGCTCGGTCCGCAACCGGCGCAGCTTCCTGCGCCCGGCGATCGCCCGGTCGACCTCGGTCAGCAGCTCGTCGGGATGCGGCGGCACGTGCAGCGCCAGCACCACGCAGGGCCCGGACGCCTCGGCCGACCCGTCGAGCAACCCCGTCAGCAACGCGTGCCGCGCGGACCGCTCGTCGTCGAACGTCGTCTGCCGCTCGTCGAGGTAGCCCGCGCTGACCGCGGGCGTCACGAGCTGCAGGTACCGCAGCGCCAACGCGTTCAGCGCGAGGACGTCCGAAACCTCCTCCGGTCGCGCGACCGGCACGAGCGCTTCCCACACGACCTGGAGGCCCACGTGGTAAGCGGTCAGCACCACGTCGATCGGCACGCCCTCCTCCGCGCGCTGCGCCGCCGACTCGCGCAGGAACCGCAGCTCGTCCGCGGACGGCAGCTCACCCGTGCCCAGCACGACGGCGAACGCCCGCAGCGCGTGCTCGGTGACTCTGGCGATGTCACCGGACAACTCCTCCGCGGGCAGCTGGCGGTACTCGGGCACGCGCTGCAGCAGCTCGTCGAGCACCCGGCGCACGAACGCGGGCATCTCCACGACGAGCCGGTCGGCCAGCGGACGGCCACCGATCACATAGGGCATCAGCCGATTCTGGCGGCTGAGCCCGATGTCATGATCCGTCGGCGCAACGGATCTTGCCGGGGCAGCCGCGCAGCAGCTTCACCACGGGCGGCCTGGTGATCCGCGCCGGAGCGCGCGAGGCACCGCCCGGCCACTTGATCGAGATGGCCATCGACGACGCGTTGTTGTCGTAGTTCTTCTCCAGCAGCACGCGGTCCGGGTTGGCGACGGTGACCACGTCGTAGGTCCCGGAGGCGACCTTGGTGATGTCGAGCCACTGGAACTCGACCTTGTACTTGTAGTCGTCGCCCATGCCGACGGAGATCCCGAAGAACACGTCCAGCGCTTCCGGGTTGTGGTGCTCGCACTTGTGGCCGTCGAGCTTGTGCGCCAGCTCGCCGGTGGGGGTGTCGCGGCCGCCGGGGCGGTGGGCCAGGCCGTCCGCGTCGGCGTTGACGTAGCGGTCGCCGAGGCAGAAGCCGTTCTTGCGGTCGGTCACGACCGTGTCGCCCGCCGGGGTGCGCAGCTGGAAGTACTCGAAGTTCATCAGGTGCCAGTGCTCGTGCGCGGCCGCCGGCTCGTAGTACGCCCAGGACGAGGTGCGGTGCTGGGCCTCGCCGAAGGACATCGGGATCGGTCCGTCCACTCCGGACTGAATGGCCTGCCGGACGGTCATCCGCGGTTGGGCGGTGCTGTCGCGGTGGGCGTGCACGAGGAACGGTCCGTCGCCGATGTTGTCCACCGATGTGGTGAACCTCAGGCGCACGGCCTTGATGTCGCCCCCGTCGACGCACGGGCCGCCCGGTGCGGACGGGTCGGTGACCATGCAGACGTCCCAGGAGTCGCATTTGCTTGCGTCGCCGTCATATCCGCCGGCGCAGCCCACCGGTGCCTGGCGCAGATCGGGCAGCGCGGGCTCGGCGGCGTGTGAGGACGCGGTGAGTGCGGCAGCGGTGATCGCGGCGACCACCACTGCGACGGGTCTTTTGAACACCGCCGCACATTAGTGACGTCACAACGGTTTTGTCGTGTCAAACCCCGGGCGTCTCACTCGATCGACTGACGAGCAGGAGGATGCGTCGGGCCGAGAACTAGTGTGCGGCCGGTGAGAAGAGGCGTCATCACCATGGTGTGCGGTACCCGGCCGGAACTGATCAAGCTCGCCCCGCTCATCCGGCGGTTCGGCGACGACGCCGCGGTCGTCTACACAGGACAGCACTACGACAGCTCGATGTACTCGCGCATCCGCCAGGACATCGCGGAACCCGGCAGCTTCGTGGAGCTGGGGCTGGGCGGCGCGCGGAGCAGGGGCAGCCAGCTGGGCAACGCCGTCGCGGCACTGGACGCGCACTTCGCGGCAGAACCACCCGATGTGGTGATCGTGCAGGGCGACACCACCTCCGCGCTCGCCGGTGCGCTGGCCGCCAACGCGAACGACGTGCCGCTGGTGCACGTGGAGGCCGGGCTGCGCAGCTACGACCGCGCGATGCCGGAGGAGCACAACCGGGTCGCCATCGACCACCTCGCCGACCTCTGCTGCGCGCCGACCTCGGTCAACCGCGCCAACCTCCTGGCAGAAGGCATCGCGGCGGACCGGATCACGGTCACCGGCAACACCGTCGTGGGCGCGCTGGAGGAAGCGCTGCCGGGCGCGCCGGAGTCGCTGCGGCTGATCTCGTCGCTGGGACTCACGCCCGACTCCTACGTGCTCGCCACCGTGCACCGGCCGGAGAACGTGGACTGCCGGGAGAACCTGGAGACCATCCTCGGCGAGCTCGTCCGCTTGCCGCTGCCGGTCGTGCTGCCGCTGCACCCGCGCACCGCGAAGCAGGTCGCCGCCTTCGGGCTGGAACGGCTGCTCGACCGGCTGCGGGTGATCGAACCCCAGTCGTACCCGGACTTCCTGTCGCTGGCCAGGTGGGCCGCCGTGCTCGTGTCCGACTCCGGCGGTGTGCAGGAGGAGGTCAGCGTGCTCAAACGGCCCGTCGTGGTGGTCCGCCGCAGCACCGAACGACCCGAGATCGAGGGCACGTTCGGCACGCTGGTGCCGCCGGGGCCGCGGGTGCGGGCCGAGGTGCTCAGGTGGCTGGACGACGTGAGCGGGCACCGCACCCGGCTGGCGGGCATTCCGTCGCCCTACGGCACCGGTTCGTCGTCCGGGCTCATCGAGACCGCGGTGCGGGCGATGATGTCCGACACCCGGTTCGCCAGCCCGACGCTGGAGTTCCAGCTCGTCACCGAGGGGTAGACGTGGGCGGTGGTGGCGAGCAGCAACGGCGTGCCCGCCACCTCCACCGGCGGTCGCCGGGCGAGATAACCCAACGGGTACACGGGTTCCACGAACGGTGCGCGGAACACGTGCGCCTCCTCGACGTCCTCGGCGGCCAGGCCGTGCAGCGTCCTCAGCTGTGCGGTCCACCTGGCCGCGATGTCGCGAGTGTCCTCTTGGAACAGTGCGGAGCCGCGGTCGGTGTAGCGCATGACGTACACGAGGTGCCGTCCGTCGACCGGGCCGGTCAGCGGTGACATCTCGACCACGCCGTCGAACTCGGTGCCGGAGCGCAGGACCGGCGTCCAGTAGTGGCCGGACAACGGTCGGCGCAGCACGAACAGCGCGTTGACGACGCCCTGGTAGCGCAGGTCCACCTCGGGCAGCAACGGTGCCAGGCCGGCGTCGGCGACCTGGCGCAACGCCGGCAGCGGCAGCGTGGACACGACCCGGCCGGACGTGATCGTCTCGCCGCCGTCCAGCTCGATCTCGGCCCGTCCGCCGGTCACCCGCAACGCGCGCACCGGTGCGGACGTGCGCACGACACCGCCGTGCGACTCGATCGAGCGGCTCAGCGCGTCGATGATCGACTTGTAGCCACCGCGCGGGTAGCCGCGCACGGCGACGTTGCGTTCGCGGCCCAGCCGCTGCCACAGGTAGAGCGCGGGCACGTCACCGAACGCCGCACCGAACTTCGACCCGAACAACGGGCCGAAGAGGTCGCGCCACACCTCGTCGCCGTACAGGCCGCGCAGCCAGTCCTCGGTGCGCAGGTTGTCGAGGTCCTTGCCCTTGCCCAACCTGCGCAGCAGCACCGACACCGCACCGAACCGGATGCGGTCGGGCAGGCCCAGCGCCGTGAACCGCAGCAGGTCCAGTCCTGAGTTGAACGGGTAGTGGCGGCCGTCGACGATCATGCCCATGCTGGTGCGCTCCCAGCGGACGTCGTCGCGCAGCCCGAGCTCTTCCAGCAACGGCAGCAGGTGCTCGTCGGTGGGCATGACGCAGTGGTAGAAGCGCTCCACCCACCGGTCGCGCCACGGGAAGAACGTGCCGAGCCCGCCGAGCTGGCCGGTGCCCTCCACCAGTGTCACTGCGGTGCCCGCGCGGGCGAGCCGGTGCGCGACGGCGAGGCCGCAGATGCCACCGCCGATCACCGTGACGTCCGTCGTCATCACAGCTCCCGGTACGGCGCGGGGGTGAGCCGGTCGCGTGCCAGCAGCCGGACGTACTGCACGATCGTGCGACGCAGCTTCAGCTTGCTCGGGCCCTGCTTGCGGTCGTAGCGCAGCTCCAGCGGCACCTCGGTGATCACCGGGTGGCAGTGCCGCAGCTTCAGCAGCAGCTCGACCATGCAGGCGAAACCGCGTTCCTCGACGAGCCGTTCGCCCCAGTGCGCGCTGGCGCGGGCGAGCAGGCTGATCCGGTAGGCGCGGAAGCCGCTGGTGAAGTCGTGCACGTCGACCAGGCCCAGGACGCGGCGGAACAGCACGGCCGCGCTGCGCGAGAGCATCCGGCGGAACAGCGGGGCGGTCCGGTCGTCGCCGCCGGTGACGAACCGCGAGCAGATCACGACGTCGGCACCGGAGAGGATCTCGTTGCCCAGCCTGGTGATCAGCGCGGGGTCGTGGGTGTCGTCGGCGTCCATCACGACCACGAAGTCGTCCTCCGCGGCGTCGGCCAGCGCGGCCCGCAGTCCGGTCTGGACGGCCTGGCCCAGGCCGAGGTTCACCGGGTGGCGGACCAGCCGGACGTCCAGGCCGGGCACGCCGGTCACGACCTCGCCCGTGCCGTCGGACGATCCGTCGTCGACGACCCAGGCGGTGATCTGTTCGGTGCGGGCGACCTCGGCGATCCGGCGCAGCAGCGACGGCAGCGCGGCGGCCTCGTTGTAGGCGGGGAGCACCACGTGCGCCCGCCCCCGCACCGGCGTTGCGAGTGCCGTGGCGGGTCTCGGACCGGCCGTCGGCGAGGCCTCGGACTCGCGTCCGTCGAGTGTCATGGAGCCCCCATTTCATCGGGCATCAGAGCGGCGGCGAGAATTATTCGCACGCCCGCCCGTAAATTCGGAGCGCCCCCTGGCTGGTTTTCGCTCTGCAGCGGGGGAGTGGAGCGCCCGACCGATTCTGGATGTAATTCGAAAGGGGTACGAATGTTCCTCGAACGGGTGACGACGGGGCTCGCTGCCGTCATTCTCGGGACATTTTTCAGCCAGATGAACTCGATCGGGTGATCTCGAATGGGACGTAGTGCTGAGGTGGAGACGAGCGTGGGGCTTCCCCTGGAAGAGTGGTTCGCCGGAGAGCTCACCGCGCCGCTGGCGCCGGTGCGTGACGACCCGCCGCCACGTGGTCTGCTGAGCCGGGTCAACGGGGTGGCGGTGCTCCTCGTCGGGGTGGACGTGCTCGCCCTGGTCGTGATGGCGTCGCACGCGGGTCTGAGCGGGGGGTGGGCGTTCGTGCTGGCGTGCGCCCTGCTCGGGGTCCGCGCGTCCGGCCGGATCTACCGCCGCCGGCTGTGGCTGTCGTGGCTGCAGGAGCTGCCGCGCTCGCTCGCCACGACGGCGATCGCGGTCGCCGCGGTGGGCGCCGGTGTGCTGGCCCTCGGCTGGTCGCCGGACGTGTTGCTGCAGCTCAAAGCGGGCGTGGTGGCGTTCGTCGTGGTGAGCGAACCGGCGCGGTCGGCCGTCTTCGCGTTCGGCCGGTGGTGCCGCCGCCGGTTCGACCGGTGCGACCGGACGATCATCATCGGCGCCGGTGAGGTCGGCGCGGACCTCGCCGAGGTCATGCTGCGCCACCCCGAGTACGGCCTGCGCCCGGTGGGGTTCATCGACCCCGAACCGCCGGGTGACCGCAAACTGCCGGTCGCCCTGCTGCAGGAGGACCTGGCCGCGGCCATCGACCGGCTCGGCGTCGGCACCGTGGTCGTCGCGTTCTCGCACGCCCGCGACTCGCCGTTGGTCGACGCGGCCGTCACGGCGCACCGGCGCGGTTGCTCGACCCTGGTGGTGCCGCGGATGTTCGAGCTGCACCAGGACGGCCCCGACGTGGAACGGCTGCGCAGCTATCCGTTGCTGCGCCTGAGCACCGCGCCGACGAACCGGCCGACCTGGCACGTCAAGCGCCTGGTGGAGCGGTCGCTCGCGGCTCTCGCGCTCGTCGTGCTGTCGCCGGTGGTCGCGCTGTGCGCGCTGGCGGTGCTGTTCGAGAGCGGCCGGCCGATCATCTTCAGGCAGGTCCGCGTGGGCATGGACGACCACAAGTTCGTGATCTACAAGCTGCGCAGCGTGCGCCAGACCGGCGTGGACGACTCGGACGTGCGCTGGTCGGTGGAGGGCGACTCGCGGGTCGGTCCGGTAGGCCGGATCCTGCGTCACACGTCGCTCGACGAGCTGCCGCAGCTGTGGAACATTCTGCGCGGCGACATGTGCATTGTCGGACCGCGGCCGGAAAGACCGGGTTTCGTTCGCCAGTTCTCGGCGATCCACGAACTATACTGGGCGCGCCACCGGGTCCCCACCGGTTTGACCGGCCTCGCGCAGGTGCACGGATTGAGAGGCGACACCTCGATCGTGGACAGATCTCGATACGACAACTACTACATCGCGAACTGGTCGCTGTGGCTGGACGTCAAAATCGTGCTGTTGACGGTGGGAGAGCTGTGTCGGAGAAGGAATCGCTGACGACCCGCGTGCTCGCGGTGGTGCTGCTGTCGTTCACGGCGGCGTGCACCTTCGTGCCGGTCTCGGAGAAGGCCGCCCAGGAGAGCCTCGGGCCCACCGAGCCGTCGATCGTCAGCGCTCCCCAGCCGAAGCCCCTCGCCCCGTGCGCGTGGTGGTACGGCATCGGCGGGAAACCTTCGGCGCTGCAGCTGAAGTTCGCCGCCGAGCACTACAGCCTCGTGGTGCTCAACGCGTGGGAGACGGCGGCGCTGCGCCGGTTGCGACAGCTGAACCCCAAGGTGAAGGTGCTGGTGTACAAGGACTTCGCCAGCACCCGCAACTACCCGGGCACGGTCGACAACGGCGTGGACGCGAAGTACCTGCCGACCGGGATCGGGTACGTCGCCGCCGAGAAGACGAACCCGGACTGGTTCGCCGTCGACACCGCGGGCGCGCGGATCGAGTGGAAGGACTACGAGAAGCACTGGCAGATGGCCGTCTGGAACGAGACGTACCAGCGGGCCTGGGCGACCGCGGTCGTCGACGAGGTCGTCCGCGAGGGCTGGGACGGTGTGCTGGCGGACAACGACTTCAGCTCGCTGCGGTTCTACTCGCCCGCGGTGCTGAAGGGCACCGCCGACGTCGAGGCCACTGACCGCGTGCTGCGCGACGGGTTCGACGCGTTCCTCGGCATCGTCGGCGACCAGCTCGCGAAGAACGGCAAGATGCTGATCCCCAACGTGTCCGAGTCGCACCTGCGGCCCGGCCGGTGGACCGCGCACTCGCGCTACGACGGCGCGATGGAGGAGAACTTCGGCCTGCGCGACGACGGCGGCACCGGCGACCTGCTCACGTTCCGCGGCAACGAGTGGAAGGAACTGCGCGGCCAGGCCGCCCTCGGTGAGTCCTGGCTGCTGCTCGTCACCCACACGTCCGAGCCGCGCGAGGAACGCGTCGGGTACGCCACCGCCGCACTGCTGGCGAGCCCGCACACCTGCTGGAACGGCGCGACCCCCGACTACCGCACGCCCGCCTGGTCGCAGTACCAGGAGGCGGGGCTCGGCGAGGCGGTCGAGGCGGCGAACCGGCTGACCAACGGCCTGTGGACGCGAGGTTTCAGCAACGGCTGGGTGGTGGTGAACCCGACGTCGACGGCGGTGCAGGTGACACCGCCGCCGGGCATGGTGGACATCGCGGGAACTCCGGTGGTCGCGCCGTTCGAGCTGCCCGGTGCGGACGCGAAGGTGCTCATCAAGGCGAAGGTCGGTCCCGTGGTGCCGACGACGACGAAGCCCACGACGACTACGACCAAACCCACCACGACCAAGCCCACCACGACGACCACGACGCCGAAGCCGACCGGGTGAGCTCGCTGGTCAGAGCAGGCTGCGGTACAGCTCCACGTGCCGCTGGGCGCACACCTGCGGGCTGAACCGCTCACGCGCTCGCGCGGCCAGCAACCGGCCGGTGTGCGCGGGATCCGGATCGGCGAACAACGCCTGCAGCTGCCCGGCCAGCGACCTCGCATCTCCGGGAACGGCGAGGCGCAGCGCGGCCCCCGGCACGTCGAGCATGTCCGCGACCCCGCCGGTGTCGGTCGCCACCACGGGCTTCCCCGCCGCCATGGCCTCGGCGACCACGAGCGGCTGCTGTTCCATCGTGGACGGCAGCACCAGTGCGTCGTGCTTGCGCAGCAGCTCGGGCACGTCCTCGCGGAATCCGAGGAACTCCACCGGGAGCCCGGTGGCGAGCCGTTCGCACTCCGCGCGCAACGGGCCGTCGCCCGCCACCGTGAGCGTCGCGTCCGCGGGAAGGACACCGGGAAGCGCCGCCAGCAGTGTCGGCAAACCCTTGCGTTCCACCAGGAGTCCGGCGAACAGGAGCCGTCGCACCGGCGCGGTGGGCGGTTCGGCGTCGCCGATCGGGACGCAGTTGTCGATGTGCGTCACCCGCTGGGCCGGCACGCGCAGCCGGTCGCGGAGGAACCGGCCCATCGCCGGCGCGGGTACCACCGTGCGGTCGACGCGGCGGGCGACCAGGGCGTCGGCGGCCAGAACGGTCATCGTGTACCTGGACGGCCGCGGTGCCCGTGACGCGCCGCGGAACCACGGTTCGGTCACATCGTCCGGCACGCCGTGATAGGTGTGCACGACCCGGATGTCGCCGCCGAGTCCCGCGCACACCAGGCCGCTGCGGCGGTCCTGCGCGTGCACGACGTCCGGACGCCACGCGCGCAACGCCGCGCGTGCGTGGCGGCTGGCGCGGAGATCTCCCTTGCGCGGCACGGAGATCTCTTCGTGCAGGCCGTCGAGCAGATGCGCGTCCCTGGCGGGCTTCGGGCCGAACACCCGCACCGAGGTGCCGGAGGCTTGCAGCGCGGTGGCGAGCCGGACGGTGACGTCGACCGGGCCACCCCGGTCCTGCGTCAACAGAAAAGCGATCCTCATCCTGCCTCTCCCACGAGCTTCTCCACGAGCGTGGTGATCTGGTCGGTCACCCGGCCGCGGTCGAACAACGTCTCGGCGCGCCGGCGTCCGGTGCGCCCTTCGGCCTGAGCGAGCCCGGGGTCCGCGAGCCGTGCCGCCACCGCGCGGGCCAGCGCGGCGACGTCACCTCGTGCCACGACTGCCCCCGCGGCGCCGACGCTCTGGCGCACGCCGTCGACGTCGAACGCGACGACGGACCGTTCGCAGGCCATGGCCTCCAGCGGCACCAACGCCATGCCCTCGGCACGTGACGGCAGCACGACCACGTCCGCCGCCGCGTAGAAGTCCGCGACGTCGTCGCTGTGGCCCCACCAGACGACCGACGGGTCGTCGCACGACCAGACCGTCCTCATTGGACCGTCGCCGACCAGCACGAGTTGCGCGTCCGGTACGGCGGCGAGCACCGCGGGCCAGGCGGCCAGCAGCAGGTCCTGGCCCTTCTGCGGAGCCAGCCTGCCCACGCACACCGCGGTCGGCCGGTCGGGGAGGCCGAGCCGGCCGCGTGCCTCCAGGCGGTCCACCGGGCGCAGCCGAGCGGTGTCGACACCGTTGCACACCACCTCGGCCGGTGCGTCGACGCCCGCTGCCCGGCCGGAAGCGAGCTCGTCGTCGCTCACGCACACCAGCTGGTGCGTCCACCGCGACGCGAAGGACTCCCAGGCCGCGCACGCCCGTTGCAGCAGCCCCGCCGTCAACCGGAACGACCACAGGTGCGGCTGGAAGACCGTCGGGATCCGGCCGCGCACCGCCAGCCTGCCCGTCAGCCCGGCCTTCGAGCTGTGCAGGTGCAGCACGTCCGGCCGCAGAGTTCGCACCAACGCCCGCAGCCGAACCGTTTCGAGCAGCGACCGCGGTCCGGGAGAACGGGTCGCCCGCCACTCGCGCACGTCGATGCCCTCCGCGCGGAGCCGGTCGGTCAGCCAACCTCGGGGGCACACGACGACGACCGACCAGCCGTGGTCCCGTTGTGCCACGGCGAGATCCAGCACCACCTTGGCGACGCCCGCCTCCACCGGCTGCGTCACGTGCACGACCTTCACGACAGACTCCCCCGCAGTTCCCGCACGGCCTCGCGGTTGAACGGCACCGCGACCGCCGCGTACACCCCGAGCAGCACCAGACCGGCGAACACCGCACCGGCCACTCCGCCGCCCGAGGGCAGCAGCCGGGCCGCGAGCCAGCAGCACGCACCGGCACCGGCCACCCCGGCCACCGCGCGTCCCAGCTCCCGCAGGCGGAACGCGAGCCCGTGCCGTGCCAGCACCCACCACGTGACCGGAACGAGCAGCCACACGATCACCGCCTGCGCGACCGCGACGGCGAGCACGCCGTGCCGGGTGGTCAGCGCCAGCGCGGTGAGCAGGGCGATCAGGTGGGTGACTTCGAGGGCGAGGTACCAGCGCGCGTGCCCGCCCGCCCGCACGACCTGGTACCAGGTGTGCAGCAGCCCGAGCCCGAACCCGTAGGCGCACAACGCGACCAGCACCACCGCCGCGGGCGCCCACCTCTGCCCGAACAGCACCACGCGGTCCGCGAGCAGCGCGGTGACCGTGTAGAGGCAACCGGTGACGAGCAGCGTCGCCTTGGTGAACCGCAGCACCGCACCCGACACCGACTGTCCACTTCGGACCAGTTCGGCGCACACCGGGAACAGCACGCCGCCCAGCACGACCGCGACGAGGATGTACGGCATCCAGGCGATCCGGAACGCGAGCGAGTACACACCCACGGCGGACGGCCTGAGCACACGCCCGATCGCCAGGTAGTCGACGTTGATCAGCAGGGTCGCGACGACGGCTCCCGGCCCGACAACGGCTGTCCAGCGCAGCGCCTCCGTTGCGGCACCACGGTTCCAGCCCGGTCGCAGCCGCACGCCGGCCACCACCGCGAGCACCGGCTGGGCGACGGCGGTGCACAGCAGTCCGACGGCCATCGAAAGCGGCCCGGACCCCAGCGCCGCCAAGGCGATCGTCACCAGCGCGCCCAGCACCATGCCGCCCGCGTCGGGCAGCATCCGGCGGCGGAAGTCGAGATCGCGGTGCATCAGGGCCATCTGCACGCCACCGATCGCGCTGAACGGCAGGCTGAGCGCGGCGATGCGCAGCAACCCCGCCGGTGCGCCCAGCGCGGCACCGAGCGGTTCCGCGGCGAGCAGGAGCACCGCCGTGAGCGCCAGCCCGCCGCCCGCGCTCAACGTCAGCACGGTGCCCGCGAGCACGCGCGGATCGCGGGCGGTCCGGCTGATCACGTCGTAGACACCGGCGGACTGCACGACCTGACCGATGTTGACCAGTGACACGACGAGCGACACCGTGCCCAGGCCGTCCTCGGTGAGCAGGGCCGCGAGCACCAGCGTGACCGCGACCTGACAGCCCTTGCTGACCACGTTGACCGCGAACAGCCACAACGAACCGCGCACGGCCCGTTCGCCGACCCGGTTCGTCACGCGCGTTTCCTGGCCGCGACGACCAACAACACCCACGCCACGACGACCGCGACACCGTCCACCGTCACGTCCACGCGCTGGCCGAACACGCCGGCGATGTTCAGGAAGTACAGGTGTGCGAACGGAATCACGAGCACCATGACGGCGAGACCGGCGAACCGCCAGTCCCGTTCCTTCCTGCGGCGCCAGCTGATGACGCCCAGCGCGGCCATGGCGGGCACGGCGATCAGCACGTCACCCGGCTGGTGCACCATCGCCACGACCACGCCGACGCACGTGATGAGATCCGCGATCGCCCGGTTGTCGTGGTCGCCGCGGTCGAGCTTCCTGGCGAGCACCGCCGTCACCGCGAGCACCCCGGCCAGCGCCACCAGTTCGGCGGCCGGCGGCAGCCAGTCCGTGACGCGGAAGAACACCGCGGCGAGATCCACCCGTTGCGCCGTCACGGAATCGACCGCACCGTAGGCCGTGCCACTCGCGTACTGGAGGTTCGCGCCGATCACGTCCAGGAACGGCCCGACGCCTCCGCCCCGGTACACCAGCAACACCACCACCGGCAGACTCGCGATCGCCGCGATGGCAGTGCCGCCGAGCGCCACCCGCCTCGAACCACGTGCGAACAGCAGAACCGCCAACGGCAACCCGAACTGCGGCTTCAGCCACGCCACCGCGAGCCCGAGCGCGGCCACCCGCGGATGACTCGACCGCGCCAGCAACGCCCCCGCGACCCCGACCGCGATCAACGGGTTGACCTGCCCGACGTACAGCTGGGCCTTGCCGACCTGGCTCGTCACCAGCAGCGTCCCGATCACCACCGTGCCGAGCACTAGCGGCAGGTGCGCGCGCCGTGCCGCCAGCGACGCCAGAACTCCCAGCAGCAGCAACGAAGCCAGCGTGAACGCGATCGCGCCGATCCGGTAGTCGGGCAGCGCGAACGGCATGTGCAGCACGAGGTGGTACGGCTGGTAGAGGTTGAAGTTCTGGCGCACCGGCCAGTGCGCGAACATCGCCGCCGGGTCGTACGGGTTGCCGCCGGCCAGGAACTCGCGAATCGGGAAGTAGGTGGCGTCCCGGAAGTCCTGGAGCCGTTCTTCCGGCAGGTTGGCCGGGGTGGGGACGGGGACCTCCCAGGACGGGCGGAGGGCGCGGGCCGCGCTGAAGGCGCCGGCGACGGCCGCGAGGACGGTGATCACCGTGCGGGTTCGCGGTTTCGCCGCGGTGATGGTCATGTGAGCACCACCGCCACCAGCACCGCACTGCCCGGCAACACCGACAGAGCCGCCGTCAGGTCACCCGGCCCGTTCTCCCCGTCGGCCACCGCGATCACCGCCGAACCCTCACCGGGCTCACCCGCCTTGTCCGGCAACGCCGCCGCCAGGTACTCCGCCTGCACCGCGAGCCCGGGATCCGCCGCGATCACCCGCACGGGCCGGGCCGCCGCCAGGCACAGCGCGGTGAGCCGGTCGATCACGCCGGGGTCGTCCTCGCGCACCAGCGCAACGGGCCGGCGCACCCCGGCGGCTTCGATCGCGGCCCGCACCGCGGCCTCACCGGTGCGCGGGCGGCGCAGCGAGCGCAGGGCGAACACCGCGATCGTCGCCGCCAGCGCCGCGGCGAGGGCCAGTCCTGACGCCAGTTTCCAGTCCGGGACCACCCGGACCGTCTCCGGGTGGTCGTCGAGCACCCGCAACCGGCCGGCGGGTGCGAGCAGGTTCGCGTCCGCCACCGCCTTGGCCATGGCGGTCACGGCGGCGCTCGCCTGCGCCGCGGAGTCCGCCCGCACGGACAGGCGCGCGAGACCGGACGCGGGTACCAGTTCGACGTTCACGCCCGCGTCGATCTCGCGCGGGGTGCTCGATGCGGCCTTCGCGGCCGCTTCCAGCACGGAAGTCGTGTGCACCAGCTGGACGACCGCCGGCATGGTCAGTGAGGCGACCTCGCCGTACTGGGCGGCCGAGTCGGTCTGGGTGACGGGGACGGCCAGCACGGCGACCCTGCTCTCGTACCGCTCGCCGCGCAGGGACGTCACGGCCAGCACGAGCACCGCGACGACGACCGCCACCGCGGCGGCTTCCAGCACCGTGCGCTTGCTCATCCTCGGCCTCCCGCGATGGTCCTGAGCAGTTCGTCGTAGGACTTCATGAAGGTGTGCGGGTCGTGGTCGCGTTCGACGGCGGCCAGACCGGCGGCACCGGCGGCGGTGCGGGCCGCGCTGTCGAACAGCAATCCCGCCATCGCCGCCGCGGTCTCGGCGGGGGAGCGGCGGGGCACCAGCACGCCGCCGCCACCGGCCAGCACCTCGCGCACACCGTCCACATCGGACGCGACGACCGGGCGGCCCGCGGCCAGCGACTCCAGCAGGGCGATCGGCATGCCCTCCCAGTCGCTGGTGAGCACCGTGACGTCCGCCGCCTCCAACAGGTCGCGGACGTCGCACCGGGTGCCGAGGAAGCGCACGCGTTCGGTCAGGCCGAGCTCGGCCGCCCGCTGTTCGAGTGCGGCACGACAGCTGCCGTCGCCGGCCAGCAGCAGCACGGCGCCCGACACCATCGCCCACGCCTCCAGCAGCACGTCGTGCCGCTTCTGCGGTTCGAGCCGCGCCGGACAGAGCGCTACGGGCACGTCGGGACCGATGCCGAGCAACCCCCGGACCGCGGCCCGGTCGACCCGCGGCGGCTCGGGGAAGACCGCGTTCGGGATCACCTCCGGGGTGAGTCCCGCCGCCCGCAACCGGTCCGCGCTCGCTTCGGCGACCGCCACCACGGCACGCGAGGTGTGTCGCAGGATCCGTGCGGCACCACCGAGATCCGCCTCTGCGACGCCGTGGAACACGGTCGCGATCGGCGTCTTCGTCGCGAGCCGCGACACGAGGCTCGCGGACACGTTGTGCGCCAGCACGACGTCCGGCCGGAACACGCGGACGGCCGCACGGGTCGCGGACGCGGCGCGCAGCACACCGCTCGCCCTGCGGCGCGCCACCGGTACGTCGAAGGTGGTGAAACCCAACGCCCGCAACGCTTCGGCACGGTGACCGCCGCCGCTCGCGACACCGGACTCCCAGCCGAAGTCACCGCCGGACCGCACCATGCCCGCCACGACGGCTTCGGCTCCTCCGGCGCCCATCTCACTGATGACGTGCAGCACACGCATCGCGCTCACTCTCCTCACGGCGCAGGTCGGCAGCGGCCGCCACGGCGACCAGCGACCAGATCGGCAGGTAGTACTGCTCGGACAGGAAGGTCGACGCGACCAGCGCGGCGAGCAGCGAGGCCTGGACCGCGAGCATCGGGCGCAGGTCCTTGCGCGTGCGCAGGACCCGTTCCGACGCCACGAACCCCATCGCGACCGCGCCGAGGAAGCACGCGAGGCCGGGCAGGCCGAGCTCCGCGCCGATCTCCAGGTAGATGTTGTGCGCCACCGGCGTCTGCTCGTCGATCTCGGCGTTGTGCGAGGCCGCCGCGTAGGAGCTGCGGAACCCGCCCAGCCCCACACCGAGCACCGGGTGGTCCGCCAGCATGCGCGCGGCGGCCTGCCAGCGCAGTTCGCGAGTGTCCACGTTGGTCCCCGCGATGTAGGTCTTCTCCGCGAGCGCCTTGTCGAGCACCGGGCCCGCGAACGTCACGGCACCGAGCCCGATCACCGCGAGCCCGGCCACCGTCACCGCCACCGCGCGCACCGAGACACCGCGCCGCACCACGAGCCACGTCGCGGCGCAGGCGAGCGCGATGCCGCCGCCTCGGGAGAACGTCGCCGCCGCGCCCGCCGCCAGCAGCGCTCCGAACGGCATCAGCAGCTTCCTGGCCGGCAGGGCGATCAGCAGCGGCATGGCCACCACGAGGAAGTAGGCGAGGTCGTTGGGGTCCTCCAGCGGACCGGTCGCCCGCGTGTCCCCACCGACGACCAGGCTGAACAACGCACCGACCGCGGCGATCACCGCACCGCCGACGGCCGCCCCCAGCACCGCGCGGACCGGCACCTCCCGCGCGACGACGTCCACCAGCACCGCGGTGATCACGATGAACGGCAGGAAGCGCTGGGTGTAGTCGAGCGTGAACACGTCACCCGCGTGCACGGCCGACGACACCAGCAGCACCGCGGCGAACACGGCCAGCAACGCGTGCAACGGATGCGCGGCCGGAAGCCGGCGTTCCCGCACGCGCTGAGCGGCCCACGTCAGGACAAGCAACCCAGGAGCCACCTTCGCCAGGTGCGGGTGCACCTCCTGCAGGTAACCCTCCAGCGGGGCCAGTGCCACCGTCGCGCACGTGAGCACCCGCAGCAGCCACGTCATCCGCACAGCTCCACCCGGCGTTCCCGGAGCAGGCCCGCGAGCCGGTCGGCGTGCTCGCCGGTGCCGACGACCTCGAAGTGCCGCCGCAGCGCGGAAAGCACCCAGCCGAGCAGGGCCGCCTTCTCCGCACCCGGCACCGCCATGCCGGGGAAGAACTCCATCCCCGGCGCCTCCGCACCGCTCAGCACGTCGGTCGGGTGCAGCAGCAACGACGGTGACGTGCCAGTGAGCAGGCACAACCGCAACGCCGCGCGGAAGTAGCCGCGGGCCAGCCGGGGCGAGATCTGGTGCAACTGCAGCAGATAGGCGCCGTGGATCGGGACACGCAGCAACGGCATCGTCGTCACCGGCAGCTCGACCAGCCCGGTGTCGCGCCAGCGGTACGGCGTGTTCGGCGACATCACCTTGCCGAAACCACCGAACAGGTCGTCCTGGCCCGCGGCACGATGGCGCGTGGTGCGGTTGTGGTAGGCGCGGGCGAGCGGGCCGATCCACGTCGGCAACGTGCTCGCGTCGTAGCGATAACCCCGTGCGGCCAGGACTTTCAGCAGCTCGGGCGTGACGCTGTAACCGGGGCCGCGGAACCCGCGCGGGCGGGGAGCGCCGGCGGCCACGATCGCGTTCTCCGCGCGGACGATCTCGGCTTCCAGCTCGGCCGGCGAGTAGCGGTGCAGCCACGGCTCGTGCCCCCACGAGTGGTTCGCCACCTCGTGCCCGGCCGCCACGACGTCCGCGACCGCCTGCGCGCCGTCATCGCGTTCGGCGTCGGCCCCGACCACGAAAACCGTTGTGGTGAGCCGATGTTCGCCGAAGACGTCCAGCAGCCGCGGCACCGCCGTGGCGAGGAAACTGGGTCTGCTTTCCCACTCCGGGTCGCCGTGGGTCTTGAGGTACGCCCACAGGTTGTCCAGGTCCAGCGAGACGCTCGCGGTTCTCACCCGGCCGCCTCCGGCACGGGTGCGGTGCCGCGGACCGGGACGCCCAGCGCCAGCACGCCGAAGACCACGAGCGTGATGCCGAGCCCGACGGCCCACTCCCAGCCCGGCGTGATCCGGTCGCCCAGCAGCGAGAGGCCGATGACCGACGTGAGCACCACGGTGGTCGCGTCCATCGACGCCACGGACGACGTGGCGGTGCCGCGCTGCAACGCCGTGGCGAGGCACGACTGGCCGACCAGCGCGGCCACGATCATCAGCCACGCCAACGGGTTCCGCAGCACGTCGAGCACCGGTTCGTCGGCCACCGACCGGCTGATGATCGCGACCACGGCGAACGCGATGCCGGCGAGCACGGAGACGGCCACGGCGTTCGAGCTCTGCAGTGCCCGCGTGGCCACGACCACGACGAGCAGCGGGACCCCGAGCAGGACCAGCCCCGGCGTCACCGGGATGTTCTGCGCCACCGACGGTTCCGACGCGGCGGCGAGCAGCACGAGCCCGGTCGCCATCACGGCGAGCACGGCCACCTCCACCGCCCGCACGCGCCACTTCAGCACCAGCAGGCCGAACGCGGTGGCCAGACCGACCGCACACGACGACCCCGCCTGCACCAGGTAGAGCGGCAGCGACGCGCGTGCGAGAAAAGCGAACCCGAAACCACCCACCTGGCCGGCGAACCCGAGCAGGTAGAGGCGGTCCTTGGCCAGCCGGGCCAGCAGTCCCAATCCGGTTCCCGGCTTCTTGTCCGCCCGCTGCGCGGCGACGGTCTGGGCGACGATGCCCAGGCCGTAGAGCGTGGTGGAGATCGCGAGCTCGGGATATCCGGACACGGAAAACCTCCCTCGTCAACGGCCCGAAGAATACGAAGCCGCAATGGCGCTACCCATTGGAGGGATATGTGATCACTCACCGCCGAAAATGACGGTGAGACATATACACGAAAGTGGTCGGATATAACCGGAAAGAGTGACGAATCAGAGTTCGATGATCGTGCCGTCGAGCGGAACCTCGACTCCCGCGGCACGCAGCTCCGCTGCCTCGGGTGACGCCGGGTCGAGCACCGGGTTGGTGTTGTTGAGGTGCGTGTAGATCCGCCGCACGTGAGGGAATCGCCGCAGCTCAGCAAGGCTGTGCGTGATCGGCAGATGGCCCATCGCGGCCTGGCCGGACGAGCTGCCGGTCGCCGACCCCATCTCGGACTCCGCGTAGAACGTGCCGTCCAGCAGCAGGCAGTCCGTGCCGGCCACCACCTCGTCGAACCCGGTGGGCCACGACGCGAGACACGGCGCGTAGACCAGCACACCACCGGTCACCAGGTCCTCGAAGCGATAAGCCACGACCCAACATCCGTCCACAGTGGATGAACGAGCGTACTTCGGGCGTTTGCCGCTGATCGGAATCGCCGAGACGCGCAACCCGCCGAGGTCGAACGACCGGTCCGCGTCCACCGAACGCCACGCCACGGGCGCGTAACCGTCGATCACCGTGCGCAGGTCGAACTGGTCCTTCAACGCGTGCAGCACGGCCTCCGGCGCCCACGCGGTCAACCCCGCACCACCGCGCAACGTCAGCAGCCCCAGCGTGTGGTCCAGCTCGGCGTCGGTGAACAGCGCGCCGCGCAACGGGGTGTCCCGCGGCCCTGGACCGGGGTCGAGCAGCGAGCAACCCGCGATCTGCGTGCGGATGTCCGGTGAGGCGTTGACCAGCCACCAGTCGGCGCCGTCGCCGCTGATCGCCAGGCAGTCCTGCGATCGCGACGGCAACGAGCCGGAACGCGCGCGCACGCAGAGAGCGCACGCGCAGTTCCACTGCGGGAAGCCGCCACCGGCCGTCGTGCCGAGCAGAACAGCCTTCAAGACATCTTCCTCATGGCCATGGCGGGCACCTCGGCAGGCGTCGTCTCGGTCGCCAGAATCAGGTCCACAGTGGACCGATCAGGCGACAGCGAGCACACCGGGTCGGTGGCGGCGGCGTCACCGGTCAGCTGGAAGGCCTGGCAGCGGCACCCGCCGAAGTCGATCTCCTTGCGCGGGCACGAGCGGCACGGGTCGCGCATCCAACCGAAGCCGCGGAAGGCGTTGAACGACGGCGAGTCGTGCCAGATCTCGGACAACGACGAGTCCCGCACGTTCTCGATCCGCAGCGACGTGATCACCGAGGCGGCGGGGCAGGGGAGCACGTCACCGTTCGGTGCCACGGTCAGCTGCCGCGCACCCCACCCGTACATGCACGGCTTCGGATGGGCCTCGTGGTAGTCCGCGATGACGTAGACGATCTCCATCCGCCCGCGCAGGCGTTCCTGCGCGGCCGCGACGATCGGGTCGGCGTGGGCGAGCTGCTCGCGCGTGGGCAGCAGCACCGCGCGGTTGCGCAGCGCCCAGCCGTAGTACTGGGTGTTGGCGAGCTCCAGCCGTTCGGCGCCCATCTCCTCGGCCATCGCGATGATCCCCGCGATGTGGTCGAGGTTCTGCCGGTGCAGCACGGTGTTGACGGTGAGAGGCAGGCCTTCCTCGCGGACGAAAGACGCAGCCTCCACCTTGCGGTCGAACGCCTTGATGCCCGCGATCCGGTCGTTGCCGGCGCGAGTCGCGTCCTGCAGGGAGAGCTGCACGTGGTCGACACCGCGGGAAGCCAGGTCCCGCAACCGGTCCCGGGACAGGCCCACCCCCGACGTGACCAGGTTGACGTAGCAGCCCAGGCTGTTCGCGTGCGCGACCAGCTCAGGGAGATCCGGTCGCAGCAACGGTTCACCGCCGGACAGGTGGATCTGCAGGCAGCCCAGCGAGCGGGCCTGGTCGAAGACGCTCAGCCAGTCCTCGGTCGGCAGCTCGGCGTCCCGGCGCACCAGCTCCACCGGGTTCGAGCAGTAGCCGCACTGCAACGGGCACCGGTGCGTCAGCTCGGCCAGCAGGCCGAAGGGCGCCTCAGCCATCGACGTCCACCACCCTCCGCTCGACGAGGCGCGCCACCAGCTCGGCGACGTCCTCCGGCCGCACACCCGCGTAGACGTCGCCCAACGACAGCGCGATGTCGCCGACCGACCGGACCCCGTCGCACAGCCCCACCACCGAGGCCGCGGTCTCGTTGAGCACGAGAACGCCTTCGGGGAACAGGACGACGTGTGCCTCGCGGATCTGGTCGTAGGTGCACTTCACGCCGCGCCGGATGTGCGGCACGGCCTCCAGCGCGATGACCGGCATCACGGCTTGCCCTTGCCCGAGTAGTAGTCGACCGCGTCCAGCACGGCCCTCAGCACGTCGCACTTGAACGACAGCGCGGCAACGGCCGCGAGCTGCTGCTCACGGGTGCGCGAGTGCTCGACGACGATGTCCAAAGTGGCCCGTCCCTCACCCGCCACCGCCTGGATGCGGTTGGTGAAGTAGGCGAACCCCTCCTCGGCGATCCACGGGTACTGCTCCCGCAACGCCGCCAAACGCTTGCGCATCAACGCGCCCGAGAACATCTCGGTCAGCCCGGAGGCGATGGCCTCCACCCACGGCTTGGTGCGCGCGAAGTTCACGTAGGCGTCGACCGCGAACCGCGTGCCGGGCAGCACGTGGCGTTCGTCGAGCACCTCTTCCCTCGTCAGCCCAACGGCTTCGGCGAGGCGGATCCAGTTCTCGGCGCCGCCCTCGCCGGGCCGCGTGCCGTCGTGCCAGATGATCCGCTCCCGCCACTGCCGGCGGATCTCCGGCAACGGGCAGTTGGAGAGGATCGCGGCGTCCTTCTGCGCGATGCAGCGCTGGTAGTACCAGCGGTTCGCGGCCCACGCCTGCAGCTCGTGCTTGCTCAGCTGACCCGCGTGCATGCGCAGGTGGAACGGATGGCTGTCCCAGTACCGGGGGGCGAGCGCGCGGAGCTCGGCGACGAACTCCTCTGGTGCAACGGCAGTCATGGGCGGAACTCCTCGGACATCAGGGACGCGCGGCGAGGCGTGCGGGAGCCGGGGTTCCCGGCATCGGCCAGGAACCCCGGCGAAAGCCGTACGTCAGCTGCGCGCTGCGTAGGCGGTGACCTCCATCGGCGTCTCGAAGTCGCGGAAGTCGGGCTTGACCCACTCGCGCTTGACCTCGGGAAGCTTCTGCTCGGGGGCGGTGACGACAACGTTCATGGCGCAACTCCTCGGGTCCTCGGCCGGCGAGCCCGAAGCGGGCGCGCGGCACATTCCGTGGGGCGCGGCGGCGAACCACACGTTATGTCGTCGGGACGGTCACGGTCTAGACCGTACATGAAGTTACCTAAAGTCATCGGAGGAGTGGCCGCTTTGGTGACCCTCCGGAGTCGAAAGGTGCGTTAGACATCGGGTCACCGTTATGGGTTACTCCGAGCTGTGATTGGGTAACCACGCCGTGCAACATCGCCGCCGCCGCAGACCAAGTCACGAGCGGACCCAAAAGGAGAGCACACATGCGTGCTCGTCGTATCGCGGCGGCGGCAGCCTGCACTGCCGTGGCCGCATCCCTCTGCGTGATCCCGGCCTCGGCACAGGAAGGTCCGGCCGCACAGGCCGTGCGGACACTCGCCACGCAGCTCGACATCCCGTGGGACATCGAGTTCGCGCCGGACGGCAGCGGCATCTTCACCGAACGGGACACCCACAAGATCAAGCAGCTCAAGGGCACCACCGTCACCGAGCTGGACACCGTGGAGCAGGCGCAGACGACCGGCGGTGAGGGAGGCCTGCTCGGCCTCGCCCTGTCGAAGAGCTTCGCGACCGACAACACGGTCTACATCTACTACTCGACGGCGACCGACAACCGCGTCGGCCGGCTGAAGCTGGGCGGCACGCCGGAGCCGCTGGTCACCGGAATTCCCAAGAACAGGTACCACAACGGCGGCGGACTGGAGTTCGGCCCGGACGGCTACCTGTGGGCGACCACCGGTGACGCCCAGAACACCGCCAACGCCCAGAACTGGAACTCGTTGGGCGGCAAGGTTCTCCGGTTCGACACGAGCGGCAGGCCCGCTGACGGCAACCCTCGCGCCGACAGCGTCGTGTACTCGATCGGCCACCGCAACGTCCAGGGCATCACCTTCGTCGGCAACACCGCGTACGCCACCGAGTTCGGCAACAACACGACCGACGAGCTCAACAGGATCGAGGCCGGCAAGAACTACGGCTGGCCGACCTGTGAAGGCAACTGCGACACCGCCGGCATGACCAACCCGGTCAAGACCTGGCGCAACAAGGACGCCGGACCGTCCGGCATCGACTACTACAAGAACGCCCTCTACATCGGTGCCGTCACGGGCAAGCGCGTGTGGAAGGTGCCGGTGAACGGCACCTCGCTCGGTACCCCGGAGTCGGTGTTCACCGGCTACGGCCGTATCCGCTCGGTCGCCGCCGCTCCGGACGGCACCCTCTGGCTGGGCACGTCCAACCAGGACGACAACGGCACACCGGGCGCGACCGACGACCGAATCCTCTCCACCGACGGCTAACCCCACCACCCGTTCGAGTGCTGCTGCATCGGCACGCGGGGACCCTACGTTCCCTCCAAGGAAACGAAGGGTCCCCGCGTGCAGTCTGCAAACACGGATGGGTGATGGGCGTCAGTTGCGGGCGGCGGGCATTCGGCGGAGCTGGTCCAGCACCGCCGGGTCCTGCAGCTGCATCCACTGGATCACCTCGGTGTAGGTGGCGCACACCGTTTCCGGCTTGTCGCACACGTAGCCGAGGAACTGCTCCATCGCGTTGGAGAACGCCGACCCGTTCCACTCGTTGAAGTGGTTGCCGATCACGATGGGCGCGCGGTTGCCGTTCAACGCGGCCTGGTGCACCGACTTGTAGGTGTCGAAGACGATCTGGGCGAACTCGGGTGCGCGCTCCGGCTGCTCCTGGGCGCCGTTGAGCGAGTACCAGAGGTTGAAGTCCATCATGACGACCTGCTTGCCCAGCGCGGGTACCTTCACCTCGGGCATCGGGAACTCGTACAGTCCGTTTTGGACGGACGGCCACTGCACGCCCAGCGCGACCTTGCTGGTGTCGTAGACCATCCCGTGCGCCGCCATCGCCGGGAAGGCCTGGTCCCAGATGCCTTCCAGGCACGGCGTCCGGCCACCTCGGACGGCGCCGTCGGGCAGCTTGAACCCGGCGGCCCGAGCCCTGTCCACGATCTGCTTGAACTGGTCGAGCTCGTCGTTCCACGCCTTGTTGTTCCACTTGTCGACCGACGGCTGGGTGCCGCCGGAGCAGAAGTGGCCGTTGTAGTGCGTGCCGATTTCGTGGCCCTCGTCGAGCACCTGGTTGAGGTACTGGATCCGGGCGGTGATGTCCTGCCTGGTGCCGCCGAACGAGATGTCGGAGGTGCCGCGCTGGAGGCCGGCCGGCGGCTGGTACTGCATCTTGTCCTGGTCGGACAGCATGTACACACCGGACAGCAGACCGGTGACGTGCGCGCCCTTCTGCCTCGCGATCGGCAGAACCTTGTCCCAGTGCTGCTTGGACACCCCGCCGTCAAAGGAGAACAGCACGAACTGCGGTGGCTTCTCACCGGGGCCGAGCTTGTGCATCCACGGTTGTTTCTGCAGCTGCTCGGGAGTGGGGGCGGGCACGGTGGGCGTCGGCCCCGCGTCCTTGGGGGCGGGCAGTCGCGGCGCCATGGGCAAAGGGCCGGAGTCCGCCTGGTTCTGCTCGTCCTTGTTCGGACCGAGAGTCATCACCAGCACGAGAGCCAGCGCGAGCGCCACACCCGTGGTCAACCATCCCCACCGTTTCACACTTAAGGAGACGGATGGTCGCTCGAACGGGTTGCCCTCAGAATTCAACAGATTACGGAGCGGGTTCGGCGATGACCACTCTGTTGGCCTCGTAACCCTGCTGGCCGCCGATCCACGTGCCACCGCAGGTGACCAGCACCAGCCGGTGCGGGCCGCGCGGGCCGAAGAACTCCACCGCCCGGGCCGGGAGCTCGTCCTTGCGGACGGTCTCGATCTGCGTGATGCGGAACCTGAACTCCGTGCCCGCACTGTCGGCGATCACGACCTCGCGGCCGTTCTGCGCCTGCCACAGTTCGGCGAACGGACCCTTGGCGCCCTTCCAGTCGACGTGTCCGGCCAGCACCGTCGCGCCCTCGGAACCCGTGAGCTCCGTGCCCCACCAGGCGGCTTCGCCGATGCCCTCCGGAACCGGCAGCACGCCGTCCTTCACCTCACGGCGGACCAGCGTGGCCGTGCCGCCCGCGGGCAGCCGGACCGAACCGGGACCGGCCTTGGGCGGCGCGGGTTGCTGCTGGGTCGGCTCGACGGGCTTGGCGTTGGCCGTGTTCGCACCGCCGACCAGTCCGGTGAGGTCGGCACCGCGGCCGGTGCTCAGGCTGTCCGCGACCGGTCCGGGACCGACCACGGGGATCTCGTCCGCGACCGCCAGCCCGGTGACGACCTCGGTCTCGGTGTTGGTGACCAGCACGCTGGTGGCGGCGACACCCGCCACCAGCACGCCGGTCAGAAACGCCTTGGGACTCACTGCCTGCGCCACACCAGGAAGCCTGCCAGCGCGGCACCGAGCAGCACCAGGCCACCCACCGCGAGCATCAGACCGGGACGCAGCTGCGTGTCGAACGACGCGGTCGCAACGGGGGTGTTGCCCTCCTGGCCGGCCGGGATCGTGCTCGGCACGACCGGTTTGTTCGGCTTGTTCACCAGTTCGAGCGCGAGCGTCTGTCCTGCCGCGACCGTTCCGCACGCCGCTGGCGGCGACTTCGGGTCGAAGAACTCCTCGTACCCCTTGGGTGCGGCGACCTCGACGAGGCAGATCTCCTGCGGGGTGCGCAGGTTCGGCACCTCGACCGTGCCGTCGGCGCCGGTCTGCAGCACGATCGGCTTGCCGTCGGTGCCGACCAGGTCGCTGTCGTCCTGCTTCTTCGCGGCGCTCGTCTGGTCCTTGGCCGTCACGCGCAGGGCGACACCGGCGATGGCCTTCTTGGTCTCCGAGTCGATCTTCGTGATCTTCACGGCGCCGGGCGCGGTCTTGGCCTGCCCGCTGGCGTTCGCGTTCAGCTTCTTCTCGCCGCCCGTCGTGACCATGCGCTGCATGTTGTCCGTCGAGATCGGCTGGTGCACGACCGGCTTGTCCGCGGGGGAGTCCGCGTTCACCGTGATCGACGGCTTCGGACCCGTCGGGATGACCTTGATCGAGGCCGGGTTGCCGTCGGCGTCCGTCTTGACCTTGCCGCCGGCGCTGCCGTCGACCAGCGCGGCGTCGTTGAGCGTGAACTCGATCGGGGCGTTCGGCACGCCCTTGTTGTTCTGCTTGAGCAACGACACGGTCCAGGTGGACTCGGCGCCGATGATCAGCGGTTCCTTCGGCGCGGCGGCGCTGAGCGTCCACGGGCCGCGGTTGGCCTCGGCGTCGGCTTTCATGCGCGCGACGGTGTCCATGACGGGCTGGCCCAGCTGCGCGGCGTAGAACGACGCGTCGTAGGCGAGGAACCTCGCATCGGTGGCGTCGAGGTTCACCACGCCGTCGACCGGGGAGGTCCAGGTGTGCAGCAGGTGCGCGAGAGCCGCGGCCTCGTCGTCCGACGTGGTCGTGGAGTAACGAAGCAGGAGATAGGAGATGTTCGCGGCAATGGCGGGGTCGAGCTTCTTGCCCGCCTTCGTCAGCAGTTCGTCGCCTTCCTTGTAGTCCACTTTGCTGTCCGGTGCGGGCAGTGCGTACTGCACGCACCACACGTGCTTGCCCTGCCACTTGTAGGTCCCGTGCCACTCGCTGCCCGGTGTGGCGTTGCGCTGGAGTCCTGACGCTTTGTGGCCGTAGCCCGGATCACCGACCGCTGTCGCCGTCGTGGGCGCGGTCAGGAGTGCGAGACCTGAGACCACCGCCACAGCGGCAAGACGTTTCCAGCCCATTTGGATCTTGGTCCCCTCTGACCTGTGGTAACTCCCGCGTGCGAGCCTGGCGGTACCCCACACCGGGGACAAGCCGCCACGAGGGGGAAGTGTGTGGTCACTCTGGGTGTGAATGTGATTGAAATGTGACGCGGCTTACCTACTTTGCGTAAGACACGCCGCGACACGCCGTAGTCTCACTACGCTCTGGAGTTAGCGCAGTATTAGCGCACGTGTGATCGTCGTCGGGGGTAAAGTCGTCTTTACCGACGGGGAACCCAGCACCGAACGTGCTCGTTGTACCCGTGACGGCGTAAAGCAACGCCCCAGGAGGACCAGGTGCGCTCGAGCAGCAACCCGGCTTTCCGTAACCTGCCGACCGGCGGCGGGTACGGAGGCTACGCAGGCTTCGGCCAGCCACAGGCCGGCTACCAGCAGGCCCCGCCGCCGCTGACCAGCGAGCGGCCGATGACGATCGACGACGTCGTCACCAAGACGGGCATCACGCTCGCGGTGGTGGCGGTCGCGGCTGTCGTCACCTACCTCACGCAGGCGTGGTTCCTGCTGTTCCCGGCCGCGATCATCGGCCTGGTGCTCGGCTTGATCATCTCGTTCAAGCGCGTGCCGAGCCCGCCGCTCGTCATCGCCTACGCGGCGGTCGAGGGCGTGTTCCTCGGTTCGTTCAGCGGCATCATCGGCGGCATGATCGACACCTGGACCCGCAACCCCGGCCAGGGCGTGGTGGTGATCGGCCAGGCCGTCATCGGCACGATCGGCGTCTTCGCCGGCATGCTCGTCGTCTACAAGACGGGCGCGATCCGCGTCACGCCGAAGTTCACCAAGTGGATCACCGGCGCGATCATCGGCGTCGCCGTCCTCATGCTCTTCAACCTGATCGCCAGCTTCTTCATGCCCGCGGGCCTCGGCCTGCGCTCGGGTGGCGCGCTCGCGATCATCTTCAGCCTCGTCTGCATCGGCCTCGCGGCGTTCAGCTTCCTGATCGACTTCGACGCCGCGGACCAGGCGATCCGCGCCGGCGTGCCGGCCAAGTACGCGTGGCAGATCGCGTTCGGCCTCACCGTGACCCTGGTGTGGCTGTACACCGAGATCCTGCGCCTGCTGTCGTACTTCAACTCGGACTGACGTCCGGGGAACCTCGGAGGGCGCAACGCTGCGGCGGGGCGCCCTTCGGCGTTTCCGGAGTCAGGCCCGCCAGCGCACGTCGGGAAGCTGGGTTCCCACCTTGATCAGGCAGGTCGTGCAGAGGGCACCCACCTGAGCACGCGACACCCGTTCGTCAGGCACCGAGTGCTCGCAGACGGCCTCGTAAAAGGTCCTCGAACCATTGGCCTGGTCGAGGGAGAAAGCATGGCATTGAAGGTCGTATTCGCTTTGCCACCACACGTACGGCATGTCCGGCCCTCCTCACTCATAGCTAGGGACGGACTCCCCTTCGCCTGATGACGCCGTTGCGCGACGATTTACCTCATCGGCAGAAAGGTGGCTGACAAGTAGCTCCGTTCGGGTGAAGCGGAGCTACTTGCAAGCGTCAAATTGCAGATCTTGTGGGCGTCACCTCAGCTGAGGCGCTCGATCACCATCGCCATGCCCTGACCACCGCCGACGCACATGGTCTCCAGACCGAACTGCTTGTCGTGGAACTGCAGGGAATTGATCAGCGTCGTGGTGATGCGGGCGCCGGTCATGCCGAACGGGTGACCGACCGCGATGGCACCGCCGTTCACGTTCAGGCGGTCCAAATCGATTCCGAGGTCCTGGTAGGACGGAATCACCTGCGCCGCGAACGCCTCGTTGATCTCCACGAGGTCGATGTCGGAGATGGACAGTCCCGCGAGGGCCAGCGCGCGCTTCGAGGCCTCGACCGGGCCGAGGCCCATGATTTCCGGCGAGAGGCCGGAGACGCCGGTGGAGACGATCCGGGCGAGCGGCGTGATGCCGAGCTCGCGCGCCTTCGTGTCGGACATGATCACGAGGGCGGCGGCGCCGTCGTTCAACGGGCAGCAGTTGCCCGCGTTGATCCGGCCGTCGGGGCGGAACACCGGCTTGAGCTGCGACACGGCCTCGTAGGTCACGCCGGCGCGCGGGCCGTCGTCGGCGGAGACGACCGTGCCGTCGGGCAGCGTCACCGGGGTGATCTCACGCGCCCAGAAGCCGTCCGCGATCGCCTTCTCGGCCAGGTTCTGCGAGCGGACGCCGAACTCGTCCATCTCCTGGCGCGAGATCCCCTTCAGCAGAGCCAGGTTCTCGGCGGTCTGGCCCATCGGGACGTAGACGTCCGGCACGACGTCGAGCGTGCGCGGGTCCACCCACTCCGAGGCGCCGGTCTGCGCGACGGACGCGGTGCGGGCCTCGGCGTCGGCGAAGAGCGGGTTGTGCGTGTCAGGCCACGAGTCGGAGCTGCCCTTGGCGAACCGCGACACGGTCTCGACACCGGCCGAGATGAACACGTCGCCCTCGCCCGCCTTGATGGCGTGCAGGGCCATGCGCGTGGTCTGCAGCGAAGAGGCGCAGTACCGCGTGACGGTCGTGCCGGGCAGCGAGTCCTGGCCGAGCAGCACGGCCACCACGCGCGCCATGTTGAAGCCCTGCTCACCGCCGGGCAGGCCGCAGCCGAGCATCAGGTCGTCGATCTGCGCGGGGTCCAGCTGCGGGACCTTGTCGAGCGCTGCTCGGACCATCTGCGCGGCCAGGTCGTCCGGCCGCACGTCCTTCAGCGAGCCCTTGCCCGCGCGGCCGATGGGGGAGCGGGCGGCGGAGACGATCACGGCCTCAGGCATCACGAAACTCCTCGTTGAGAGTCAAGGTTGCCGTCGAGCGTAGTTAACGCCCGCTCACCCCGGCCAGCACACGTGACGGGAATTTCGAAACTCAGGCGTGCCGTCTTTGCGGCCATCCGGGCACGCGGGACGGCCGCACCGCCAGCGCCGCCGCCGACCGCAGCGGCACCGCGGGCGTGACCCAGCCCGGCCACAGGCCCGCCACCTGGCACAACGGCGCGAGCAGCACACCGGCGGCCGCCTCGTAGCCGACGGCGCTGGGGTGGAAGCGGTCGGAGCTGAACATGTCGACGTGCCGGGCCGTGAACTCCGGCGCCAGCAGGTTCGCGAGCGACACCGGCACACCGCCGGCCCGTCGCACGGCCTCGGTCTGCGCCGCCGCGAGCCGCAGGCTGTAGTGGTGCCCGACCGACCGCAACGGCTGGGGAATCGGCCGCACGGTCCCGAGATCGGGGCAGGTGCCGACGACGACCCCGCAACCGACGGCGCGCAGCTTGCGGACCTGCTCGGCGAGCAACCGGGCGGACTCGCCGACACCCATCCGCGACGTCACGTCGTTCGCGCCGATGATGATCAACGCCACCCGGGGTGCGTCCAGCACGGCCGCGTCGACCTGCGGCACGAGGTCCCGCGTCGTCGAACCGCTGACGGCGTAGGTGGACAGGCGCACCGGTCGTCCGGCCTCCTCGGCCAGCGCCTGGGCCAGCAGCGCGCCCGGCATCTGCGAGGGATGTGTCACACCGACGCCCACGGCCATCGAGTCGCCGAGCACGGCCAGCCGCAGCGGATCGCGGCCGTCGTCGCGGTACACGCCGTCCGGTGCGGGCCAGAGGTGCTCCAGCACGCCGATGGCCACCCGAGCCCGTCTGCCCTGCTCGGTGAGCAACCCCACCAGTGCGCCGGAGAGCCCGCCGAGCGTCGCGGCGGTCATGGCCACCGCTCGCAGCGTCCTCAGTCCGATCATCCGCAACACCCCCTTTCCAGTGGAATCGTCGGTACCGCTGTTCGAATTAACCTCCGCAGCCACTGGAGCTAGGCTTCGTTTCGCTATCTCGGAGAGTGGGAGTGGGGAGTAGATACCGGTGGAGTACGTCGAGCACGTCATCGACCTGGTGGGCAACACGCCGCTGGTCAAGCTCAACTCCCTGACCTCGGGCATCAAGGCCACGGTGCTGGCCAAGGTCGAGTACCTGAACCCCGGCGGGAGCGTGAAGGACCGCATCGCGCTGCGCATGGTCGAGGCGGCCGAGAAGTCCGGTGAGCTGCAGCCCGGCGGCACGATCGTCGAACCGACCTCCGGCAACACCGGGGTCGGGCTCGCGCTGGTCGCCCAGCGCAAGGGCTACAAGTGCGTCTTCGTCTGCCCGGACAAGGTGAGCGAGGACAAGCGCAACGTCCTCAAGGCGTACGGCGCCGAGGTCGTGGTGTGCCCGACCGCCGTCGCGCCGGAGCACCCGGACTCCTACTACAACGTCTCCGACCGGCTGGTCCGCGAGATCCCCGGCGCGTGGAAGCCCAACCAGTACGCGAACCCGGAGAACCCGGCGAGCCACTACCACCAGACCGGCCCGGAGATCTGGCGCCAGACCGAAGGCCGGATCACGCACTTCGTCGCGGGCGTCGGCACCGGCGGCACGATCTCCGGCACCGGCCGCTACCTCAAGGAGGCCTCCGACGGCGCCGTGCAGATCATCGGCGCGGACCCGGAGGGCTCGGTGTACTCGGGCGGCACCGGCCGTCCGTACCTGGTCGAGGGCGTCGGCGAGGACTTCTGGCCGGAGACCTACGACAAGACCATCTGCGACCAGATCGTCGAGGTCTCCGACGCGGACTCGTTCGACATCACCCGCCGCCTCGCCCGCGAGGAGGGCCTGCTCGTCGGCGGTTCGTGCGGCATGGCCGCGGCAGCGGCGCTGCGCGTCGCGAAGGACCTGCCCGAGGACGCCGTCGTGGTCGTGCTGCTGCCCGACAGCGGCCGCGGCTACCTCTCCAAGGTCTTCAACGACCGGTGGATGGCCTCCTACGGCTTCCTCCCGCCGGACTCGACCGGCGCGACCGTCGGCGACGTGCTGCGCCGCAAGGGCGGCCAGCTCCCCGACCTCGTGCACGCGCACCCGAACGAGACCGTCGGTGACGCCGTCGCGATCCTGCGCGAGTTCGGCGTCTCGCAGATGCCGGTCGTCAACGCCGAACCGCCGGTCATGGCCGCCGAGGTCGCGGGCGCGGTCAACGAACGCGACCTGCTCGACGCGCTGTTCACCGGCAAGGCGCAGCTCTCGGACCGCCTCGACAAGCACATGGGCGCGCCGCTGCCGACGCTCGGCGCGGGCGAGCCGGTCGGCGTCGCGATGAACGCGCTCTCGAACGCGGACGGCGCGCTCGTGCTGGAGGACGGCAAGCCCGCCGGCGTCGTGACCCGCCAAGACATTCTGGGCTTCTTGGCTGGTCGCTGAGCGTAGAAGCCCGTGCGTCCGATAGCGTGACGCCCCAGATCAACCAGTCTTACTCGCACACGGCCCAGCCAAGGGGGTTGGAAACCGGATGAACGCTCCGCAGCCGCCAGGAAATCCGTTCGGCGGTCAGCCGCAGGAGCCCAACGCGGACGCCACGCAGGTCGTCCCGGGAGGTGGCCAGCCGTCCGCGGCGAACCCCAACCCGGACGCGACGCAGGTCGTCTCGCCTGGTCAGGTCCCTGCCGCACCGCAGCAGAACGCGGACGCCACCCAGGTCGTCAGCCCGGGGCAGGTGCCACCGGCAGCCCACGGTTCTGGCGGCTTCCCCGCCCAGGGCCCCGGCTCCGGCGGGTTCCCCAGCCAGCAGCCGCCCCCGTACGGCGCTCCGCAGCAGCCTGCCTACGGCGCACCGCAGCAGCAGCCCTACGGTGCTCCGCAGTCGAACCCGTACGGCCAGCCGCAGCAGCCCGCCTACGGTCAGCCGCAGCAGCCCTACGGTGCCCCGCAGTCGAACCCCTACGGCCAGCCGGCCGCCGGTGGGTACGGCCAGCCCGGTGGCTACGGCGCGCCTGGCTACGGCATGGCGCCGCCGCCTCCCACCGGTTACGCGGAGTGGGGCTCGCGCTTCGTCGCCTACCTGATCGACGTCGCCGCGCCGCTGGTCGTGGTCTACGTCGTGGTGCTCGTGCTCAGCCTGATCGGCGGGTCGAGCGGGTCGAGCGGCCTCGCGGTCATCTTCGGGATCCTCGCGCTCGTGCTCTGGCTCGGCTACGCCGGTTTCGTGATCTGGAACGTGATCATCAAGCAGGGCCAGACCGGCCAGACGATCGGCAAGAAGATCGCCAAGATCAAGCTGGTCTCCGAGGAGACCATGCAGCCGCTGGGCGCCGGCACGACGTTCGTGCGCCAGCTGTGCCACGTCGTCGACGCCCTGCCGTGCTACGCGGGCTTCTTCGCCCCGCTGTGGGAGCCGAAGAACCAGACCTGGGCCGACAAGATCATGAAGTCCATCGTGATCAACGCCCCGGAGACGGCCTCCCCGATGGGCGGCGGCTACTCGCAGCAGCCCGGTACCGGTGGCTACCCGCAGCAGCCGGGCACCGGTGGTTACCCGCAGCAGCAGCCGGGTGGCTACGGCCAGCCGCCGCAGCAGGGTTACGGACAGCAGCAGGGCTGGTAAGCGCCTCCAGCGATCCAGGCCCCCGGTCACGTTCAGTGCCCGGGGGCCTGTTTTATTCCCGGGTTCACTGGCTGGACTCGTGCCGTCGACCGCCAGATGGGTGAGTACCCTTCGAACATGAGCACCCCATACGGCTTCGCCACCAGGGCGATCCACGCCGGTCAGGACCCGGACCCGACCACGGGTGCGGTGAACGTGCCCATCTACGCGACGTCGACCTACGCCCAGGACGGTGTGGGCGGTCTGCGTGAGGGCTTCGAGTACTCGCGCACCGGCAACCCGACCCGTCGCGCGCTGGAAACCGCGCTCGCGTCGCTGGAACGGGGCCGTTACGGCCGCGCGTTCTCCTCCGGCATGGGTGCGACCGACGCGGCGCTGCGGACGTTCCTCAAGCCCGGCGACCACATCGTCATCCCGAACGACGCGTACGGCGGCACGTTCCGGTTGATCGACAAGGTCTTCTCGCAGTGGGGCGTCACCCACTCGCCGGCGCCGGTCACGGACCTCGACGCCATCCGCGCCGCCGTGCGTCCCGAGACCAAGCTCGTGTGGATCGAGACGCCGACCAACCCGCTGCTGAACATCGGTGACATCGCGGCCATCGCCGAGATCGCGCACGCCGCGGGCGCCAAGTTCGTCGTGGACAACACCTTCGCCTCGCCGGCCCTGCAGACGCCGCTGGAGCTCGGCGCCGACGTGGTCCTGCACTCGACCACCAAGTACGTGGGCGGCCACTCCGACGTCGTCGGCGGCGCTCTGATCACCTCCGACGAGGAGATCGACGCGGCGTTCGGCTTCCTGCAGAACGGCGCGGGCGCGGTGCCCGGCCCGTTCGACGCCTACCTGACGTTGCGCGGCCTCAAGACCCTTGAGCTGCGCATGGACAAGCACTCGGACAACGCCGAGCTCGTCGCCGAGGCCCTGGCGCGGCACCCGAAGGTCCGCAAGGTGCTGTACCCCGGCCTGGAGTCGCACCCGAACCACGCGGTGGCGGCCAAGCAGATGCGCCGGTTCGGCGGCATGGTGTCGTTCATCGTCGACGGCGGCGAAGAGGCGGCTCTGGAGGTGTGCGCGCGCACCAAGCTGTTCACGCTCGCCGAGTCGTTGGGCGGCGTCGAGTCGTTGATCGAGCACCCCGGCAAGATGACCCACGCCTCCACGGCGGGTTCGATGCTGGAGGTCCCCTCGGACCTGGTCCGCGTCTCCGTCGGCATCGAGTCCGGCGACGACCTGGTAGCCGACCTGCTCGAAGCCCTGGGCTGAAAGTCACGCGGGGGCCCCGCGTTTCCCTGGAGGAAACGCGGGGCCCCCCCCCGGGGTGTTGGGGAATGGGGGGTGTGGCGCGCGCAAAGTAGGGCGGGTGGGGCCGCGG
>NZ_JBEXJN010000022.1:0-151272 GCF_040609115.1 Lentzea sp. NPDC004782
GTTACGGGTCAAACGCGGATTCCGGGTACTTCAGCCCGAGCTGGGCACCCCGGCCAAGTCCCGTAAACCCTTCCGGCCAGGCCCCGGCCGCCCACACGGCCGCACCTCCACACCCGCGCCCCGCCACCCCGTCATCCGCAAACACCGCAGCTCACCCAAACCCAAGACACACAACAAGAAACGGGCCGCCGCTGACGCGGCGACCCGCCCCAAGGAACTCACCCCTGGTTAAAACACCAGGTGGATGAAGGCGCCCTTCATCCACCTGAGGTCGCGCGCTTGGTGCGGTACTTGCAGACGCCCTTTCCAGCAGGGTGGCACACGAGGAAGCCCCGGTCTCTCCTGGAGGCCGGGGCTTCCTCGTGACGGGCGTTCAGTCGTTCAGCTGGAGCACGACCGTGCCCGCGTACTTCTTGTCGAGCAACGCGATGAACGCCTCCGCCGCAGCCGCGACACCGCCCTTCACGACGGTGTGGGCGAACGAGATCCTGCCCTCGTTCAGCCAGCCCGCGAAGGTCTGGTTCCACGCCGCCAGCTGCTCCTCGGTGTCGAACGTGGCGAACCCGCGGAACGTCAGCTGCTTCGCGATCGCGCGCATCAGGGCCAGGCGCGGGTGGTCGCCGTCCGTGCCACCGATCTGGCCGCTGAGCGCGCCGCACAGGGCGAACCGGGCGCCGGGCCGGGCGTGCTCGACGGCGGCCTCGAACTGGTCGCCGCCGACGTTGTCGAAGCACACGGTGATCCCGTCGGGAGCGAGCTCGCGCAGCCGGTCCAGCACCGGGCCGTCGTGGTAGTCGAACGCCGCGTCGAAGCCCGCCTCGTTGATCAGGAAGTCGACCTTCTCCTTGCTGCCGGTGGAACCGATCACGAGCTTGGCGCCGCGGGCCTTCGCGATCTGACCCGCCAGCGAGCCGACCGCACCGGTCGCGCCGGAGACGAACACGACGTCACCCTCGCCGGCGCCGGCCATCTCGACGATGCCGCGCCACGCGGTCGGACCGTTGGCCAGGAAGTACTCCGCGCCGGGCAGCAGCGAGCGGTCGAGCTTCTTCACGCCGAACTCGGGGCTCACGACCGCCCACTCGCGCCAGCCGTTGTAGTGCAGCACGAAGGTGCCGACGGGCAGGCTTTCGTTGTTGGACACCACGACCGTGCCGACGGTGGTGCCCCACGGGGTCGCGCCGATCTCGTAGTTGGGGATCGGCAGACTGGTTTCGGCGTTCATCAGGTCGCGGTACACCGAACCGAGGAACATCCACTCGTTGCGCACGAGCACCTCGCCGTCGCCCGGCACCGGCGTCGGCACCTCGACCAGCTCGAAGTTCTCCTGGGTCAGCCGGTCCGCCGGACGCGAAACCAGGCGCAGCTCCCGCGACGTCGTCGGAATCGCTTCGGCGCTCATACGGATCTCCTTTGGACAGTCACAGTGGGGTCTTCACCGTCCCGGAGAACGGCTTTGCGTCCCTTGAGAGGAACCTGAGCCACCTCAAGGCACGCACGAGCGCGGTTGCAGGACGACCTGGCTGACTGGGAGCCATGGCAGACTTCGACGTCATCGTGGTCGGCAGCGGCTCGGCGGGCGGCGTTCTGGCGGCACGGCTGTCGGAGGACCCGTCCCGTCGCGTGCTGCTGCTCGAAGCCGGGCCGGACGACCCCGTCGCCGGCCCGATGCACAACTGGATGTACCGGTCCGAGCCGCAGATCGGCGGCGAGCCGCTGAACCTGCCGCGCGGCAGGATCGTCGGCGGGTGTTCCGCGGTCAACGCGTGCATCGCCCTGCGCGGCGCGCCTTCCGACTACGACGCGTGGCCCGATCCGTGGTCGTTCGACCTGGCGGTGCCGTACTTCGAGGCGGTGGAGTCGGTGGTGCCGATCCGCAGGCCCGCCGAGGACATGACGTCCACCAACCGGGCGTTCATCGAGACCGCCGTCTCCCTGGGAATCGACCGGGTCGAGGACCACAACGCGCCGGGGGCGATCGGTGCCGGGCCGGTGCCGTTGAACGAGATCGACGGCGTGCGGCAGAGCACCGCCGTCACCTACCTCGCGGCCGCGCGGTCCAGGGAGAACCTGACGATCCGGCCGAACTCGTTGGTGTGCAAGGTGCTCATCCGGGACGGCAGGGCCGTCGGCGTGGTGCTGCTCGGTGGTGAGACGGTGTCCGCCTCGACGGTCGTCGTCGCCGCGGGGGCGTACGGTTCGCCCGCCGTGCTGATGCGGTCCGGTGTCGGGCCCGCCACGGCGTTGTCGGCGCTGGGCATCTCCGTCGTCGCGGACCTGCCGGTGGGACTCCGGTTGCAGGACCACCCGCTCGTCACGGTGAAGCTGATGGGCCGCGGTCCCGCGCTGTACCAGGCCGTCGCGACGACGGACACCGGGTTGCAGTTCCTGCCCGGCACGCCGTCACCCGCCGAGACGACCGGTGCGAACCTGATCATCTCGGTGGCGCTGCTCAAGCCGTCGTCGCGCGGACGGGTGTGGCTGCGGTCGGCCGACCCGACCGACGCCCCGCACATCGACCTCGGCCTGCTCCGGTCCTACGAGGACAGGGCGCTGATGCGGTCCGGTGTGCGCGACCTGCTGCGCCTGATCGGCACCAAGCCGTTCGCGGAGGAGATCGACGGTCCGCCGCTCAACAGCCCGCCGGCCGACCTGTCCGACGACCAGGCCCTGGACCGGTGGATCTTCGCCAACGTCGGCACGTACCACCACGCGGTCGGCACGTGCGCGATGGGATCCGTCGTGTCGCCGGACGGACAGGTGCTCGGCGTGGACGGGCTGTGGGTCGCCGACGCGTCCGTCATGCCGGAAGTGCCTGCCGCCAACACGAATCTGCCCACCATGATGCTCGCGGAGCGCATCTCCGCGGTACTGATCGAGGAGTCGCGCCATGTCGCTTGAGCTGGACGCCGCCGCCCAGGACCTGCTGTTCAGGGAGGCCCGCACCGCCAACACGTTCTCGTCCGAACCGGTCTCCGACGAGACCGTGCAGGCCATCTACGACCTCGTCAAGTACGCGCCGACGTCGATGAACCAGCAGCCGCTGCGCATCGTGCTGGTCCGCTCCGACGACGCCCGCGAGCGCCTGGTCAAGACGATGTACGGACCGAACGGGGCGAAGGTCGCGCAGGCGCCGCTGGTCGCGATCCTGGCGGCGGACCTGGAGTTCCACGAGCTGATGCCGAAGCTGTTCCCGCACTTCCCCGAGGCCAAGGACATGTTCGCGGACCCGGTGATCCGCGAGGCGTCGGCGATCCAGAACGGCACGATGCAGGCCGCGTACTTCCTGCTCGGCGTCCGCGCCGCGGGCCTGTGCGCGGGCCCGATGATCGGGTTCGACGCCGACGCCGTGAACCGCGAGTTCTTCCCGGACGGCAAGCAGAAGGTGCTGCTGGTCATGAACATCGGCAAGCCCGGTGACAACGCCTGGTGGCCGCGGTCGCCGCGGCTGGAGTACGACGAGGTCGTGTCCGCCGCCTGATCGGCTGAACGAGGAAGGCCCCCGCTTCGGCGGGGGCCTTCCTCCTGCTATCTGGGCCGGGGGATCGCCACGGACGTGTACGACGTCTCCGGTGTGGCCTCCGTGGTGAACCTGCCGTTGATCACGTACAGCAGGTCGTCGTGCAGGGCGAGCGAGCTGGGGATGTCGAACCGCGGGTCGCTCACCCGCCGCAGCACCTTGCCCACGGTGCCCTCGTGGTTGAGCCGCACGAGCGCGACCTCGTTGCGCACGCCCATCGCCACGTACAGCAGGTCGCCGTCGAGCACCATGCCGTCGCAGTCCATCAGGTCCTCGCCGCCGAGGTCGACGCTCGTGGCGCGGCCGGTGGCGGTGTCCACGTGGAACAGTCCGCCGGTGTTGGACTGGTTGACGAGCAACGCCGTGCCGTCCGGGGTGCGGCAGATCCCGTTGGCGTTGAAGCCTTCCTCCAGGTAGTGGATGTCGCCGGTGAGCTCCAGGCGTTCGACCTGCTCCGGTTCCGGCAGTTCGCCGTTGCCGCCCAGCGGCAGCTTCCACAGCACCGGGATGACCGAGTCGGTGGCCCACGCCGCCGTCGGGGTGAGCGCGAAGTCGTTGACCAGGCCCGCGAGCGGGTAGGACGCCAGAGTGGCACCGGAGGCGGCGTGGATCACGTGGGCGTCGCCCGCGAAGCCGCCCGCGATGAACAGCCGGCCCCTCCGGTCGATCTTCACCCCGGCCGAGGCGGTGCCGGGTCCCGGGTGGATCACCCGGCCCTCGCCGGTGATCAGGTCCGCGCGGTAGATGGACCCGTCGGCCAGCGAACCGAAGTACGCGAACGGACCGGGCCCGATCGTCATCGACTCTGGCCGGAATCCGTCCGGCAGCGCGATCGTCGTCATACCGGCAAGAAAACCGCAGGGTGCTCTAGGTTTGCTCGAACACCACGGCGTGGTCGGCGTCCGGTGCGGTGAACTCCAGCAGCCGGTGGCCCTCGGCCTCGACCTCGGCGCCGTCGCGCTTGAGCAGCCGCCGGTAGGGCGCGATGAGCAGGGTGTTCTTCTCCATCTTCCAAGTGCCGCTGATGAACCCGTCGACGGTGAAGCTGCCACGCGTCGAAGAACCGTTGAAGCCGGCGGAGATGATCCTCGTGCGGTCGGCGTGCGACAGCGCGATGTTGTCGAACTCGGGCAAGAACCGCGGCGGCGCGGGGATGTCCTCGTCCGGCCTCGGCGCGTCCTCGTGGTCGAAGAGCGTGCGGCCGTTCTCGTCGATGAACCTGCGCAGCGGCAGCCGTTCGACCACCTCGGACAACCTCGTGAGTCCTGACCAGGTCTGCACGTCCTGGACGCTCGCCGGACCGAACGCTCCGAGGTAACGGGAAACCACCTCGGTGATCGACGGTGCCGGCAGGGATTCGGCGCCCAGCCAGGTGTTGAGGGTGGCGTGCGCCCCACGGCCCTGCGCAACGCCCCAGACGCCCCGTGGCGGGATCTGGACGAGCGGCACGAGCAGTTGCACCGCATAGGCCAGCGCGGTCGCCTGGTGGTCCGGCCAGCGCTCTTTGAGCAACTTGCCGAGATCCTCGCGGGTGCGCGGCTCTTCTTCGAGCAGTTCCCGACCGCGTTGTGCGAGTTCGGAAGGGTCGACGCCCTCGATCTGCTTCCCGTTGTAACCGGTGAAGTTCGTGCGGTCCAGCACTGGTTTCATCAACGGCCGCAAGAGAAGTGCGTCGCGGGCGCTCACAAGGTGGATGGTGCCCCTCATCAGCACGATGCGGACCGTTTCGCGGCTTTCCAGGGCCTGAGAGAGGTCGGCGTGCTGAAAACCGCTGACACGCGACCACAGGCCCACATAAGGCGACAGCGGGACCTGGGACTGCATGCCCAGCAGGTGTTCCACGACCTGCAGAGGGGTCCTGTCGGTGCGTTCCAGGAGGAACTGCCGGGCGAGCAGAGCCCGGTTGAGCTTCCGTGCGCTGAGCTTCACCCGACCACGAGCTCCCGCGTCGTCGCGTCCGGTGCGGCGAACCGCAGGACCCCGTCGGCTTCCTTCTCGACCGCCTTCAGATCCTTTTTGGACAGGGGCTTGAAGAGGGTGAGGGTCAGCGTCGCGGTCTTCTTCTGCTCCTTGAGCTTCCAGATCCCGCGCACGAACCCGTCGACCAGCAGCGTCGCCGCGATGCCCGCGCCCACGCAGACCTTCTTGCGGATGTCGTCGTCCATCACGCGGCTGCGGTCGAAGTGCGACACCATCAGGTTGTCGTACTCCGGCAGGAACCGCACGGGCGCCGGTGTGTCGCCGTCCGGCCGCGGCGCGCCCGGCAGGTCGTAGAGCTCCTGGCCGGTGTCCGCGGTGAGGACCTCCAGCTCGTCACCCATCTCCTTGAACACCTTGGCCATGAACGTGAGCCCGCTGAACGCCTGGAGGTCCTTCACGGTGGCCGGTCCGAACGCGGCGAGGTAGCGGCGCACCAGCCGTTTCGGGTCCGCCTCCTTCGCGAACTTCCCGTCGACGAACGGTTCCGCGAGCGTCGACGGCACCGACCCGCCCTTGCCCCACGGCGGCACGTGCACCAGCGGCACGAGGTACTGCACGGAATAGGCCAGCGACAACGGATCGCGGCCGGGGAACCGCTCGCTCATCGCCTCGCGCAGCTGAACCTGGGTGAGAGCCTTGCCGTTCAGCAGCTTGCGGCCGTGCGCGGCGATCTCGCCGAGGTCCAGGCCCTGGGTCTCGCGGCCGAAGAAGCCCTTCTGGGCGCGGTCCAGCACCGGCTGGAGCAACGGCCGCAGCCACAACAGGTCCGGTGTGGTCACGAGGTGCATGGTGTAGCGCATGAGCGACGACCGCACGATCTGCCGGTCGAGGATGAGCTTCGACAGCTCGTCGCGGTCGAAGTCCTCCAAACGCGCCCACAACCCGATGTAGGGCGGGAACGGCAGCTGCGCCTGCAGCCCGACGAGCTGCTCGGTGGCTTCGAGCACGCTCAGGTCGTGGCGGCGCAACAGCAGTTGGCGCGCGAGCGTTGCTCGGTTGATCGCGCGGCGGTCGAGCACGGTGATGGCCTTTCGGGTCAAACGCGTGAATGCGGCCGTCACCGGAGGTTACCGGTGACGACCGCTGAGGTGACGGTGCTGATCAGGCCGCGTTGCCTTCGAGGCGGGAGCGGAACCACGACATGAACAGGTGGTCGGTGCCCGCCGTGAGGTCCTGGCCGCCGTCGATCGTGATGATCTGGCCGGTGACCCAGGAGCTCGCGGGGCTGGCGAGCAGGGTGATCCACGGGGTGATGTCCTCGACCGTGCCGGTGCGGCCCAGCGGCATGATGTCCGCCAGCGTCGCGAAGATCGCGTCGGTCTCCTCCTCGTTGAGGCCGTTGGCCGCGTAGACCTCGGTGCGCACGCCGGCCGGGGCGACGGCGTTGACCCGGATGCCGAGCGGTGCGAGCTCACGGGCCCACGTCAGCGTGAGGCTGTGGATGCCGGCCTTGCTGGCCGCGTACAGGGCGGCGCCGGGCTCGGGGTTGTGGCCCGCGACCGACGAGACGAAGACGATGTTGCCACCCGGCTTGGAAAGGTACTGGTACAGCGCACCGGTGAGGCGGACCGGGCCGAGCAGGTTGATGTTGAGCAGCTCGTTGCTGGCCTTCTCGTCGAAGTACTCGGCGAGCGTGTTGCGGAAGATGCCGGCGTTGTGCACGAGCACGTCCAGCTTGCCGCCGTTGGTCTCCACGGCGTCCGCCACCGCCTGCGCGCCCTCGGCCGTGGTGACGTCCGCGGCGACCGGGACGATGTTCGGGTGCAGCTCGGCGACCTCGTCCAGGCGCTCCTTGCGGCGGCCGGTGATGATCACGCTGGCAGCGCCCAGCTTCGCGAACTCGACGGCCGCGTGCTTGCCGATCCCGGTGCCACCACCGGTGACGACGACTCGCTGGCCTTCAAACGGCTGGTCGGACATGGTCAGGGTTCCTTTCGAAAAGCCACCGGGTGTCGCCTACATCCAGCCAAAACTGTCTGGGATCCCGCTTGAACCGCGCTCAGGCCGCCCAGGACGGCTTCGCGTCGATCTCGACGACCGCGCAGCCCCAGCTGTAGCCCGCGCCGACGCCGAACAGCACCACCCGCTGGCCCGGACGGGCTTTTCCGGTGTCGACGAGGTGGCCGAGCCCCGCGAACTGGTCGCCCGCGCCGAGGTGCCCGACCGTGCGGCTCCACTCCCACGTGGTCCGGGCGGGGTCGATGTCGTAGGGCCGCAGGTAGTTCACGTCCAGCCGGCGCCTGCCGAAGTGCGGCAGCACCACCCAGTCCGCGTCGCCGAGCTTCATGTCCGCGTCGGCCAGTGCTTCGTCGACCGCCGCGGCCTGGCCGGCGTTCGCCCGGTTGATGCCGAAGGACAGCCCGAACTTCCTGGCGAACGCGTGCTTGGCGGCCTCGAAGTCCACCGGCATGCGGTGCTCGAACGGTGCGAGCCCCATCGGTTCGTCGCCGCGGTGCAACGGCTCCAGGTCCGAATCCGCGTTGATGGCCAATGAAAGCAACCGCGCGTACCCGCCGCGCCGGGACAGCACGACGGCGCTCGCCCCGTCCGCGTAAGGGGTTCCGGGATCGGTGCGCCACCTGTCGATGCCGGGCAGGCAGAACCGGTCGGCCGTGGTCAGCAGAGCGTCGCGACCGGGGCTCAGGTACCGCACGGCGAGATCCAGCGCGGCCATGCCACCGTTGGACATCTGCCTGATCTCCAGCGCGAGGCAGCTGTTGCGGACGGTCTCGCGCTGGATGTAGCTGCCGACCGGCCACAGGTCCTGGCCCTGGTGGTAGGTCGTGGCGTGCAGGATCAGCTCGACGTCCTCGCCGGTGCTGCCGGCCCGCGCGAGTGCCTGCCGGGCGGCCTTGACGCCCATCTCGGCGGCCGACTCCTCGGGCGAGTACGCGACGCTGACGACGTCCGTGCGCGCCACCAGCTTCGGTTCGCACTCGCCGGAGTCGATCGCGTCCCGCACGTTCAGCGTCGCGGGGAGGCGGATCCCGTTGCCCCGCACGTAGATGCCGTCGACGCGCACTCAGGCCTCCTTCAGCGCACGGGCGACGCGCACGACCCGTTCGGCCTGCACGCGGGCGGACTGCAACGCGATCTCGCTCACGGGCTTGTTGTCCGAGCCGAGCACGTGGGAGGTGCCGTAGGGGTTCTCGTTCAGCCCCGGCGGCACGATGATCCCGCCGAAGTGGCACACCATGTTGTAGATCGAGACGAGCGTGGTCTCCATACCGCCGTGCGTGCTGCCGCCCGACGTGAAAGCGCTGTACACCTTGTGCACCAGCCGGCCCTGGAACCACGCGGGCCCCAGCGTGTCGATGAACTGCTTGAGCTGGGCGGAGATGTTGCCGAACCGCGTGGGCGTCCCGAACAGGACCGCGTCGGCCCACAGGACGTCCTCGACCTGGGCGACGGGAACGTCCTCGGTGGCCGCGAGGTGGTCGGCCCACGCCTGCCTCGACTCCACGGCGGCGCGTGGCGCGAGTTCGGCCGCCCTGACGAGCCTGACCTCGGCACCCGCCTTCTCCGCCGTCTCGGCGATCTCGGTGGCGATGCGGTGGATCGTCCCGGTGGACGAGTAGTAGACGACGGTGACGTTGACGCTGCGTTCCATGGCGGGATCCCTTTCGCAAGGCAGGTCCCCACCACCGTTGCCGGTACACCTCGACGCGGCGTCGAGCGCGGCCTGAACGCCGGACGATATTGTGTCGGCCGGAGGGGCGCGATGATCAGGGTTCTGCTGGCCGAGGACATGCACATGGTGCGCGGTGCCCTCATCGCGCTGCTCAACCTCGAACCGGACATCGAGGTCGTCGCCGAGGTGAGCTCGGGGGACAAGATCGTTCCCACGGCGCGGCAGCTGATGCCGGACGTCGCGGTGATCGACATCGACCTGCCGATCCTCGACGGCCTCACCGCCGCCGCGAAGATCCGCGAGACGATGCCGTCGGTCCGCACGCTGATGCTCACCTCGCTCGGCAGGCCGGGCACGTTGCGCAAGGCGCTGGCGGCCCGCGTGGACGGCTTCCTGCTCAAGGACGCCCCGCCCAACCAGCTCGCCGACGCGATCCGCGACGTGGCCGCCGGCAAACGGGTGGTCGACGCGCAGCTGGCGCTCGCCGCGTGGGACCGGGGTGAGTGCCCGCTGACGGACCGGGAGCTGGAGGTCCTGCGGCTGGCCGCGGCCGGTTCGGACGCGCCGGAGATCGCGGTCGCCCTGTCGCTGTCGACCGGGACCGTCCGCAACTACATGACGACGATCATCACCAAGCTGAACGGCCGCAACCGCGTCGACGCGATCCGCATCGCCGAGGAAGCCGGTTGGCTCTAGTGCCGGTCACGGCACTAGAGCGGGATCTCGGCGTGCAGCCGGAACGTCCGCTCCGCCGTCGGACCGGCGTCGAGACTGCCACCGAGCGCGGACACGCGGGTGGTGAGGTTGCCGATGCCGCTGCCGCTGCGCGAGTCCCGGTCCGACGGTGCAAGCCCGTCGTTGATGATGTCCATCGTCACCAGCTGCGGTGAACTGGACAGCACGATCTCGCAGCGCTCGGCCTTGCTGTGCCGCAGCAGGTTCGTCACGCCCTCCCGCAACACCGTCGCCAGCGTCACCCGCACGTCCGTGGGCAGCTCCTCGCACGCGTCGATCCGCATGGTCACGTCGATGTCGGCGGCGGACAGCAGCGCCTGCGCCGACTGGGTCTCCTCGTTCAGCGACAGCTCGCGGTAGCTCGACGCCACCGACCGCACGTCCGCCAGTGCCTGCCGGGAGATGTCCAGCACCTCGGTGAGCTCCTGCCGCCCGCGGTCGGGGTCGATCGTGACCAGCCGGTGGGTGAGCTCGCTCTTCAGCGTGATCGCCGAGAGGCTGTACCCGAGCAGGTCGTGCAGGTCGCGCGCGAACCGCAGCCGCTCCTGCGTCACCGCCGCCGTCGCGAGCTCCTCGCGTGCCTCGTGCAGCTCGACCACCATGGACCGCAGCCGCGTCAACGCGTACAGCACCAGGCCGTGGTTCATCGCGGCCATCACGCCGTAGGCGATGTCGACCGCGGGATAGCCGAACGTGGCCTGGATGACGCCCTGGCCCGCGACGACCGCCGCGAACCCCGCCCACCCGAACCACCGGGGCAGGATCAGCGCCGCGGAGCCGGCGAGGAAGCCCGGCACACCGCCGAGGTTCGGGTTGTGGAACAGGAACTGGGGCACGTAGACGCAGACCGCGAGCCCCGCCAGCGCCGCGTGGCCGAGCGCGGGGTTCGTCCGGACGCGCGGGTGGCTCACGACACCCAGCACCAGCAGTGCGGTCACCGCGCTGCTCACCGCGGCCGAGGCGAACGCGGCCGACCCGACGGGGACGCTGTAGGTCGCCAGCGCCGTCGCCATCACGCCGTACCCGATCACCACCGCGGTCAGCAGGACCTGCGCGAACCGCGTGGGGATCGACGGGCCGAACGGGCGGGGGCCGCTGGCCGGCTGTTCGGGTGCCGGATCGGCCGGTACCTCGGCGTGCAGCCGGTAGGTGCCGTCCGGGTAGGCCTTCGCGAGCAGGGAACCGCCGATGGCGCTGGTGCGCGTGGCGAGGTTGGTGAGGCCGCTGCCGTGGTCTCCGCTGACCTCGGCGGGGGTGCCGTCGTTGACGATGTCGATCGACACCGTCCGGCCCTTGCCGCTGACGGTGATCGAGCAGCGGGTGGCCTTGCTGTGCCGCAGCAGGTTCGTCACGCCCTCGCGCAGCACCGTCGCGAGGACGGTCCGGGACCGCGGGGAGAGCTCGGCGTGGTCCGCTTCGATCGTGGCCGCGACTCCGGCGGCGGTCAGCACGGACCGCGCCGAGTTGATCTCGTCGGTCAGCGACAGCTCGCGGTAGCTCGACGCGACCGCACGAACGTCCGTCAACGCCTCGCGGGCGATGCCGAGGATCTCCGTCAGCTCGCGCACCGCGCGGTCGGTGTGGTCACCGATCAGCTTGCGGGCGAGCTCCACCTTGAGCGTGATCGCGGACAGGCTGAACCCGAGCAGGTCGTGCACGTCACGGGCGAACCGCAGCCTCTCCTGCGACACCGCGAGGTCGGCGAGCTCCGACCGGGCGCTCTCCAGCTGGTAGACCTGCGAGGGCAGCCGGGACAGACCGTAGACGACCAGGCCGGCGACCAGCGTCGCCGCCATCGAGTAGGCCAGCACTCCGAGCGTGATGCCGGAGGTGACCTTGGTCGCGGCGTTGGCCATCGCCACCCCGGCGAACACGAACCACCGCACGCGGCCGGGCAGCACCAGCAGTGCGCTGCCCGCGAGGAAACCGGGCATGCCACCCCACGCGTAGGCGAAGAACGGCACCGGCGCGAACACCAGCAACGCCATCGCGCCCAGCGCCAGATACGCCTTGGCGGACCGCACGTTCGCGCTCGGCCGGGAGAACACCCGCAACTGCAGGTACCCGATCGCGAGCAGGCAGGCCAGCGAGCTCACGATCCGCACGGGTGTGGCGCCGGCCTGCACCACGTAGATGAAGGCGTTGCCGAGGTAGTTGGCGAACACCACGCTGATCACGACGTACGCCAAGCGACGGGACACCGATGAGCGTTCCTGTCGCATTGTCACAGCAGCTCCCACGCGAGGGTCGGGACGCGGCCATGATACGGGCGCTTCCTGGGAAGTCCCGTGTTTTGCGATCCTCGTTCGGAGCAACATGACGACGTCTCAACACCTCGCGACGACGAGCTGCGCACCGGCGAGGTAGGCGACGACGTCCGCGACCAGCGTCCTGCTGATCTGCAACGACTCCGCGATCTGCGCGATCGTGGTCTCGCCTTCGAGCAACATCTTCGCGATCTCCGTCGCGGGCGCGCTGTGCAGGATCACCTGGTACTGCTGACCTGGGCACGTCAGCGCCTGGTCGCCGTTCAGCCGCTCGATCTCGGTGCCCGGCCGCATGCAGACGATCTCCTCGTCCTCGACGTGCGGCAACGTGAACACGGCGTCACCGGTCACCGCCACGACCGACAGGATCGGCCCGGCACCGTCGTCGAGGCCGAGTGACGGCACGACGCAGCCACCCAGCTGGTCGAGGGTGTTCTTGAGCCTGCGCCAGACCAGGCACGGCCCGCTGCCGGCCTTCCAGCGCACGAAGTTCTCGTGCAACGCGGAGATGTTCTCCAGCGCGACGGGGCCGAGGCTCATGCGGTGCAACGCCTCCCGCACGACCGGGCTGGGGTCGGTGAGCTCGATCGCGCCCCACCTGCCGTGCACGGTCAGGTGCTCGGCGCCCTCGTCGATGAAGGCGTCCTCCAGCAACGACCACAGCGGGCGTCCCGTCGGGATGTGCGACTGGGCGGGCACCACGGCGCCTCCACTCCGGGCAGGTGGGGTCACATGAACAACGGGATCGGGTTGAGCTCTTCGTACCTGCGCGGCCGATCCAGGCGACCCAGTTGTACCGGGACGTCGTAGAGGCGCCCTTGAGCGAACCTCGACCAGAAGTGCCGCAGGCCCGGCACGACCACCCGGACCACCGGAAGCCCGATGTCGGGCCTGGTCTGGTCGAGCACCAGCAGCTCCATCCCGCGGGCCTCCAGCGTGTCCTGGATCGCGCGGATGTCGTCCGCGATGTCGCGCCGGTGCTGGAAGCCGTGGTGGAACACGTCGCGCGGCGGCTCGGCGGGGTCGGGCGCCAGCCACGGCTGCTCGTCGAGGCGGGTGTGCTCCAACCAGTTCCGCGTGTCGACGTCGAGCGCGTCCAGCTGGACCTGCCCGCAGACCAGCGGCATGCACTGGTTCAGCTCGGTGAGCGCCCGGCGTGCGGCGATCCGCGGGTCCAGGTGGGCACCGCAGCCGAGCATGATGTCGTCGCGGGGTCCGTCGGTGCGGCGGGACAGGGCCACCATCACCGGCACGCCGAGATCGGCGGTGACGTCGAGCAGCCACAGCTCGCGGCCGAGGCCCGCGTGCACCTCACGGCACTCGTCGATCCACGCGTCGTGGAACGAGTCGAGGTCCACGCCCGGCATCGGAGTGCGGTTGTACCACCAGATGGCGACCGAGTCGCGTTCGATCAGCTCCAGAAGTCCTTGCAGCAGCGCGTCTTCCAGGCTGCTTCCCGCGGCGCAGCCGTTGGAGTCGGACGTGATGCTCGGCGGACAGGGGGCGCCGAAGTAGAGCATGCCGGTCGGCAGCAACTTGTGCCGTCGTTCGGTGAGCGACCACAGCGGGCTCCAGTCCATCACCTCGTTCTCGTCGAACGGGGTGGTGACGTGCTGGAACGCCGAGTGGGCCGCGTTCCAGGCCTCGCGGTCGTCGAACTGGCGCGGGTGGTACTGCTGCACGGTGCCGGGGTGGATCGCGAGGTTGCCGAGCGAGGCGTAGCTGCCGCTCACCCGGGCCTCTTCGCCGAACCAGGTGCCGCTGCGTCGTTCCACGGCCTCGCAGAGCGCGCCGACCTGGGCGTCGAGCGGCGTCACGCCCTTGCCGCCGGTGTCGGCCCGCAGCGACGAACGCAGTCCCTCCACGCCCTCGCCCGCGGCCGCGACGTTCGAGCCCGACATGAACGAGTTGAAGAACGCCGGCCCGCGCTCGTTGCGGCGGATCTCCCGCACGACACCGGTGAGCGGTCCGATGAGGTGCCGGTAGGTGTCGAGCACCTCCTGCGGGGACGCCGACCGGTGGCCGCCGCCCTCGCAGGAGCGCTTCACGCGCCTGGTGAGCTCGACCGGTTCGAACGCCCTGCGTGCGACGATCTGCGGGTCACCGCAGCCGGAGCACTGCGGACGGCGCCGCACCTCGTGCTGCGTGACCTTCATGGTCAGGCTGTCGTAGTTCCAGATCGACCGCTGCGCCTCGTGCCGGATTCCCGCGAGCCACTTCGTCGCCTCGACCGACGCGAGGTCGAGCGCCGTCGCCTGCAACGACGGCAGCCCGATGACGGGGCGCGGTGCGGGACCGCTCTGTCCGCACCGCGCCCGCACGTGCGCCTCCGCCCTGCGGTTCGCCGAGAGGCGGGTGGCCAGGCAACGCCAGCACGGGCCGTCGCCCGGGGTGAAGAACGGGCCCACGCACACCTGCGCCCCGACCGGCTTGACCAGCAACCACGGCGTGCCGGCCGCCCGGTGGGCGGCGTCGACGTCGCGGAGATCGGGTGCCAGGTAGTCCGCACACGCCACGACCGTGAGGTCACCACTCCCCGAGGTGACCGTCAGTCCGTTGCGGTGCAAGGATTCCACCAGCGAGTCGCGGTCGATGTCGCCGATCGCGACGACGGAGACGAGCGACGTCGTTGTCGCCGTCACCGCGTCCGCGGGATCGACCCCGGCCGCGTCCCAGTACGCGAGCGAGGCCTCCGTCGTGGCCGAACCGTCCTCCGTGCCGCGCCTGCCGATCAGGCCCGCCGCGGCGAGCCGCACGAGCATGCGCCGCACCTTGTCGGCGGTCAGATCGGTGGGAGCGTCGCGCAGCAGTGCGGCCAGGTCACGGGTGCCGTCCAGCAACGTCGCCAGTGACTCGACGTGGCTGCCCGCGATGGCCGTGACCCCGGACTCCCCGAAGAGGTAGACGGCTTCGCCCCGCACTATCTGCGGCCGGAGGTGTCGTTTGAACCCGATGCGTTGCGCACCCAGTTCGGCCACGTCGTCTCTCATGCCGCGAGGACCTCTTCCTGGACCTTGAAGCGGCTGCCGGGCATGGTCCAGCCGCAGCTGGTGATCCACGCGCTCCAGTCCATCGAGGCCTCACGGTCGAGCTCGTAGATCTTCAGGTCGTCGGAGTCGTCCGCGGCGGGGACCGAAGCCAGGTGCTCCACGGTGACGGTGGGGTACATGCGCATCTCCGATGTTTGCGGTTCGATTGGTGTGGGTAATCGTGCCGACCAGCGGTAATGCACCGGTAGTTACCGGCTAATGCGCGCGGGTATGAAGTTCTCATACCCGCGCCGGGGAGAACTCACCCGACATCGATGGCTGACGCACTAACGCCCTCCTGACCGGCGGACCACACTGATCCAATGGTTCGAGCAGAAGGAGGGACGGCGATGCAGATCAAGGTCCTGGGGCCGGTCGAGGCCAAGGTGAACGGTCGCTCGGTGACGCCGACGGCGGCCAAGCCGAGGCAGATCCTGGCGCTGCTCGCCCTGCACTCCGGCTCGGTGGTGTCCGTGCCGACCCTGATCGAGGAGCTGTGGGACGACCGCCCGCCGCGCAGCGCGCGCACCACGTTGCAGACCTACATCCTGCAGCTGCGCAGGCTGATCGGTGACGCGCTGGCCGCGTCGGGCGAGAGCGGCGCCAAGGAGGTGCTCGTCACCCGTTACGGCGGCTACCTGCTCGACGTGCCGGAGGAGGCCGTCGACGTGCACGAGTTCGAGCGCCTCGCCCGCGCCGGCCAGCACGCCTTCGACGCCGACGACCACGCGGCCGCGTCCCGGCTGTTGCGCTCGGCGCTGGAGATGTGGCGCGGACCCGCCGTCGTCGACGTCCGGCCGGGCATGCCGCTGGGCATCGAGGTCGTGCGCCTGGAGGAGGCACGGCTCGGCGTGCTGGAGACGCGCATCGAGGCGGAGATGCGGATGGGCAAGCACAAGTCGCTGCTGAGCGAGCTGGCCGTGCTGACCGTGCAGCACCCGATGAACGAGCACCTCTGTGCGCAGTACATGATCTCGCTGTTCCGCGCGGGGCGGCAGTGGCAGGCGTTGGACGCGTTCAGGGCGTTGCGGCGCACGCTCGTCGACGAGCTCGGCGTCGAGCCGTCGGCACGACTGCAGCAGCTGCAGCACGCGATCGTCACCTCGGACCCGCGGCTGGACCGCGCGGAAGCCCGCCAGCTGCAAGGACTCCTGGCCTGACCCGAGCTCCAGCGGCCCCCGCCACACTGTGGCGGGGGCCGTTTTTCGTTGTACGCCAAGGGTTTGTTCGAGGAAACCTCCACCGGACTACCAGTGCGCCCTGCCAACCTCGCTTTGTGGGCGCGCGGAAACGCCCAGGTGAGGAAAGGAAGAAGCCGTGAGCGCACTGACCATCGAGGGTCTCAAGGAGATTCTCAACGAGGCCGCCGGCGAGGACGACTCGTTCAAGGCCGGCCAGGACATTCTCGACACTCCGTTCCTCGAGCTGGGCTTCGACTCGCTGGCCCTGCTGGAGACGGTGGCGCTGATCAAGCGCCGGTACGGCGTCGGTGTCGGCGACGACGAACTCGCGGACATCGAGACCCCGCGCGAACTGCTGGCCAAGGTCAACGGCGACCTCGCGGCCTGACCGCCGGCGAGCCGAGAACGGAGACACGGGGACATGACGCACACCACCACGCACACGGTCATGATCGGTGCCCCCGCCAAGGTGGTGTACGACCTGATCGCGGACGTGACGCGCTGGCCGTACACCTTCGGGCCCACGGTGCACGCCGAGGTGTTCGAGACCGACGGGTCGACCGAGCGGCTGCGGCTGCACGCCTTCGCCAACGGTGACGTGCGCACGTGGACGTCTCGCCGTGAGCTGGACTCGGCGAACCTGCACGTCAAGTTCGAGCAGGAGCGTTCGGCGGCGCCGGTGAAGTCGATGGGAGGGGAGTGGCGCATCGTGCCGATCGCCGACTCGGCGACGCGCGTCGACCTCCTGCACCACTTCACCACCGCGCAGCCGGAGGCGGTCGACCTCGTCCTGAGGGCGGTGAACAACAACAGCGACGCCGAGCTCGCGGCGCTCAAGCGCGCTGCCGAGCTCGGCGACGACTACGACCGGATGGTGTTGTCGTTCTCCGACAGCATCACGATCCACGCGACGCGCAAGGACGTCTACGAGTTCCTGTACCGGTCCGACCTGTGGCCGCAGCGGCTGCCCCACGTCGCCCGGCTCGACCTCACCGAGGCCGTCACCGGGGTGCAGTCCATGGAGATGGACACGCGCAGCCCGGACGGCTCGATCCACACGACGCACTCCGTGCGCGTGTGCACCCCGCACGACACGATCGTCTACAAGCAGACCAGGACGCCGCCGATCATGGCCGCGCACGTCGGCCGGTGGACGCTCAGGGACATCGGTGACGGCATCGAGGCAGGGGTCGTGGCGACCTCGCACCACACCGTGGTCATCCGCCCGGAGGTCGTCACGGAGGTGCTCGGTCCGGACGGGACGGTCGAGCGCGCCAGGGAGCTGATCCGCCACGCGCTGGGCACGAACAGCCTCACGACGCTGCGGCACGCCAAGGAGTTCGCGGAGAACGGCTGAACCTGATTCGGGGTGGTGGCGATGGCCTTGGACGGTGTGGACCTGTTGACCGCCGCGGCCCGTGCCGCGGGCCGCAACGGCCTGTACGTGGTCTCCATGTACCTGGAGAAGGCCGCGGTCGAGCACCAGCGCAGGGGCTGCCCGTCCGAAGTGGGCCACTGCGCCTACGAGATCGAGGCTTCTCGCGTACTGCTGTCGGGGTTCTGATCAGAGCGCGAGGGGTTCTGGATGCGGCTCTACGACATCTCGCTGCGTCGCACCGGTCTGTCCATCTCGGACAGACTGGTCGCGGTGCGGCGGCTCGACGCGCTCGGAGTCGCGTTCGTCGACGGAGGCCGGCCAGGCCGGTCGTTCTACCGCCGCGCCGCGATCGAGCTCTCGTTGCGGACCGCTACTCTCATCGCTTCCGGTGGTGCGGAGGACCTCACCGCACTGCTCGCGGCGGAAACCCCCGCGGTGGCAATGGTTGTGCAAGGGCACGGCTTCTCGGTCCTCCGCGAAGCCGTGCGTCAACTCGTGCGCGCCGAACGGCGAGTGATCGTCGAGGCGCGGGATTTCTTCGACAGCTGGCTGATCGACCCCGACCACGCGTTGGAGGTCGTGCTGACAGCCGCGGAGGCCGGGGCGGAAACCGTGATCCTGCACGACACCGCGGGCGCGTTGTGGCCCGACCAGGTGGGCGAGATCGTCGCCGCCGTCGCGGACACCGGTGTGCCCCTGGGGTTCGGTTGTGACGACGGCGGCTCGGCGGCGAAACAGCTGTTCGCGGCCGATGCGGGGGCCGGACTCGTACAGGGGTCCTACGCCGTCGTTCGAGGTGGCCTCGATCGGGCCGTCTCACCATCGGTTCATTCGGCAGAGACAGGTGTCGCTCCCGTGCCCTGTCCGAGATTGGAGCAGACCGTGTCCGCACAGAAGGCGATTGGAGGTGTCCGATGAGTCGTCGCGCCGTCATCACCGGGGTGGGCGTGGTCGCACCTGGTGGCATCGGAACGAAGGCGTATTGGAAACTGCTGTCCGAAGGGCGTACGGCGACTCGCATCATCACGCACTTCGACGCGTCTCCGTACCGCTCCCGCATGGCGGGTGAAGCAGACTTCGACCCCGTGCGCGAAGGCCTGACGCCGCAGGAGATCCGCAGGCTCGACCGCGCCGCGCAGTTCGCGGTCGTCGCGGGCCGCGAGGCGATGGCCGACTCGGGCATCGAGTTCGACCAGCTCGACCCCGGCCGCATCGGTGTCTCGCTCGGCACCGCGGTCGGCTGCACGACCTCGCTGGAGCGCGAGTTCATCGTCGGTTCCGACCGGGGCAAGTACTGGGAGGTCGACCAGTCCTACGCGGTGCCGCACCTCTACGACTACTTCACGCCGTCCTCGATGGCGACGGAGCTGGCGTGGGTCGTGGGCGCCGAGGGTCCGGTCTCGGTCGTCTCCACCGGTTGCACGTCCGGCCTGGACTCGGTGGGCTACGCCGCCGAGCTGATCATGGAGGGTTCCGCGGACGTCGTCGTCACCGGCGGCACCGAGGCTCCGCTCTCCCCGATCACCGTGGTGTGCTTCGACGTCATCCGCGCGTCCAGCACCCGCAACGACGACCCGGCCACCGCCTGCCGCCCGTTCGACAAGACGCGCGACGGACTGGTCCTGGGCGAGGGCTGCGCGATCATCGTGCTGGAGGAGCTGGAGCACGCCCGCGCCCGCGGTGCGCACATCTACGGCGAGGTCGCCGGCTTCGCCTCGCGGTGCAACGCCTACCACATGACGGGCCTGCACCCCGAGGGCATCGAGATGTCCGACGCCATCAACATCGCGCTCAAGCAGGCGCGGGCGGACGTCACGGACGTCGGCTACATCAACGCGCACGGCTCCGGCACCAAGCAGAACGACCTGCACGAGACGGCGGCGTTCAAGCGCTCGCTCGGTGCGCACGCCTACAAGGTGCCGGTGTCGGGCTTCAAGTCCATGATCGGGCACTCGCTCGGCGCGATCGGGTCCCTGGAGATCGTCGGCTCGCTGCTGGCGTTCGAGCAGGACCTCATCCCGCCGACGGCCAACCTGCACGAGCCGGACCCCGAGTGCGACCTCGACTACACACCGCTGGTCGCGCGCGAGAAGAAGGTCAACACGGTGCTGACCGTCGGCAGCGGTTTCGGTGGATTCCAGAGCGCCATGGTGCTCAAGAAGGTGGAAGGGGCAGGCCGGTGACTCGGGCGGTGGTGACGGGAATCGGCATCGCGTCGCCGAACGGGCTGGGGCCGACCGCGTACTGGCGGGCGACCCTGCACGGGGAAGCGGCGATCAAGCCGATCACCCGGTTCGACAGCGCCAACTACTGGGCGAAGATCGCCGGTGAGGTGCCGGGCTTCGAGGCGGGCCGGCACCTGCAGGGCCGGCTGCTGCCGCAGACGGACCACATGACGCGGTTGACGCTGGTGGGCACGGACTGGGCGTTGCGCGGCGCGGGCGTGCAGCCCAACGACATCCCGGACACCGACATCGCGGTGATCACCGCGGCGACGGCGGGCGGGTACGAGTTCGGCCAGCGGGAGCTGCAGAAGCTGTGGCACCAGGGCCCCGAGTACGTCTCGGCGTACCAGTCGTTCGCGTGGTTCTACGCGGTCAACACGGGCCAGATCTCCATCCGCCACGGCACGCGCGGTCCCGGCGCGGTCGTCGTGTCCGAGCAGGCCGGTGGCATCGACTCCATCGGGCACGCCCGGCGCCAGCTGCGCAAGGGTGTCCAGCTGGCGTTGACCGGTGGCATGGACTCGTCGCTGTGCCCGTGGGCCTGGGTGGCGCACCAGGCCTCGGGTTGCCTGTCCCGCAGCAACAACCCGAAGCGCGCCTACCTGCCGTTCGACCGCGACGCCTCCGGGTACGTCGCGGGAGAGGGCGGCGCGATCATGGTGCTCGAGACGCCGGAGTCGGCGGCCGGGCGTCCTGGCACCCGGATCTACGGTGAGATCGTCGGGTACGCCTCGACGTTCGACTCGCGGATGCCCTCGCGGGAGCCGGGGCTGAAGCGGGCGGCGGAGCTCGCGTTGCGCGACGCCGGCATGGACGCCTCGGAGATCGACGTCGTCTTCGCCGACGCGGCGGGGATTCCCGAGCTCGACAAGGCCGAGGCCGAGGCGATCAAGGGCATCTTCGGGCCGTTCGGCGTGCCGGTCACGGCGCCGAAGACCATGACCGGCCGCCTGTTCGCCGGCGGTGGGTCGCTGGACGTGGCGTCGGCGATCCTCTCCATCTACTGGAGCGCGATCCCGCCGACCGTCAACGTCGAGAACCCCGTGCCGGAGTACGAGATCGACCTCGTGATGAACGAGGCGCGGCACGGCAAGGTGAAGGCCGCCCTGGTGCTCGGGCGCGGCAAGGGCGGGTTCAACTCCGCCATGGTGGTTCGCGAGTACCGGTGATGTCACCCGCACAGGGGTCGTGAGGTCGTTCCTCGCGGCCCCTGTCGCTTTTCTGGAGGCTTCTTGTGGATGTGGCACTCATGTTTCCCGGACAGGGGTCGCAGTACCCGCGGATGGCGGCGTCCCTGTACGGCGTGGAGCCCGTGTTCACCTCGGTGGTGGACGAGGTGTTCGAGCTGTTCGGCGAGGTCGGTTCCGTCGCCTGCGAGGACTGGCTGGCCGGGGCGGACATCGATCACGTGTCGCGCGCGCAGCCGTTGCTGTTCGCCGTCGACTACGCGTTGGGGCGCATGGTTCTGTCGTGGGGCGTCGAGCCCGTCGCGTTGATCGGGCACTCGGCCGGTGAGGTCGTCGCGGCGACCCTAGCGGGTGTCTTCTCGTTGCGGGACGCGGTGTCCCTGGTGCGGGACCGGGTCGTGTCGGCCGTGTCGATCCCGTCCGGCGGGATGCTGGCGGTGGCGGCGTCCGAGGCCGAGCTGATGCCCTATCTGACCGGCGACGTGGCGATCGCGGCGGTGAACTCCGCCCGGCAGACGATGCTGGCCGGCCCGGACGAGCCGCTGGCGGCGGTGCGCACCCGGTTGGAGGCGGACGAGTTCGTCGTGGTGACCGTGCCCGCCACCACGCCGTTCCACAGCCCGGCGATGCAGCCCGCCGTGGACGAGGCGCTGGCGGCGTGGAACGTCTCGCCGCGCGCGCCCCGGATCCCGGTGTACTCGGGCTACACGGGCACGTTGATGACCGAGCACGACGCGTTGTCCCCGCGGTTCTGGACGCGGCAGCTGACCGACGCCGTCTACTTCGGACCGGCGCTGAACGACCTGCTGGCGATGTACGACGTGCTGCTGGTGGAGGCGGGGCCGGGGCAGACGCTGACGTCGTTCGCGCGCCGCACCAAGGCCGTGCGGCACGGTGCTTCCCAGGTGCTGCCGTTGCTGGACGCGTCGGACTCCGTCGAGGCTGCTCGTTCGCGGTTGGTGTAGCGCGTATAAAGGGCCGCCCTCGCGGTGAGGGCGGCCCTTGGCGGATTTCTAGTCGATACCGCGAATGATGTGGTCCTCGTTCTCGGGTGGCGATGTTTCGTTGCTGTCCATGCTTTTCACGGTAGGTTCGGTGATTCAGCTCTCACTTGAACGCTAGTCGTCCAGGAGCGCGACGGCCCTGGTCCAACCCGCACCCGCGCCCTTGATCTTGACCGGGAACGCGACGACGGTGAACCCGAAGTCCGGCAACGCCTCCAGGTTGCTCAGGCGCTCGATCTGGCAGTACTCGCGGTCGCGGCCGGCGAAGTGCGCGGGCCACAGCACGCTCTGGTCCCCGGTCGCCAGGTAGCGCTTGACGATGTCCGGGAACGGCGCGTCGAGGCTGAACGCGTCGGTGGCGATCACCTTGACCCCCAGGTCCAGCAACAGGTTCGTGGCCGGGCCGTCGAGTCCGGTGTAGTCGGTGAAGTAGGTCTGGGTGCCGGCGTGCTGCGCGGCGCCGGTGTCGAGGATGACGATGTCCATCGGCTTCGGCGTGTACCCGATGCGGGCGAACTCCTTCTCCAGCACCTCGGGACCGATGACGCCGGTGCCGTGGCCGCGGACGTCGAGCTTCACGCCGGGGTTGTGGAACCACTCCAGCGGCATCTCGTCGATGTGGCGCGGGATTCCGTTGCCGTACGTGGTCTTCGAGCCGTAGTGGGACGGCGCGTCGACGTGCGTGCCGGTGTGGGAGGTGAGGCTGATCCGGTCCAGCGTCAGGAACTCCGAGTCCCGCAGCACGGACACGTCGAACTCGATGCCCAGCCGTTTCTTGAGCTGCTCGGCCATGTGTTCGGCACCCTGGGCGGCCGTGAGCACCTCGTGCGTCACCGGGTCCGCTTCGTACACGGATGCGTCAATGTGGGAAGACAGATCGATGATGCGCATGGTTGCGAGCTTGGCGGGCGTTCCTTGAGCACGTCTCAAGACGCGGTGTGCATGGTTCTCTCCAGCTGACACCGCTTCTGGAGGGGCCATGATCACCTTCGTCAACCGCTTCACGCTCACCGGTGACCCCGAGGAGTTCGAGAAGGCCTTCGACGAGACGGCGGCGTTCCTGCGCGCGCAACCGGGCCTGATCAAGTACACGCTCTCACGCCAGCTGGACGACCCGGCCTCGTACGTGAACATCGCGTTGTGGGAGAGCGCGGACGCGTTGCGCGCAGCTCTCGCACACCCGGACTTCGGCGCCCACGCCAAGGCGATGCGCGGCCTGGCCGAGTCGCACGGCGCGATCTTCAGCCCGCGCCTCTCCTTCGAAGCCTGATGGCTCCGCTGGAGGGCTTGAAGGTCGTCGAGTTCGGCGGCATCGGTCCCGGTCCGCACGGCGCGATGCTGCTCGCGGACCTCGGCGCGGAGGTCGTGCGCGTCGAGCGTCCGTCCGGCGGGCTGTCCGTGGTGCCGGACGCCTCCCGCGACTTCCTGTTGCGCGGCAGGCGTTCGGTGTCGGCGGACCTGAAGTCCGCTGCCGGGCGCGCTTCGGTGCTGTCGCTGATCTCCGCCGCCGACGTGGTGATCGAAGGCTTCCGCCCCGGTGTGCTGGAACGGCTGGGGCTCGGGCCGTCCGACTGCCTCGCGGTCAACCCCGGGCTGGTCTACGCGCGGATGACCGGGTGGGGCCAGACCGGTCCGCTGGCCGACCGGGCCGGGCACGACATCAACTACCTGGCGCTGACGGGGGTGCTGCACGCGATCGGCAAGCCGCCGCTGAACCTGGTCGGCGACTTCGGCGGTGGTTCGCTGTACCTGGTGCTGGGCGTGCTGGCCGCGTTGTGGGAACGCCGGCGCACCGGGCGAGGACAGGTGGTCGACGCGGCGATCGTCGACGGTGTGGCGTCCCTGGCGCAGATGATCTGGTCGATGAAGGCGCAGTCGGTGTGGGAGGACGCGCCGGACTCGAACCTGCTGGACGGCGGATGCCCGTTCTACGCGCTCTACGAGTGCGCTGACGGTCGTTCCGTTGCCGTGGGGTCGTTGGAACCGCAGTTCTACGCGTTGTTGTTGTCCGGTTTGGGGCTGTCCGCGGACGAGCTTCCGTCTCAAATGGACCGTGACGGCTGGCCGTTGCTGCGCAAGACGTTCGCCGAGGTGTTCCTGACCAGGACCCGCGACGAGTGGTCGGAGGTGTTCGCGTCGTCCGATGCGTGCGTGACACCCGTGCTGACCTTGGCGGAAGCGGCCTCGCATCCGCATCTCGTCGCGCGCGGGGTGTTCACCGCTGAAGGCGCCGCCACTCCCGCGCCGCGGTTTTCCGTTGAGTAGATTGCTTTTCGTGGAACTGCGAATCTTCACCGAGCCCCAGCAGGGGGCGACCTACGACGACCTGCTCCGGGTGGCCAGGACCGCGGAGGACGCCGGGTACGGCGCCTTCTTCCGCTCCGACCACTACCTCAAGATGGGATCGGTCGACGGTCTGCCCGGCCCGACGGACCCGTGGATCACCTTCGCCGGCCTCGCCCGCGACACCAGCACGATCCGCCTTGGCACGCTGATGACAGCCGCGACGTTCCGCTACCCGGGACCGCTCGCCATCAGCGTCGCCCAGGTCGACCAGATGTCCGGCGGCCGGGTGGAGTTCGGCATCGGCGCCGGCTGGTACGAGGCCGAGCACACCGCGTACGGCATCGAGTTCCCGCCGCTCAGCGTCCGCTTCGAGCGGTACGAGGAGCAGCTCGCCGTCATCACGGGACTCTGGGAGACACCTCTCGGCGGCACGTTCTCGTTCGAGGGCAAGCACTACACGCTGACGGACTCCCCGGCGCTGCCGAAGCCGGCCCAGGACCGCATCCCGGTGCTGATCGGAGGCATGGGCGCACGCCGGACCCCGGCGCTGGCCGCGTCCTACGCCACCGAGTTCAACCTGCCGTTCGTCGGCATCGACGCCGCGGTCGAGCAGTACGCCCGCGTCGACGCCGCGTGCGCCGAGATCGGCCGCGACCCCCGCGAGATCACCCGCTCGGTCGCTCTGGTCGCGTGCGTCGGCCGCACCGACGCCGACATCGCCCGCCGTGCCGCCGCGATCGGCCGCGAGGTCGGTGAGCTGAAGCAGAACGGCCTCTGCGGCACTCCGGCCGAGGTCGTCGAGCGCATCGGGCAGTGGCGCGAGGCGACCGGCGTCCAGCGCGTCTACCTGCAGATGCTGGACCTGTCCGACCTCGACCACCTCACCGAGATCGCCGCGGACGTCGCCCCGCAACTGGGCTGATATATCGCGTATCGGATATCGGCTGCTTGGCGAACGGCCGCCGACATGGGCGCCGCGTAGTTCGCGGAGTGTCGCCGATGTCGAAGTCCGACGAGGGTGATATATCGGATATCAGGCGAGTGCGTGGCGAACAGCCGCTGGCATCGGCATCGCGTAGTTCGCGAAGCGCCGCCGATATCCGATATATCGCAGCTGCAGTCCGGGGTCGTCGAGGTAGCGGCGTTCCAGCCCGTCCTCGCCGAGCACCAGCTTGAGCCCGCGTCCGAGCATCGACGGCGAGTCGAGTGCGAACCGGTCGCGCAACACGTCGGCTGCCGCGTGGTCACCGAACTCCAGCGCCGCCCGTCGCACGGACTCGACCGGCACCGTCAGTTCCGGCTCGTCGGCACGGGCACCGTCGCGATGCAAGATCCCCAACGCACTGAGTGCCTTCTGGTGCGCGCCACCGTCGAGGCCGAGGTAGAACTGCTCCCAGTCACCGACCCGGATCTCCCCGGCCCACGTGCGCACGGGCGCGGCCACCGCCACCGGCCCGGACGCGGAAGCGTTTCGTGTCGTTCCTGATGTCGCGAGCGCCGTGACACCGGCAGCCGTGAACAACTGGCGTCGAGAAAGTCTCACGACGCACCCTCCTCCGCGAACCCGCGATCCCCGCGCGGGGCTACGGAATGCTAGCGAAGGTGATTCCCGGGGCGACGGGGCCAGTTCGGGCCAAAGTGCGGTCCGTCAAGGGGAGCGTGCCGTCCAGGGCCGCGAGCACGGAGTCACGGGCCATGGGCAGCACCTCGGCCACCGTGACGTCCCGGCCGAGCTCGTGCGAGAGCGAAGCGACGCCCGCGTCCTTGATGCCGCACGGGATGATGTCGCCGAACGCGTCGAGGCTCGCGTTGCAGTTGATCTCGAAGCCGTGCATGGTCACGCCGCGCTGCACGCGGATGCCGATCGCGGCGACCTTGCGCTCGGGGCCGCGGTCGTCGGCGGGCAGCCACACGCCGCTGCGGCCCTCGACCCGCCCGGTGTGCACGCCGAGCCGGTCGCACACGTCGATCAGGCCCTGCTCGATGCGCCGTACGTACTGCACGACGTCCATCGGTTCGGTCAGTCCGACGATCGGGTAGCCGACCAGCTGGCCGGGGCCGTGCCAGGTGATCTTGCCGCCGCGGTCGACGTCGATGACCGGGGTGTCACCGCCGCGCGGGCGTTCCTCGTCGAGGGTGCGCCGGCCGCACGTGTAGACGGGCGGGTGCTCGAGCAGGAGCAGCGTGTCCGGGCCGGTGCCGTTGGCGCGCTCTTCCGCGATCTCCTTCTGGAGGTCCCACGCCGCTATGTAGTCGATGAGCCCCAGCTCACGGACGACGACGGGGTCTGACGAGGTGCGGCACGAGTTCACGACCCGACGTTACCAACCCCAGAGCTAGTGCGGCCAAGAGCCCAACGCCCGTCACACCCAGCACCGCACCGATGACGTCGGTGACCCAGTGCATCGCCAGGACGACCCTGGCGAACCCGCACACGAGCACCGCGAGCGCCGCCCACAACACGCCGCGTTTCAGCAGCACGACCAGCGTGAAGCCGACCGACGCGACCGCCACCGTGTGCCCGCTCGGATAACTCGGCAGATGGTGTTCGACTGGTCGCACCCGGTCGAACAACCACCGCGTCAGCACCGTCGCGCAACACAGCGCGTGCAACACCAACGCCTTCCACAACCGCACGTCACGCCGTCGCCACGCCAGCGCGAACAGCACCGCCGCGAACGCCCACCCGAGCGTCGGTCCGAGCACCAGGCTGACCGCGAACGCCACCTCCCGCAGCCACTCCGGCCGCGGCAGCTCGTTCTGCACCCACACGTCGAGGCCGGTGACCTCGGGCATTCCCAGCAACACCCACGAGATCACCAAGACGGCCGCGACCGCACGGGTCATGCGACCGCCGCGTTCAACGCCGCCGGAAGGGCCGGATGCATGAAGTGGAAGCCGTGGCTCTCCAGCACCTTCGGCGTCAGACCGGGTCCGCTCAGCAGCAGCTCCTCGGCCATCTCGCCACCGAGCAACGCCTTCAACGCGAACGCCGGCACCGTCCAGGGGGCCGGCCTGTTGAGCGCCGTCCCGACCGCCTGGGTGAACTCGGCGTTCGTCACCGGGGTTGGCCCGGCGACGTTCACCGGCCCCTTTATGTCGTCGTGCTCGACGACGAACCGATACGCCGACACGACGTCGTCGAGCGACACCCACGGGAAGAACTGCTCGCCGGTGCCGAGCTTGCCGCCCAGGAAGAACTGGAAGACGGGCTTCAACCGGCCGAGCACACCGCCAGAAGGTGAGATGACGACGGCGGTGCGCATCAGCACCACGCGCACGCCGGCCTTCTGCGCCACCGACGTCGCCGCCTCCCAATCCTGGGTGAGCCGCGACATGAACGTGTACCCGCCCGGCGCGTCCTCGTCCGCGAGCCGCGACCCGGTGTCGCCGTAGAAGTGGGCGCCCGACGCGTTCACCAGCACCGGCACGCCGTGCTCGACGACCGCCGCCGACAGCACCTCGGCCGGCACGATCCGGCTGTCGTGCAGCACCTGCTTGCGCGCGTCGTCCCACCGCTTGTCGCCGATGCCCGCGCCGCACAGGTTGATGACGGCGTCGACACCGTCGAACGTGCCGTCGTCGATGCGCCCGGCGTACGGGTCCCACCCGCGTTCGTCCGGCGCGGCGGCTTTGCGGCGCACCAGCCGCAGCACCTCGTGACCGGCGGCGCGCATCGACGCCACCAGGCTCGTTCCGATCAGGCCCGACGATCCCGCGATGACAACCCGCATGCCTGAATCGTTCCGCACTCAACCATCTCGTGCACAGCCACACGTCGCGCACCGGGCCCTGGATGTGCTGAAGGCCACCCCGGTGAACCGGGGTGGCCTTCAGGCGAAATCCAATATATCGGATATCAGTGCAGCTCAGGCGGGTTACAGGCCGAGGTCGGCCTCGAACGCGCCCTCCTCCAGACGGTTCTTGACCGTCGTGAGGAAGCGGCCCGCGTCGGCACCGTCGACCAGGCGGTGGTCGTAGGTGAGCGCGAGGTACATCATCGAGCGGATCGCGATGGTGTCGTCGCCGTTCTCGTCGGTGATGACGACCGGACGCTTCTTGACGACGCCGACGCCCAGGATGCCGACCTGCGGCTGCTGGATGATCGGGGTGTCGAAGAGCGCGCCGTTGCTGCCCAGGTTCGTCAGCGAGAACGTGCCACCGGTGAGCTCGTCCGGCGTGAGCTTGTTCGAACGGGCGCGCGCGGCCAGGTCACCGATCTTGTGGGCGATGCCCGACAGGTTCAGGTCACCGGCGTTGTGGATCACGGCGTTGAGCAGGCCGCGCTCCGTGTCGATCGCCAGACCGAGGTGCTCGGCACCGTGGTAGGTGATCTCCTTGCGCTCCTCGTCGATCGACGCGTTGAGCACCGGGTGGGCCTTGAGGGCCTCGATGGCGGCCTTGGCGAAGAACGGCAGGAACGTGAGCTTCGCGCCCTCACGCGCCTCGAACGCCTTCTTCGCCTGGTTGCGCAGCCGGGCGATCTTGGTCACGTCGACCTCGAACACCTGGGTGAGCTGGGCCGACATCTGCAGCGACTCACGCGTGCGCTGCGCGACGATCTGACGCAGGCGCGGGAGCTTCTGCACGGTGCCGCGCTTGCCCGAGTTGTCGACCGCCGGGGCGGTCGCGGTGCGGGCGGCGGGAGCGGTGGCAGCCGGAGCAGCAGCGGCGGCGGGCGCGGGAGCCGGGGCCTTCTTGGCCTCGACCGCGGCCAGCACGTCCTGCTTGCGGATGCGTCCGCCGACGCCGGTGCCCTTCAGCGAGCCCAGGTCGATGCCGTTCTCCGACGCGAGCTTGCGCACGAGCGGAGTGACGTACGGCGTGCCGTTCGCGTCGTCGGAAGAAGACGCGGCGGGCGCGGCCTGCGGAGCCGGAGCGGCGGGGGCCGGAGCCGGAGCCGGAGCGGCCTGCGGAGCCGGAGCGGGCGCGGGGGCCGGAGCAGCCTGCTGGGGAGCGGGTGCCGGGGCCGGGGCGGGAGCGGCGGCCGGAGCCGGGCTGCCCGAACCGATGACGGCGAGCTTGCCGCCGACCTCGACGGTCTCGTCCTCACCGGCGCTGATCTCGAGCAGCGTGCCCGCGACCGGCGACGGGATCTCGGTGTCGACCTTGTCGGTCGAGACCTCCAGCAGCGGCTCGTCGACCTCGACGCTGTCGCCGACCTGCTTCAGCCAGCGGGTGACGGTGCCCTCGGTGACGGACTCGCCGAGCGCGGGCATCGTGACGTCGGTGCCCTGGGCCGAACCACCGGACTGGGCCGGAGCCGGTGCCGGGGCGGCTTCCTGGACGGCCTCGGCCGGAGCGGCGGTCGGCTGCGTCTGCTGGGGCGCCTCCTGGGCGGGGGCGGGCGTGGCTGCCGGAGCGGCGTCACCGTCACCGATGACGGCGAGCTCGCCGCCGACCTCGACGGTGTCGTCCTCCTGCGCGACGATCTTCTGCAGGACGCCCGCCGCGGGGGACGGGATCTCGGTGTCGACCTTGTCGGTGGACACCTCGAGCAACGGCTCGTCCACCTCCACCCGGTCGCCTTCCTGCTTCAACCACCGGGTGACCGTGCCCTCGGTGACGCTCTCACCGAGTGCGGGCATCTGGACGGAGAAGGCCATTGTTCGCTGACTCCTCGTGCTCTCGTGTGGCTGACTTGGATGGGGAACGGTCAGCCGTGCACGTGCAGCGGCTTGCCGGCCAGGGCGAGGAAGGCCTCGCCGAGGGCTTCAGTCTGGGTCGGGTGGGCGTGGATCAGGGGAGCCACGTCCTCCGGGTAAGCCTCCCAGCTGTAGATCAGCTGGGCCTCACCGATGAGTTCGCCGACGCGCTCGCCGACCATGGTGACGCCGACGACGGGGCCGTCGGGAGCCTTGATCAGCTTCACGCCACCGGCGGTCTTGAGGATCTGGCTCTTGCCGTTGCCCGCGAGGTCGTAGACGAACACCTCGGCGGAGCCGTACTTCTCCTTCGCGGCGGCCTCGGAGAGACCGACGGAGGCGACCTCGGGCTTGCAGTAGGTGACGCGCGGGATGCCCGCCTCGTCGATCACCTTCGGGTTCTGGCCGGCGATCTCCTCGGCCACGAAGATGCCCTGCTGGAAACCGCGGTGCGCGAGCTGCAGGCCCGGCACGATGTCGCCGACGGCGTAGACGTTCGGCAGGTTCGTGCGCAGGCGCTCGTCGGTGATGACGAACCCGCGGTCGATCGTGATGCCGGCCTCCTCGTAGCCGTGACCCGCGCTGTTGGGGCCGCGGCCGACCGCGACCAGCAGCAGGTCGGCGTCGAGGACGTCGCCGTTCTCCAGCGTGACGGACACACCGGAGTCGGACTGCGTGGCGCCGGTGAACTTCACCCCGGTCTTGAACTTGATGCCGCGCTTGCGGAAGGCGCGCTCGAGCTGCTTGGACGCGTACTCGTCCTCGGCCGGCACCAGGCGGGGCAGGGCCTCGACGATCGTCACGTCCGCGCCGAACGACCGCCACACGCTCGCGAACTCCACGCCGATGACGCCGCCGCCCAGCACGACGACCTTCTCCGGGATGAAGTCCAGGTTGAGCGCCTGGTCGCTGGTGATGACGCGGCCGCCGATCTCCAGGCCGGGCAGGCTGCGGGCGTACGAGCCCGTCGCGAGCACCACGTTCTTGCCGACGTAGCGCTGGCCGTTCACGACGACGGTGTTCGGGCCGACGAACGTGCCCGCGCCCTCGACCAGGGTGACCTTGTTGGCCTTCGCGAGTCCCTGCAGGCCCTTGTAGAGCCGCGAGATCACGCCGTCCTTGTACGAGTTCACGCCGGCGATGTCGATGCCCTCGAGCGAGCTCTTCACGCCGAACTGGTCGCCTTCACGGGCGTTGTCCGCGACCTCTGCCGCGTGCAGCAGCGCCTTGGTCGGGATGCAGCCGCGGTGCAGGCACGTGCCACCCAGCTTGTCCTTCTCGACCAGGACGACGGACAGGCCGAGCTCAGCCGCGCGGAACGCGCAGGCGTAGCCCCCCGAACCACCGCCGAGGATCACGAGGTCGGCGTTGGTGGCCGAATCCAGTTCCGGCGAAGTCACTTCGGATCTCCTCGGGATTACTTACTACGCGCGGGTGCGCGCGAGGTACGCGGCCATCTTGTCACTAGTTGCCGGAGCATGGTGATCCGGCATGGGACACCACGCCCTGTTCTGATCATTCACCTACTCCTGACGCCCTCACCTGGCACCATGGTGGCGGGAATCCGTGGAGGTGCTCGATGGGGCTGTTCGATCGTTTTCGCAGGAAGTCGCGTCCCGGCGTGCTCCGGACCGCCTCCAACCAGGACACGAGCCACCTGGCGCAGTGGGCCGCGAGCCGGCACGGCGTCGAGGCCTATGTGGAGCCCAGGACCACGGTGACCGAAACCACTGTGGTGCTGGTCGCTCACGACGGCGAGTGGACCCGCCGCCGCGTCGCCTCCCCGGAAGCCGCCCGTTCGTTCGCCCGCAAACTCGGCATGCCGATCTACGACGCCGGCATCGTCGGCTACCCGAAGCGCATGCGCGACTACACCGCGCGCAAAAAGGCCGCGGGTGACCGCTAAGCCTTCACCGAAGGCTCGTGGCGGACGGGAAAATTGACGCTCGCCGCGATGAAGCACATCGAGTGCGCCTTCTCGTGCAAGGCCTGCGCGGTCTCCCGGGTCTGCGGATCGGCGACCGTCACGACGGGGTTGAGGACCACCTCGGTGAACCGCCCGGACCCGTCCGGGTGCTCGGCCATCGTCCCGGTCGCGTGATCGCGGTAGTCGGTGACGACCACCCCGTTGACCGAGGCCAGGTGCAGGTACCAGAGCATGTGGCACTGCGACAGCGACGCGACGAGCAGCTCCTCGGGGTTGTACCGGCTCCGGTCACCGCGGAACGACGGGTCGGACGACCCGGGGATCGTCTCCTTGCCCTCGACCCGGACCTCGTGCGCGCGTTCATAAGCCTTGTACCCGGACGTCCCGCTCCCGGTGTTCCCGGTCCAGACGACGTCGACCTCGTACTGATGCGTCCCCATGTGGAAATACTCCTCTCGCCGGAGCCGTCGTCCTAGCCCCGCGAGTCACGCGCCTGCGCGATCGACAGCGACACCTGCTCCCGCTCGTGATCGACGTGTACCACCACAGCCCGCACCCGTTGGCCGACCGACAGCACCTCACTCGGATGCGCCACCGGCGGCCAGGCGACCTCAGGAATCCGGACGAGCCCGGACGGCCCGGGACCGGGCTCCCCGCCGAGATGGACGAACACCCCGAAGTTGTGGATCGAGGCGACCGTCACCTCCACGACCGCCCCCTTGGTGAGGCTCGTGAGGAACCTGTTCACCACGGCCACCCGGCTGGCCGACACCCGCCGCCGGACCAGGTCGACCTCGGCGATCTCGACCGCCATCTCGTCGCCTTCGCGCACCTCGCCCCGCAGCTCGGCGCGCGGCACCAGCGCCTCGGCACCGTCGGCGACCCGCACGAACACCCCGAGCTCCCCGAAGATCTTCGTGACCGGCCCGCGCACCACCTCGCCGGCCCGGCCGGCCAGCGGCACGAACGGATCAGGCTGCACCGCCTTGAGCGACACGGACACCTGCCCGCGCTGCTCGTCGACGTCGAGCACCTCCCCGCGCACGCGGTCACCCGTGGCGATCACCTCGCCCAACTCGTCGAAATGCCGCCGGCTGATCTCAGGAATCCGCACGAACCCGATCGGATCCTCGGAATCCGGCTCTCCGTCGAGATGAACGAACACCCCGAAGTCGTGCACCGCCCCCACGATCCCGCTCACCACAGAGCCTTTGCGTACCCCCTTCAAAAATTCCCGAACAGCGTCCGTCACCCCGTGAGTCAACCGCGCCACCACCCCTCCAGCACTAATATATCAGTTCCGGCGCGCCTGGAACGGCTCTGACCTGCGCCATTGCAATGACTCGTTGGACTTCGTTCGCAAACGAGCCGTTGCAAAGGCCGGTCGACGAGGCACCGGACAACGGTGAGGAGCACCTGCCGGAAATGGAACGGGCGGAGCCCCCGAAAGGAACTCCGCCCGCGTGGAGGAAACTAAATCAGCCGTTGGCCGCGATGTCCGCCAGCACGGCCGCGATGGTCCGCACCGGAACACCGGTGCCGCCCTTCGGCGTGTATCCGTACGCGCCACCGGTGTGGTACGCCGGGCCCGCGATGTCGATGTGCGCCCACTGCACGCCCTCGGCCACGAACTCGCGCAGGAACAGCCCGGCCGCCAGCATGCCGCCCCACCGGTGCCCGGTCACGTTGGCCAGGTCGGCGAGCCGGGAGTCGAGGTCCGCGCGCAGCTCCTCGGGCAGCGGCATCGGCCACGCCGACTCGCCGACCGCGGTGCCGATGGCCGCCACGCGGTCGCGGAACTCGTCGGAGCCCATGACACCCGCGGTGCGCTTGCCCAGGGCCACGACCTGCGCGCCGGTCAGGGTCGCGGTCTCGATCAGGTAGTCGGGACCGTCCTCGCACGCGCGCACGATCGCGTCGGACAGGATCAGGCGGCCCTCGGCGTCGGTGTTGAGCACCTCGACGGTCTTGCCGCCGTACATGGTCAGCACGTCGCCGGGGCGGTAGGCGTCCCCGGACGGCATGTTCTCCGCCATCGGGATCGACGCGATGATCTCCAGCGGGTACTTGAGCTTCGCGGCGAGCACCATGGTCGCGACGATCGCGGCGGCGCCGGACATGTCGGAGGTCATCTCGTCCATGCCCGCGGCCGGCTTGATCGAGATGCCGCCGGTGTCGAACGTGATGCCCTTGCCGACGAGCGCGACCTTCTTGACCGCCTTGGCGCCCTTGTAGGAGATGCGCACGAGCCGCGGCTGGCGCGACGAACCGCCGCCGACGCCCAGGATGCCGCCGAAGCCCTGCTTCTTCAGCGCCTTCTCGTCGAGCACCTCGACGTCGAGCCCGGCGGCGGTGGCGAGCTTGGCGGCGCGGTCGGCGAACGAGCTGGGGTAGAGGTCGTTCGGCGGCGTGTTCACGAAGTCACGCGCGATGGTGACGGCCTCGGAGATCGCGACGGCGGCCTTCAGCGCGGCCTTGTTCTCCTTGGAACCGGCGGCGTGCAGGTCGACCTTCGCGACGGGGCCCTCGCCCTTGTCGGACTTGTACTCGGTGAACGCGTAGGCACCCAGCAGCGTGCCCTCGGCGGCGGCCGCGACGTGCAGCGAAGCCAGCGTGTTCACCGCGCGCTTCTTGCCGGCCAGCGCACGGGCGGCGACACCGGACGCGCGGCGCACCTGCTCCTCGCCGGCGGCCTTGCCGAGCCCGACGGCCAGCACGAGCGGGGCGGCGATCTTGCCGAACGTCGGCACCTTCACCAGCTCGTCGGCCTTGCCGGTCGCGCGCAGGGTGCCCAGCACGTCGAGCAGCGCGCCGTCGAACGCGGCGCTGACAGCTTCGGCACCGGGGGCGAGCTCCAGACCGTCCGCACCCTGCAGGGTGCCCACGACGACTGCGTCCGCGGCGGTGGTGCTCAGGTCACCTTCGGTGAGGGCCAGCTTCGGGGCTGTCACGTGCTGCTCCAGGGTTGTACGTGGTAGGGGTGCTCGGAATCGTGACCTATGCTAAAGGTCCACCTGCGCACCAATGCCGAGGCCCGCCACGTTCGGCGGCAATCAGTGACGTTGACAGTTGCGCACAGTGGCGATTCGCCCATTTCGCGCATCAGCCGACCGGGTGGTTACGGCCGGATGCCGCATCTGCGAATGTGTACCCGTGACCCACACGCCTCGCGAGATCGTTGTCACGGTCGCGCTCGGTCTCCCCGCGGTGCTCGGTGCGGGGATCTTCGCCGGATTCGCTCCTGCCGCAGGCCTTGCGGGCTGGTGGCTGCTCCCGGCACTGGCCATCTCCGCGGTCGCCGCCCTGTGCTCGGCCTTCTCGACCGCTGACCAGTCCCGCGCCTATCCGGACGTCGGCGGCGGTTACGGCTACGTGCGCGCGCAGCTCGGCGTGTGGCCCGCACGAATGGCAGCGAGCGTCCACCTGCTCGGCCGGTTTGCGATGGCGGCGGCGGTGGCGTTGATGTTCGGCGCCTACGTCGTGCCGGACCAGCCCGTGATCGGTGCCCTCGTTCTGCTGGCGGGCACGGCGCTGCTCGGCCTGTCCGGATTCCGCTTCGACACGGGTGTCAGCGTGTTCGTGTCTCTTGTGGTCCTCGGTGCACTGGCACTGGTGATCGCGTCGGCCTTCTCGATCGCACCCGTGTCGTCGGCGGGGGAGACGGGCTCGGTCAACGAGCTCGTCGGCGTCGCGGGCCTGATGCTCATGGCGTTCACCGGGTTCGAACGCATCACCGCGCCCCATCGCGGTGAGCGACCGCACTCGCCGGCTGTGTTGAAGATCGCGATTCCAGTCCTCATCGGACTGTCCTTCGTGGTCTCTCTGGCCGTGGGAGCCGGTGTGCTCCGTCAACTCGGCAGTGCTCGCCTCGCGTTGTCACCGGCGCCGCTGCGGGACGCGCTCATCGCGGCAGACGCCTCCGCGCTGGTGTCGTTCGTGCAGATCGCCGCGGCGGTCGCCGGTGTGGCCGCACTGCACTTCGTGCTGTTGTCCGCGCACCGCACGCTGACCGGACTCGCCGAGGACGGCGACCTGCCGACGCGTCTCAAGCCGAGCGTGCTCACTCTGGCCGTGGTCGCGGGTTCCGCTCTCGCGATCGTCTTCATGCCGATGGCGACCGCACTGGGCGTGGCGGCGTGCGCGACGTTGTTCTACTACGCCTTCACGAACGCGTCGGCTCGCTTGTTGCTGCAGAACGACCGCACGTGGCCGATGCGCACGGCCTGCCTCGGCCTCGGGCTCTCGGTGCTGCTCGCGATGAGCATGCCGATCCCCGCATTGCTGATCTCACTCGTCGGACTGGGCGCCGGGACGGGCCTGATCGGACTCACTGCGTCCCTGAGAGGGTCACTGAAAGGAAAACGAGCAGAGTCACGCCAACGCACACCGCAAGCCCGATGATGCGGCCGTTGGTGGACTCGCTGTCCTTCGTGAGCGCCCGGTAGACGACCAGGAACACGACGGCGGCGACCACGGCGCCGACCACCCCGCCGACACCGCCGAGCACCCACCCGTCCATGAGCGTCATCCCGGTGCCCAGAACGAGCAGCGCGGCCTGCAGCACGGTGCGGACGTCCGCACCCCTCGAAGATCGTTCCCCCTCGGTCATGGCCGGGGACTCTATCGAGCCCGACTTAGTAGGACGTCCGAGTTTTGAGAAGACGATTTTCCGTATCCCGACCAGCGGGTTACCGTGCTCACATGACGAGCGAGTTGCCTTTCACCCGGACTCCCCACCCGCACCCGGCGACCCCGGAGCGCGTAGCGGAGGTACTTGCCAAGCCGGGCTTCGGGCAGCACTTCACCGACCACATGGTGACGATCCGCTGGAACCGCGAGAAGGGCTGGCACGACGCTCAAGTCGGACCCTACAGCTCTCTCTCACTAGACCCCGCGGCAATGGTGCTGCACTACGGCCAAGCGATCTTCGAAGGGCTCAAGGCCTACCGCCAGCCCGACGGGTCGATCGCGTCCTTCCGCCCTGAGGCCAACGCCGAGCGCTTCCGCGCCTCGGCCCGCCGCATGGCGATGCCCGAACTTCCCGACGAGCTCTTCCTGGAGTCCGTCCGGCAGATCCTCGCGGTCGACAGCCGCTGGGTGCCGTCGGCCGAGGAGGAGTCCCTCTACCTGCGGCCGTTCATGATCTCCACGGAGAAGGGCCTCGGCGTGCGACCCGCGTCCGAGTACCTCTACGTGCTGATCGCCTCGCCCGCCGGTTCCTACTTCGCCGGTGGCGTCCGCCCGGTGAGCGTGTGGCTCTCGACCGAGTACGTGCGCGCCGCCCCCGGTGGTACCGGCGCGGCCAAGTTCGCCGGCAACTACGCCGCGTCCCTCGTGGCGCAGGCGCAGGCCGCCGAGAAGGGGTGCGACCAGGTCGTCTGGCTCGACGCGGTGGAACGCCGCTGGGTCGAGGAGATGGGCGGGATGAACCTGTTCTTCGTCTTCGGAGACAAGGTCGTCACCCCGGAGCTGACCGGCACGCTGCTGCCCGGCATCACCCGGAGCTCCTTGCTGCAGCTGGCCTCCGATCTCGGCCTGACCGTCGAGGAACGCCGGATCTCCACCGACGAGTGGGAGAAGGCCAACGCCTCCGGTGAGCTCACCGAGGTCTTCGCCTGTGGCACGGCCGCGGTCATCACGCCGGTCGGCCACGTCAAGCACGCCGGTGGCGAGTTCGACGTCGCCGACGGCGGCACCGGCTCGGTGACGATGAAGCTGCGCGAGCGCCTGACCGGCCTCCAGCACGGCCACGTCGCCGACACCCACGGCTGGATGACCAAGCTGGGCTAAGCGATCACCAGCACGGCCAGGAGCGCGATTTCGGCGGCAGCACCGAGCACATCACCGGTGATGCCGCCGAACCGCTTTCCGGTGTGCTTCACGAGCAACCACACCAGCACGGCCGCGACGACGACGGCGACGACCGCCCGCCATCCGAGCGGGACCGCCGCCGCGGCCAGCACCACCCAGGTCCCGATGACCACCATTGGGTGTTGTGTGCCGGCCACGAGCGCACCCAGTCCCTCGGGGCGCGCAGCGGAAACACCTCGTACACAGCAGATCCCGAACGCCGCCCGGCTGGTCGCGAACGCGAGCACGACGGCACCCCAGTGAGCGTGGGGGAGTGCGGCGGCCTGCGCGCCCAGCACGGCGATCAGCGTGACGACCCCGAACGGCCCGGCTCCGCCGTCCTTCATGACTCGAAGCGCGCGCTCCGGCGGTCCGTAGCAACCCAGACCGTCTGCGGTGTCCGCAAGGCCGTCGAGGTGCATACCGCGCGTGGACAACGCGACAACGCCGACGACGAGAAACCCTGCCACCAGCGCCGATATATTGGATATCGCCAACAGCTTGAGCACGCCCACCACGAACGCACCCAGCAGAATGCCGACGATCGGCGTGCACGCGATGGCCCGTCCCGCCGCCTTGCGATCAACGTCGTCAACGCGCAGCGGCAGGACGGTCAGCCACGACAGTGCCAGTCTCATTCTTTGTTGGTCACGCCGGCGCTCTCGAACGTCGCCATCTCCGCGAGCACCTTCACCGCCGAGATCAGCAACGGCAGCGCCGTCACCGCACCGGAGCCCTCGCCGAGCCGCATCTCGAACTCCAGCAGCGGCTTCAGGTTGAGGTGCCCGAGCGCGATCGCGTGCGCGGGCTCGGCCGACTGGTGCCCGGCCACCCACCACTCGCGCGCACCCGGCGCCAGCTCCTCGGCGACGACCGCGGCGGCACCGACGACGACGCCGTCGAGCACGACCGGAGTCCGCCGGACCGCGGCCTGCGCCAGGAACCCGGCCATCGCGGCCAGGTCGGCACCACCGGCGGTGGCCAGCAACGCGATCGGGTCGCTGATCACCAGCCGGGCGCGGCGCAGCGCGTCCCGGATCGCCGCGGTCTTGCGCATCCACGCCTGGTCGTCGATCCCCGTGCCGCGCCCGACGACCGCCACCGGTTCCGAGCCGGTCAGCGACGCGATCAGCACGGCCGCCGGAGTGGTGTTGCCGATGCCCATGTCGCCGGCGACGAGCACGTCGGCGCCCGCGTCGACCTCCTCGTCCGCGATGGCGCGACCGGCCGCGATCGCCTGCTCGCACTGCTCACGGGTGAGCGCGTCCTCGCGGTCGATCGAGCCCGACGAGCGCCGCACCTTGTGCGTGCTCACGGCGGCGGGGGTGTCCGAGTCGACCGCCATGTCGACCACCCGCACGGTGGCACCCGCGACCTGCGCGAGCACGTTCACCGCGGCGCCGCCGGTGAGGAAGTTCGCGACCATCTGGCCGGTGACCTCGCTCGGGAACGCCGACACGCCCTGAGCCGTGACGCCGTGGTCGCCCGCGAACACGACGACGCGGGGCCGCACGAACGGCTTCGGCGGCACGACGCCCTGGCAGGCCGCGATCCAGTTGCCCAGCTCTTCGAGCCGGCCGAGCGAGCCGACCGGCTTGGTCAGCACCGCGTGCCTGGCTTCGGCCTCGCGCAGAACCGTCTCGTCCGGCGGTTCAACCGGCGGGAACTCGGTGCTCACCTGGTCGCTCCTTTAACGCAGTCGCAGTGGAATGCCGGCGACGAGCAGCAGAACCTCGTCGCACACCTCGGCGATGCGCGCGTTGAGCGCACCGAGGTGATCGCGGAAGAGTCTGCCTGAGCGCGTCGAGGGGACGACGCCGAGGCCGACCTCCGCCGTCACCAGCACGAGTCGGGTCCGGCACTTCGCCACCGCGCCGACGATTTCGTCGATGTCGCGTTCGACGGCCCCGAGGCCGTGCCCCTCCCAGGCGTCCGCGTCGTCCAGCGCTCCGACCAGCCACGTCGAGAGGTCGTCGACCAGGATCGGCGGGTCCTCGTAGGACGTCGCGGTGAGCAACGCGGGCAGATCGCTCGGCGCCGGCGCCTCGACCGTGTGCCAGGTGGACGGACGCCGGGCGACGTGCAGCGCGATCCGCGCGTCCCAGTCCGGGTCGTCGGGGTAGCGGCGCGCGGTTGCGACGTACGTCACGGTCGCGTCGGTGAGCAGCCCCTCCGCGTGCGCCGACTTGCCTGAACGTGCTCCGCCGAGCACCAGAGTCCGAGATGACAAGAGTTAGCCTTCGTCCATGGAGTTCCGCTGGCGCTACCAGGATGCACAAGGCCGCGACGTCGCGGGCCCGGACGTGGCGTTCGCCGACCAGACCGAGGCCGAGCAGTGGTTCAACGCCGAGTGGCGTGACCTGCTCGACGCCGGGGTCGACCAGGTCACGCTGCTGTGCTCGGAATCCGAGGTGTACGGCCCGATGAGCCTGCACCCCGTGCAACAGCTCAGCCCTGAGCGGTGAGCCTCGGGTCGTCGGTGATGACGCCGTCGAGGACGGTGTCGATCTGCTTGAGCACGTCGTCGTCGAGCGTGATGTCGATGGCCTTGACGTTCTCGAAGACCTGCTCCGGACGTGACGCGCCGATGATCGCGGACGCGACGTTCGGGTTGCGCAGCACCCACGCGACGGCGAGCTGCGCCATCGTGACGCCGGCTTCCTCGGCGATCGGCTTGAGCTGCTGCACGGCGTTCAGCACGTCGTCGCGCATCCACCGGGCGATCATCTGCGAACCACGCGCGTCGGCGAGACGCGAGCCCTCGGGCACCTCGGCGCCCGGCAGGTACTTGCCGGTCAGGATGCCCTGCGCGACAGGGGAGAAGACGATCTGGCTCAGGCCCTCGCGCTCGCACGTCGGGATGACCTGCGGTTCGATGACGCGCCACAGCATCGAGTACTGCGGCTGGTGCGACACGAACGGGACCTGCAGCTCACGGGCCAGCGCGGCACCGCGGGTGATCTGCTCGGCGGTCCACTCGGAGACACCGACGTAGAGGACCTTGCCCTGGCGGACGAGGTCGGCGAACGCCAGCATCGTCTCTTCCAGCGGAACGCTGTGGTCGTACCGGTGGGCCTGGTACAGGTCGACGTAGTCGGTCTGCAGGCGCTTCAGCGACGCGTTGGCCGACTCCATGATGTGCTTGCGGCCGAGCCCGCGGTCGTTGGGGCCGCCGGGACCGGTCGGCCAGTAGACCTTGGTCAGGATCTCCAGCGACTCGCGCCGCTCACCCCTGAGCGCCCGGCCGAGCACCGACTCCGCGGCGGTGTTGGCGTAGACGTCGGCGGTGTCGAAGGTCGTGATCCCCGACTCGAGCGCCGCCTTCACACAGGCGTGCGCCTGCTCTTCCTCAACCTGCGAACCGTGGGTGAGCCAGTTGCCGTACGAGATCTCGCTGATGGACAGGCCGCTGCGGCCGAGTCGACGGAACTTCATACATCGGAGCTTAAACCGAAATCGTTCGTGCTGCTAATGAACTTCGGGTGCTCGCCAGACCAGTGAATACCGCCAGAACACGTGCCTGCGGATGCGTGCGCCCGGCACGATCTCCGCGGCCGCCGCGCGGATCTCCGGCAACGTCGGAGCTGTCATCACCACCGGCATCTCGGCGTCGTGCGGCTTGCCGCCGGTGCCCTTGATCGCTTTGGCGAGCCCCACCGCGGCGTTCGCGGGCAACGTCACCAGCTCCATCGCCCGATCCGCCCGCGTCGACGTCATGTACAACCCGATGACGATCAGCGACCCGCCCGGCCCGGTCAGCTCGGCCAGCCTGGTGAGGCCTTCGCGCAACGGCAGGTGGTGCAGGCTCGCCTCGGCGGTGACGAGGTCGTACTGCCCGAGGTCGTGTGTGAGCACGTCACCGTGGATCCAGCGGACCCTGTCTGTCGTGGCGCTCGCACGCTCGATCATGCGCGCGCTGGCGTCGATCGCGGTGACCTCGTCGGCCGGCAGCGACCGCGCCAGATCACCGAGCCCGCAGCCCACGTCGAGCGCCGAGCCGACACGGGACGGCAACTGCCGGAGCAGCCAGCGGCGATACCACTCGTTGTGGTTCCACCGCAGCTTCTCCGGCAGTTGAAGCTTGCGCTGCTTCTCGCGCACTTACTTGATGGCCTCGCCGGGCTTGACCCGCGGCTTGGGCACGCGGAGCCTGCGCAGCTGGCTGGCGCGGATGAACGCGTACCAGCCGATCGACAGACCCTTGATCGGCTCGGTCGGGAACTTCGCCCGCACCCGCCGCGTGACGATCCGGCCGAGCACGAGACCCTCGATGATCATCGCGATCAGCATGAACGTCGTCGCCAGCGTCGCGTACCGCTGCACGGCGATCGACGGCGTCAGCAGCGCCACGAACACCAGGATCGCGAGCGGCATGAACAGGCCCATGAGGTTGCGGCGCGAGTCGACCAGGTCGCGGATGTACGCCTTCACCGGACCGCGGTCGCGCGGCAGCAGGTACTTGTCCTCGCCGGCCATCATGCGCTGACGGCGCTCGACGGCCGCGGCACGGCGCTCTTCCTTGCTGACCTTGTTGCCGCGCATGCGCTTGAACGCCTCGCGCTGCGTGCGGGGAGGCGGCGGCACCGGACCGGTCCGCCTGCCCTGCGCCTCACGCCGCTTCGGCGTCGGCCTGCCCTTGCCCGCCGTGCGGGTGGACTCGACGACCTCGGGGACCGTCTCGGGGGCCGGGGCTTCGGTAGCGGCGGAGTTGCGGCGCAGGAACCTCACGACAACAGGGTAGGACAGCGGCTCTTCTGTACCTTTCGCGAGGTGCGCGTACTCATCGCTCCGGACTGCTTCGGCGGCACCCTGACCGCCCGCGAGGCCGCCGACGCCATCGCCACCGGCTGGCGCGAGGCCAAGCCCGACGACACCGTCACCGAACGCCCGCTGGCCGACGGCGGCCCCGGCTTCGTCGACGTCCTGCACGCCGCTCTCGGTGGTGATATCCGATATATCACCGTGACCGGCCCGCTCGGCGAACCGGTCGAGGCGCGCTGGCTCAGCGTCCATGTTGACGGTCAACACGTCGTGTACATCGAGTCCGCGGACGCATGTGGACTGCATCTGATCCCGGTGGAACTCCGCGCGGAGTCCTGCGAGACGGCGACAACGCGCGGCCTCGGCGAGCTGATCGCGGCAGCGGCTGATGACAACGATGTCATCCCGGACGTCATCACCGTCGGTCTCGGCGGCTCCGGCACCACGGACGGCGGTGCCGGCATGCTCACCGCACTCGCCGACGCAGGCATCTCCCTGACTGATATATCGCTCGTGGCCGCGTCCGACGTCGAGAACCCGCTCCTCGGCCCGCACGGTGCCGCCCGCACGTTCGGCCCGCAGAAGGGCGCGTCTCCGGAAGCCGTCGAACGCCTCGAAGCCAAGCTCGCCGCGATGGACGTCCTCAAACCGGTATCCGATGTACCGGGCGCCGGCGCGGCGGGTGGCCTGGGCGCCGCACTCCTCTCCCTCGGCGCCGCGGTGAAATCCGGCGCCGGCCTGGTGCGCGAGCTCACCGGCCTGGACGCCGCCCTGGACGACGCCGACGTGGTCATCACCGGCGAAGGCAGCTTCGACTGGCAGTCGCTGCGCGGCAAGCTCATCACCGCTGTCGCCGGCGGCGCCGCCGAGCGCGGCATCCCCTGCGTCGCCATCGCCGGCCAGGTCACCGTCGGCCGCCGCGAGATGGCCGCCGCCGGCGTCGGGGAGGCGTACTCCGTCTCCGACCACGTCGGCTCTGTGCAAAAGTCGATTGCGGACGCCCGCAACAGTCTCATTGCAACGGCGCAGCACGTGGCGCGGCAGTGGTCGCGCTGAGGAGGTGCGGGCCGTTTTTCGGGGCAACTGATATATCGGTTGGCTCGTCCAGGGGTGGTCCACGTGACGTTCGACATGCGTGCGTGCTGTGGGACCATGGAAGTGGAACAAAGCGGGAGACGCCCGTGTTGTTGAAGGGCGAACCGCCCGCAAGGACCTCTTAGGAGTGCCATGACGACCGCTCAGGATGCCGCTTCGACCTCCGAGGCGCCCACCCACGGCGTGACGCTGACCGACGCGGCCGCTGTCAAGGCCAAGGCGCTGCTCGACCAGGAGGGCCGCGACGACATGCACCTGCGCATCGCCGTCCAGCCCGGTGGTTGCGCGGGCCTGCGGTACCAGCTGTTCTTCGACGAGCGCACGCTCGACGGCGACGCGTTCCGCGACTTCAACGGCATGAAGGTCGCCGTTGACCGGATGAGCGCCCCGTACGTCGAAGGTGCTGTCATCGACTTCGTGGACACGATCGAGAAGCAGGGCTTCACGATCGACAACCCGAACGCCGGCGGGTCGTGCGCCTGCGGCGACTCGTTCCACTAAGGCGACCAGACGCGCGAGGCCGCGTTCCCGCACGGGAACGCGGCCTTTCGCTGTGTGAACCGGGAACCGGACCGGGGATCGGCCCAGGCGGTCAGGCGCCGTACTCGGCCAGGCCTTCGACCTGGTGGGTGCACCGCTCGTCGACCTCCCAGGGCGCGGCCGCGCGCGGGGCGGGAAGGGGGTGCTCGGGGTGCGTCAGAGCGAAGGGGAGCTGCGCGCAGTCCTCGATCAGCTCGCTCATCGTGGTCGCCTCAGGGATCGTCACGCCCCGACCGTATGACGGCGGTCTGACCTGCGGTAGCCCTACCAAACGGTAGTCTTCACAGCTGCACTCGTCCGGGTGATCAGTCACCTTGAGCAACAACGTAAGGGAGAGCCGACGTGCCGGTAGCCGTGTGCGGCAGCATCGCGACCGACCATCTGATGCACTTTCCGGGTCGATTCGCGGATCAGCTGGTCGCGGAGCGTCTCGACCGTGTGTCGCTCAGCTTCCTGGTCGACGACCTCGTGGTCCGCCGCGGTGGCATCGGCGCGAACATCGCGTTCGGCCTCGGCGTCCTCGGGGTGCGGCCGGTGCTCGTCGGCGCCGTCGGCAAGGACTTCGACGACTACCGCTCGTGGCTCGAACGGCACGGCGTCGACACGTCCGGCGTGTACGTGTCCGAGGTCGCACACACCGCGCGGTTCGTCTGCACCACTGACGACGACATGTGCCAGATCGCCTCCTTCTACGCCGGTGCGATGGCCGAAGCCCGCAACATCGAGCTCGCGCCGATCGCGAACCGCGTCGAGAGCATCGAGCTCGTCGTCATCAGCCCCGACGACCCCGCGGCGATGCTCCGGCACGCCGAGGAGTGCCGTCAGCGCGGCTACAAGTTCGCCGTCGACCCGTCGCAGCAGCTCGCCCGCATGGAGGGCGAGCAGGCGCGCGCGTTCGTCGAGGGTGCCGAGTACCTCTTCAGCAACGACTACGAGTGGGAACTGCTGCTGCAGAAGACCGGCTGGTCCGAGGCCGACGTCCTGGCCCGCGTCGGCAAGCGGGTCACCACGCTCGGCGCCAAGGGTGTCGAGATCGTCGACCGGGACGGCTTCTCGCTGCACGTCCCCGCGGTCGCCGAGGTCGCGAAGACCGACCCGACCGGCGTCGGCGACGGTTTCCGCGCGGGCTTCCTGGCGGGCATCACCGCCGGCCTGAGCATCGAACGCGCAGCTCAGCTCGGTTCCCTGATCGCGGTCGAGGTCCTGGAGACCGTGGGCACGCAGGAGTGGGTGCTGCACCGCGACGCGGCGCTCGCCCGCATTCGCGGCGCGTTCGGTGACGAAGCTGCTGAGGACATCGCTCCCGTCCTGCCATGATCGAACAATGGGCACGTACCTGTTCGGCGGCACCGGTGAGTTGCTCGATCCGCAGTTCGAAGCGCTGAGCTCCCTGCTCGACGCGGGCACGTTCGCCCGCGTCGAGCAGCTGGGCATCGCGGACGGCTGGCGCTGCCTGGAGATCGGCGGCGGCGGGGGATCGGTGGCGAACTGGCTCGCCGACGTAGTCGCGCCGTCCGGGCACGTGACGGTCACCGACATCGACGTCACGCGGCTCGAGGAACGCCACAACGTGACGGTCCTGGAACACGATGTAGTATCCAATATATTGCCGGGCAACGCGTTCGACCTGGTCCACGCCCGCCTGGTGCTGTTCCACCTCCCCGCCCGCGAGGCGGTCCTGCGCAAGCTGCGCGACGCGTTGCGACCCGGCGGATGGCTCGTCCTCGACGAGTTCGACTGTCTTCCACTCGAAGTGCTGAGGGCCGCCCCCGACGACGCGAAACTGATCATGCGGGTGAAGAACGCCCTGCTGACGTTGCTCGACCAGGCCGGCGCGGAACTGGCGTGGGGCGCGCGCATCGAGAAGGCGCTGCTCGACACCGGTCTGAACGACGTCAGCGGCTCCCGCGAGGTGCAGGAGTGGCAGGGCGGCTCACCGGGCTGCCGCCTGCTCGCGGCGACCGCGCGTCACGTTCGCGCGAAGCTGCCGTTGTCCGACGACGAGTTCGACCGCTACCTGGAGCTGATGGCGTCGCCGGAGACCGTCATCAGCTCGTATGCGATCTGCAGCGCGCAAGGCCGCAGGTGAAGCGAAAGGCCCCTCCGCGGAGGGGCCCTTTCGCTACAGCTTGACCGGGTAGTGCGGCTCCGGCACCACCGGCTTGATGCGGTCCTCGACGAAGATGCCGTGCCAGATCATGAACACCAGCAGCGCCCAGATGCGGCGGCTGTGGTCGATGATCCCGGACCGGTGCTCCTCGATGAGGCGCAGCACCGCGTGCTTGTCGAGGTACTGGTCGGTCTGCGACGAGCGCACGACGTCGACGGCCCAGTCGTGCATCTCGTCCTTGAGCCAGTGCCGGATCGGCACCGGGAAGCCCAGCTTGCGGCGGTTCAGCACATGCGCGGGCACGATGTCGCGGATCGCCTTGCGCAGCGCGAACTTCGTCGTGTCCTTTGTGATCTTCAACTCGCTCGGGATCTGTGAAGCGATCTTGAAGACCTCGGGGTCCAGGAACGGGACCCGCAGCTCCAGCGAGTTCGCCATGGTCATCTTGTCGGCCTTGACCAGGATGTCACCGCGCAGCCACGTGAACAGGTCGACGTGCTGCATGCGCGTGACCGGGTCCCAGTTGATCGACTCGCGGTACGGCTGGGCCGTGACGTCCATGTGCGAGACGTTCGGGTCGTACGTGCGCAACACCTCGCGCAGCTGCGGGTCGAGGAAGATGCGCGCGTTGCCGTAGTAGCGCTCCTCCAGCGTGAGCGCGCCACGACGCAGCAGGTCCTTGCCGCGCACGCCCTGCGGGATCTTCGTCGAGACCACGCCCATCGCCTTGCGCAGCGCGCCGGGCACCTTCTCGAACGCCGCCAGCGAGAGCGGCTCGCGGTAGATCGTGTACCCGCCGAACAGCTCGTCCGCGCCCTCACCGGACAGGACGACCTTCACGTGCTGACGCGCCTCACGTGCGATGAACCACAACGGCACGAGCGCCGGGTCGGCCACCGGGTCGTCCAGGTACCAGGTGATCAGCGGCAACGAGTCCATCATCTCCTGCGCGCTGACCGTGCGGACGACGTGCTTCACGCCGATCAGCGCCGCCGACTCCGCGGCCACGTCGACCTCGGAGAAGCCCTGGCGCTCGAACCCCGTGGTGAACGTGATCAGGTCCGGGTTGTGCTCCTTGGCCAGCGCCGCGACCACCGTCGAGTCGATGCCGCCGGACAGGAACGAGCCGACCGTCACGTCCGCGCGCATGTGCTTGGCGACCGAGTCGCGCAGCGCGGCGGTGATCTCGTCGTACAGCGCGTCCGCCTCGGCCTCGCTGCGGACCGTGCGGACCTTGAAGTCCGCCGGGAAGTACCGTTCGAACACCGGCGTCCCGCCCGGCTCCAGCGTGAACGAGTGGCCGGACTCGACGCGGAAGACCTGGTCGTGCAGCGAGGCGGGCTCCGGCACGTACTGCAGCGTGAGGTAGTGCTGCAGGCCCTTGACGTTCATGCCGGGGTTGATGCCGATGGTGCGGGCGATCTCCAGCAGGATCTTCTTCTCGCTGGAGAACCCGACGCCGAGCTGGCCCTGGGCCCAGTACAACGGCTTGATGCCGAACGGGTCGCGGCCGCCGAAGACGATCCGGCGCTCGGCGTCCCAGATGACGAACGCGAACATGCCGCGCAGCTTCGTGATGGCCGCGGGGCCGAAGTAGTGGTAAGCGGCGACGATGGTCTCGGTGTCGCCGTCGGTGTGGAAGACCGCGCCGTGCTTCTCGGTGAGCTCCGCCCGCAGCTCGAGGTAGTTGTAGATCTCGCCGTTGAAGTTGATCGTGTACCGGTTCGGGGACTCCGGCGGACCCCAGGTCAGGGGCTGGTGGGAGTGCTCGATGTCGATGATGGCGAGGCGGTTGAAGCCGAAGACGACCTCGTCGACCCGGCGGGTGCCGCTCTCGTCCGGCCCGCGGTGGCGCATGCAGCGCAGCGCGGCCTCGACAGCCGGGCGGGCGGATTCGGCCTCGTTCTCGCTAGGGCATACCAGTCCTGCCAGGCCGCACAAGGCTCTCGCACCTCTCAAAAAAGCGACGGGGAAGGCCTCAGTATGCCGAAGCTGCTCTGTGTGACCGAAACTGCACCGCAAGGGCGGTGCCCCCAAGGGGTGAGCGCGGTTGCGCTGGGCTACGCTCCCGCTTGATCCGTTGGCATGGAACGAGGAGGCGGGCGAGCAGTGGGCCTGAAGGAGGGCACCAGGGCATCCCGGCTGGCGAAGACCGCCGGGCTGGTCGGCCTGGTCGGTATCGGGGCCACCGGTTGCTCCACGGACGAGGTGCTGCGCTTCGGCTGGCCAGTGGCCGTCACGCCGCAGGCCGAGAGGATGCGCGAGCTCTGGACCTGGTCCGTGATCGCCGCGCTCGTCGTCGGCGTCATCGTGTGGGGCCTGATCCTGTGGTCGGTGGTGTTCCACCGCAAGAAGTCGGAGGAGCTGCCGCGTCAGACGGCGTACAACCTGCCGCTGGAGATCGTGCTCATCGTCGTGCCGACGGTGATCGTGGCGGTGTTGTTCTACTTCACCGCCATCACGCAGAACTACGTCACGGACAAGTCGGGCAAGCCCGACGTGAACGTCGACGTGATCGCGTTCCAGTGGAACTGGGAGTTCCAGTACCCGGAGCACAAGACGCAAGAGGGCAACGTCGTCAGCACGGTCGGCACCTCGGGTGAGATCCCGATCCTGGTGCTGCCGGCGCACAAGCGCATCCAGTTCACGCTGCGCTCGACGGACGTCATCCACTCGTTCTTCGTGCCGGAGTTCCACTTCAAGCGGGACGTCTTCCCGATGCCGGAGAAGAACAACCAGGACAACGTCTTCCAGATCGACCAGATCGACCGTCCCGGTGCGTTCGTCGGCCGTTGCGCCGAACTGTGCGGCTCCTACCACGCGGTGATGAACTTCGAGGTCCGCGCCCTGAACGAGGCCGACTTCGACAAGTACATCGAGCTCCGCAAGGAGATCAACTCCAAGACGGGCAAGCCGTACACCACGGCCGAGGCGCTTTCGCAGGTCAACTGCGGTGAGCTGTGCGCGCCGCTGGCCACCACGACCACCCCGTTCAACACCGACCGGAAGGCCCGCGAGGCCTCCGGCGCGGGTCAGAAGTAGGGACAGCCCCGCGATGAAGATCGAAGCTCGCGTATTCGACCTGGTGATGGGTTTCTCGTTCCTGATGGCCGTCGTGTACGGCTTCTGGACGCACGCGGCGACCGGCCACGTCGAGCCCACCGGCACGGTGGCGCTCGCGCTGACCGGTGGCCTGGCCCTCATCAGCGGCACCTACTTCCGGTTCGTCGCCCGTCGCATCGAGGTGCGGCCGGAGGACAACCCCGAGGCCGAGGTCTCCGACGGCGCCGGTGAGCTGGGCTTCTTCAGCCCTGGCTCGTACTGGCCGGTCGGCCTCGCGGCCGCGGCGGCGACCGCCGGTGTCGCGGTGGCGTTCTGGCACGTGTGGCTGCTGGTGATCGCCATCGTCATGGTGCTGATCATGGTCGGCGGCCTGGTGTTCGAGTACCACACCGGCCCCAACCACGACTGATATCCCGTATATCGGATATCGCTCGGCCCTGAGGCCCTCTCCGCAGCGGAGGGGGCCTCAGTCGTTCGCGGCCGTTCGCGGCCGATATCCAACATGTGATGTATCGCATATGGGATATCGCTCCGGCGTCGACGAGCCGACCGACAAGCACGCGATATCCCGTATGCGATATATCAGCCCGCTATCCGGTATCCGATATATCAGTGCCGTGTCCGATATATCGCATGCAAGGCGAAGGGCCCTTCCCGCCGTCATGGCGGAAAGGGCCCTTCGAGGGTCCTCAGAGCGCTGTGGAGGCGCTAGGCGGCGACTGGGGTCTTCTGGTACGCGTCGACGTACTCCTGGCCGCTCAGGTCCAGGATGCGGTAGATGATCTCGTCGGTGACGCTGCGCAGCACCGGCAGCGACTCCTGCATGCCGTCGTAGCGGCTGAAGTCGAGCGGCTCGCCGAAGCGGACCGTCACGGGCACGATCTTCGGGATCTTGCTGCCGACGGGCTGCACCTTGTCCGTGCCGATGATGCCGACCGGCACGACCGGGGCACCGGACTCGAGCGCCATCCGGGCCACGCCGGTGCGGCCGCGGTGCAGCTTGCCGTCGAGCGAACGGGTGCCCTCGGGGTAGATCGCGAACGCCTCACCGCGCGCGAGGATCTCGGCGGCCGTGTCGAGCGCGGCGCGGGCGTCCCGGCCCTTGCCGCGGTGCACCGGCACGTGCCCGAGCGACGAGAAGAACCAGCGCGACAGCGAGCCCTTCACCCCGGTACCGGTGAAGTACTCCGCCTTGGCGAGGAACGACACCCGCCGCGGCACGACCATGGGGATCACGACGCTGTCGATGAAGCTGAGGTGGTTGGCCGCCAGGATGACGGGGCCGTCGGTGGGGATGTTCTCCAGACCGTCGACCACCGGGCGGTAGACAAGACGGGCTGCGCGCGCGACGACATGTTTCATCACCGGGTAGAGGACCATGCCTCAAGCATTCCAGGTGCCGATTGCCGAGGCGTTACCACGTGGTGCGCATCTCCGGCCCGTCACTCGCTCGGACTACGCCGATGCGGCGGCCGTGCGAGAACGGTCACGCGTCCACGACGACGCGTGACCGAAAACGCCGGTCAGCCCTTCAGCGCCGTTGAAAGTTCCACCCAGCGGCTCAGCAGCGAAGCCGCCTTCCCGGAGTCGATCGCGTCCGCCGCGCGGCTCAGCGAGGCCGTCAGGTCGGCGTGCAGGTCGTCGGAGAACCCGCCGTGCGCCGCGATGGCCCCGGCGGCGTTCACGAGCACCGCGTCGCGCACCGAACCCGTCTTGCCGGCCACCAGGTCGCGGACCACCTGGGCGTTGACGGACGCGTCGCCGCCCTTCAGGTCCTCCTCGCGCGCGGGCTTCACGCCGAGCACGGCCGGGTCGATCGTCTCCGTGCGCACGACACCGTCCTGGGCGAGCCAGGCCGAGGTCGTCGTGGTCGTGGTGATCTCGTCGAGGCCGTCGTCGCCCCGCACCACCAGGGCGGTGTTGTTGCGGCGGGCGAAGACCCCGGCGATCAGCGGCGCCGCGGCCGCTCGCGCGCAGCCGATCAGGCCCACGGTCGGCTGGGCCGGGTTCGTCAGCGGGCCGAGCAGGTTGAACGACGTGGGGATACCGATCTCGCGCCGCACCGGGCCCGCGTGCCGGAAGCCGGGGTGGAACACCGGCGCGAAGCAGAAGCCGATGCCCAGCTCCCGCACGGTCTCCTGCACGCCCTCCGGCGGCAGGTCGATCGCCACGCCCAGCGCTTCCAGCACGTCGGCCGTGCCGCACTGGGACGACGCCGCGCGGTTGCCGTGCTTCACCACCGGCACACCCGCGGCGGCCGTGACGATCGCGGCCATCGTCGAAATGTTCACCGAACCGGAGTGATCGCCGCCGGTGCCCACGATGTCCGTCGCCCGCACACCCACGGTGAAGCGGCGCGCGTGGCTGAGCATCATGGTCGCGAGGCCGTCGACCTCCTCCGGCGTCTCGCCCTTGGCGCGCAACGCGACGATGAACGCCGAGATCTGCGCGGGCGTCGCCTCGCCCGACATGACCTGGTCCATGCCCCAGGACGTGTCGTCGGCGGTCAGGTCGACGCCGTCGAGAAGTCTGTTGAGCAGCGAAGGCCAGGTGCGCTCGCTCATCGTCAGCTCAGCCCTTGACGACGGGGACAGCCGAGCCCCGCAGCACCTCGGCCACGGTCTCGGCGGCGGCCAGCGGGTCCAGCGGGTGCACGAGCACCGCGTCGGCCTGCGACCAGGTCGCGAGCCAGCGGTCGTCCTTGCGGCGCACCGCCACGACGATCGGCGGGCAGTTCGTGATCTCGTCCTTGAGCTGGCGCGACAGGCCCATGCCACCGGTCGGCTGCGCCTCGCCGTCGAGGATCAGCAGGTCGACGGTGCCGTTGTCCACCTCGTAGAGGACGTCGGCGATCGCGCCCGCCTCGACGTAGTCGACGCGCGGCAGGTCCGGCGCCGGGCGGCGGCCGACGGCAGTGATGATCGTCTCACGCACCTCGGGGCGGTGGCTGAACACCAGGATCTTCGTGGTCTGCGTGCTCATCTCGCGATCCTCCGCTGCGAACGTGACCAAGGTCGCCGCGATGCTATCGGGCCGGTTGCAGGGCGTCCCACCCCAGGGCTTCCCCGCCGAGCCGTTGCGCGAGCGACGCCATCCGCGACCGCTCCTGGGCGCAGTGCAGAGCGTCCAGCTTCTGCACGCGACTGATATGCGATATATCACCGGCGATGATCACCCAGCCGTCCGGCGCCAGCAGCTCACGCGCACGTTCTACCTGGTCAGACGGGATGCGCAGGTGGTGCCGCAACACGGCGGGCTCGTCCGCTCGCCACTGCGGGGAACGGGCCAGAGCGGCCGAATCCGCCTCCGCGATGTCGAACGCCTCGACGACCACGACGAGCGCCGGGTCGTCGATCGACAGCGACGGCTCGTCCCGTTGGCGCAGCCTGTCGCGCAATCGGCTCAGCAAGCCCATCCGTTGATCTCCTCGCGATCACCGGCTGTGTGACCCAGCCGACCCATGATCCGCCCAGGACCCGATGGGCGGACGGAAATAGCGCAAGCAATAATGCTGCCCGTGACCACGGCAGCGCCTTCAATCGGCCAGCGCGTGCACTCGCTGAACCGCCCGAACATGGTCAGCGTCGGCACGATCGTCTGGCTGTCCAGCGAGCTCATGTTCTTCGCTGGCCTCTTCGCCATGTTCTTCACGGTGAAGGCCCAGAACAGCACGGGGCACTGGCCTCCGCCCCCCACCGAGCTGAACGTCCCCTACGCGTCGTTCTTCACGATCATCCTCGTGGCGTCGTCGTTCACGTGCCAGTGGGGCGTGTTCGCCGCGGAGCGGGGTGATGTCTTCGGTCTGCGTCGCTGGTACATCGTGACGCTGATCATGGGCGCGATCTTCGTCGGCGGCCAGGCTGGCGAGTACTACCACCTCGTCCAGGAGGGCACGACGATCCCGTCGTCGGCCTACGGCACGGTCTTCTACCTGACGACCGGCTTCCACGGCCTGCACGTCATCGGCGGTCTGATCGCCTTCGTCTTCCTGTTGATCCGGACGAAGCTCAGCAAGTTCACGCCGGCGCAGGCCACCGCATCGATCGTCGTGTCGTACTACTGGCACTTCGTCGACGTCGTGTGGATCGGGCTGTTCGCCATCATCTACATCGTGCCCTGACCTGCTCCCCAGCCACGAGCTCCCGAACTGACAGCAAGGGTTGCCGCACACCATGACCACCACTACGAAACGCCCCCGCGGCGCCCGCACGAAGCTGCGTCGCAGGGTCGCCGGCCTGCTCGCGCTGGGCTTCGGCCTGCTGAGCGCCGGCATGCTGTTCGCCGCGTTCGCGCCCACGGCGCAGACCGCGCAGGCGCAGCAGCAGGACGCCCTCGTTCGCCAGGGCGAGCAGATCTACCTGAACACCTGCATGGGCTGCCACGGCAAGTCCCTGGAGGGTGTCAAGGACCGCGGGCCGAGCCTGATCGGCGTCGGCGACGCCGCGGTCTACTTCCAGACTTCCTCCGGCCGCATGCCCATGGCGCGGCAGGAGGCGCAGGCCATCCGCAAGCCCGCGAAGCTCTCCCCCGAGGAGATCAACGCGCTGATGGCCTACATCACCACCAACGGCGGAGAGGGCCCGAAGAAGCCTTCCGAGTCCGGTGAGGCCCTGCGCGGCGACAACCCGGCGCGCGGTGGCGAGCTCTTCCGCCTCAACTGCGCCAGCTGCCACAACTTCACGGGCCGTGGTGGCGCGCTGTCGTCCGGCAAGTTCGCGCCGACGCTCGACGGCGTGACCGAGGACCAGATCTACACGGCGATGCTGACCGGGCCGCAGAACATGCCGAAGTTCGGCGAGCGGCAGCTCACGCCGGAAGAGAAGAAAGACATCATCGCGTACGTCAAGTCGGTCACCGACGGAAACAACAACTCCGGCGGTAACCCCCTGGGCGGGTTCGGACCCGTGTCCGAGGGATTGATCGCGTTCATCGTGGGTATCGCCGCGCTCATCGGCGTGACCCTCTGGATCGGAGCCAAGGCATGAGCGGCGACAAGCCGACCGAGCTGCCCAGCGAGGCAGAGCTCGCGGAGATGAGCCGGGACGACCTCGTCAGGCTCGGCACCAAGCTGGACGGCGTCGAGCTCGTCCACTACGAGGAGAAGTGGCCGGTCTCCGGCACCCGCGCCGAGCGCCGCGCCCAGCGCGTCGTCGCGCTGTGGTTCCTGATCTCCGCGCTGTCGGGTCTCGCGTTCCTCGGCGTGTTCCTGTTCTGGCCGTGGCAGTACGAGGCCCCGCACACCGACGGCCACCTGCTGCACATGCTCTACAACCCGCTGATCGGCCTGTTCCTGGGCCTGTCGGTGGTCGGCCTGGGCGTCGGTGCGCTGCTCTACACCAAGAAGTTCCTCCCCGAGGAGCTCGCGGTGCAGCAGCGTCACGACGGCGCGTCGGCCGAGGTCGACCGCGCCACGCTGGTCGCCGAGCTCGCCGACGCCGGTGAGCGCAGCGGCATCGGCCGCCGCAGCCTGATCAAGCGCACCGCCGGCCTCGGCGCCGGCGTGCTGGGCCTGGGTGTCGCGGCCGTCCCGCTGGGCGCGCTCATCAAGAACCCGCACTCGGACAGCGAGACCAAGGCCTCGCTGTGGCACACCGGCTGGAAGTCCGAGAAGGGCGAGAAGGTCTACCTCCGCCGCCACACCGGCAACTTCCACGAGGTCTCCCTGGTGCGTCCCGAGGACGTCGAGCCGGGCGGCTTCGAGACGGTGTTCCCGTTCCGCGAGTCGGAGCGCGGCAACGAGGAGGCGCTGGTCGCGGCCCTGAAGCGGTCCGACGCGCCGGTCATGCTCATCCGCATGCGCCCGAACCAGGCGATCACCAAGCGCGCCGGTCAGGAAGACTTCAACTACGGCGACCTGTACGCGTACTCGAAGATCTGCACGCACCTGGGCTGCCCGACGTCGCTGTTCGAGCAGCAGACCGGTCTGCTGCTCTGCCCGTGCCACCAGTCGCAGTTCGACGTCTTCGAATACGCCAAGCCGCGATTCGGCCCGGCGACCCGTCCTCTGCCTCAGCTTCCGATCACTGTGGACGAAGACGGATACTTGGTTGCCCGCAGCGACTTCATCGAGGCTGTGGGTCCGGCGTTCTGGGAGCGGAAGTCATGAGTGCCATCACCACGCCGACGAAGCCGGCCAACGCGGCCGCGCGCGTCGCGGGAGCGGCGGCCAACGCTGCCGACGAACGGTTCCACGCGGCCTCCGGCCTGCGCAAACAGCTGAACAAGGTCTTCCCGACGCACTGGTCGTTCCTGCTCGGTGAGATCGCGCTCTACAGCTTCATCGTGCTGCTGCTGTCGGGTACGTACCTGGCGTTGTTCTTCGACCCGTCGATGACCGAGGTCACCTACAACGGCGCGTTCGAGAACCTCCGCGGCATCGAGATGTCGCGCGCGTTCGCCTCGACGCTGAACATCTCGTTCGAGGTCCGGGGTGGCCTGTTCGTCCGCCAGGTGCACCACTGGGCGGCGCTGCTGTTCATGGCCGCGATCGTCGTGCACATGTTCCGGATCTTCTTCACCGGCGCGTTCCGCAAGCCGCGTGAGATCAACTGGGTCATCGGCATCGTGCTGTTCATGCTCGGCGCGATCGAGGGCTTCCTCGGCTACTCGCTGCCCGACGACCTGCTCTCCGGCACCGGCCTGCGCGTCATGGCGGCGCTGCTGATCTCGTTCCCGGTCATCGGCACGTGGCTGAACTGGCTGATGTTCGGCGGGGAGTTCCCCGGTACGAACATCATCCCGATGCTCTACACCGCGCACATCCTGCTGATCCCGGCGATCATCCTCGGCCTGATCGCGGCGCACCTCGCGCTGGTCTGGTACCAGAAGCACACGCAGTTCCCGGGCGTGGGCCGCAAGGAGACCAACGTCGTCGGCGTCCGCATCATGCCGGTGTTCGCAGCCAAGGGCGGTGGCTTCTTCGCCATCGTCGTCGGTGTCATCGCGATCATGGGCGGCGTCTTCCAGATCAACCCGATCTGGAACTTCGGCCCGTACAACCCCGCGCAGGTCTCCGCCGGCTCGCAGCCGGACTGGTACATGGGCTGGACCGACGGCCTGGTCCGCATCTGGCCCGCGTGGGAGTTCTACCTGGGCAACTACACGATCCCGGCGCCGTTCCTGCCGTTCATCCTCGGTCTGCCGCTGCTGACCGGCATCGCGGCGGTCTACCCGTGGATCGAGCGCAGGATGACCAAGGACTACGCGCACCACAACCTGCTGCAGCGCCCGCGTGACGTGCCCGTCCGCACCGCGCTCGGCTGGATGGCGATCACGTACTTCATGGTCCTGCTGCTCATGGGCGGCAACGACATCTTCGCGTACAAGTTCAACATCTCGTTGAACCTGACGACGTGGATGGGCCGCATCGGCATGCTGATCCTGCCGCCGATCGCGTACTTCATCGCCTACCGCGTCTGCATCGGCCTGCAGCGCGGCGACCGCGAGGTGCTCGAGCACGGTGTCGAGACCGGCATCATCAAGCGCCTGCCGCACGGTGAGTTCATCGAGATCCACCAGCCGCTCGGCCCGGTGGACGACCACGGCCACCCGATCCCGCTCGCCTACCAGGGCGCGTCGGTGCCGAAGAAGATGAACAAGCTCGGCTCGGCCGGTCACCCGGTCGCCGGCAGCACCTGGTCGCCGGACCCGGTCGAGGAGACCGTGGCCCTGGAGAACGCGCGCAAGAAGGCGCACGTCTCCGAGGAGATCAGCGCCGAGGACAAGGCGGGCGAGCTCGCGGGCAAGCCGGCCGACCCGAAGGCCTGACCTGTTCTGAAACTGTGAAAAGCCCCCGTGAACCTTCACGGGGGCTTTTCGTTACGTCAGTTGCGCCGAATGATTGGGGCGCTGCGCCGTTCGTGGCGTGGCTGTGACTACTGGGCGTCATCCAGGCCGATGGCGAAGGCCGCCTCGTCGTCTCGCTTCGAGTAGCTGCGGAACGCGATGTGCGTGTCGGTGTTCAGCACGCCCGCGACCTTGCTGATCTTGCCGGGCACCAGGGCGGCCAGATCCTCGTGCTTGCTCACCCGCACGAGCGCGATCAGGTCCACGTCACCTGCGCAGGAGTACACCTCGGTGACTCCGTCGATGTCGGCGATCTCCTGCGCCGCCTCGGGAATGCGTTCGGCGGCGGCCTGGATCAGCACGATGGCGGTGACCACGCTGTCCTCCTCTGGGTCTCAGCACGGGTAACTAAAGCACTCGTAGTCTGCCCTACCGGCTTATCGCTGACGTGAGGACGTCGCTGCGACCGTGGGTCCCTCATTCCCCCCTTTTTGTCGAGGTGAACCCGTGTTCGCACGCAAGCTGATTGCCGAGGTGGCCGGAACGACCATCCTCTGCCTGTTCGGAATCTCCGCCGCGGTGTCCGTCGTCGCCGCAGGCAACGAACCCTCCGGCCTCCTCATCGTCGCGCTGGCCCACGGCCTCGCGTTGATGGTCGGTATCTACGCGTTCGGCGCCATCTCCGGCGCGCACTTCAACCCGACCGTCACCGTCTCCCTCGCCGTGTCCGGCCGCCTCCCGTGGCGCGAGGTGCCGGGTTACGTCGGCGCGCAACTGCTCGGCGGTGTCCTGGCGGCTTCGCTCGCCCACGTCGTGCACGGCGCCAAAGCCGTCGAGGCGGGCCTGGGCGCGACCGCGTTCGGTTCCGGTGTCAGCGTGACCCAGGCCGTCGTGGCCGAGGCGCTGGGCGCGTTCATCCTCGTGAGCGCCGTGTTCGCACTCGCCGTGAACCCGAACGCCCCGCGCGGCTTCCACGGCGTCGGCATCGGCCTGGCCCTCGCCACCCAGATCCTCGCCTTCGGCCCCGTCGCGGGCGCCTCGGTGAACCTCGCCCGCACGTTCGGCCCCGACGTCGTGCTCACCTTCACGGGCGGCGACCCGGCCTGGAGCCAGCTGCCGGTGTACCTGGTCGCCCCGGTGTTCGGCGGCGTCCTGGCAGCCGGCCTCCACGCCTTGGTGACATCCACGTCCCGCCGCACGGAAGCGATGAGCGCCCGCTGATCGCTCAGCTCCAGCGGTCCTGCAGGGGACGGGCGCCGGCGGCTTGCTCGGCCCACGGCAGCCAGGCCGCGGCGGCGCCGGCGGGGGACGACCAGGGCTCGTCCGCGTACACGAGGCGGGTGCCCGGTTGGTCGAGCCAGCGGAGCACCACGCCGGTTTCCTCCGGCGGCGCGCCGCGCAGGGGACCGGCCGTCGGCACGACCGTTTCCGCGGCCGCGACGAGGGCGTCGACCACCGGCATCGGACGGGTGCCGCGGCGCGCGACTCCGGCCGAGGCGAGCCGGCCGTAGCGGACGACCGAGAACTCCCAGCCGCCCTCGCGGTCCGGCCGGGCGGCCACGAGCTGGGGCAGGGCGGCGAGGGCGGCCAGGCGTTGGGCGCGGTCCAGCGAGCGGACGAGGCCGGCCAGGCGGTCGCGGCGCCGGGCCGCCTCCTCGAAGCGTTCGGCCGACGCCAGGCCGCTCAGCTGAGCGATGAGCGTGCGTAACGGGTCGGCGCTCCGGCCGACGACGAGGTCTCGCACCGCCACGACGGCGGGGGAGTACTCCTCCACGGTCTGGCGCCCCGCGCACGGAGCTTGGCAGCGGCCCAGCTCGGCCAGCGCGCACGGGGAGGCGCGTTGGTTCGTCGCCGGGATCTTGATGGTGCAGGAGCGCAGCGGGACGGCGTCGAGCAGGGCGTCGGCCACCGACTCGGCCGCCTGGCGCGTGCGGAACGGGCCCAAGGCGCCGTCGCGCGGGCTCCTGACCAGCGACAGTCGTGGGAACGGTTCATCGGTCAGGACCAGCCACCACGCGTGATGCGGGTTCTTGGACCTGCGGTTGTAGGCGGGGCGGTGCGCGCGCAACAGCCGCAGCTCGCGCACCTCGGCCTCCAGCGGGTGTGCGCATTCGACGGCGTCCACGCGCACGGCGAGGGCCACCATCTCGCGCAGCCTGCGTCTGCCCTCGCTGGCCGTGAAGTACTGCCGGACGCGGCGGCGCAGGTCCGAGGCCGTGCCGACGTAGAGCACCTCTTCCTTGGGGCCGCGGAAGAGGTACACGCCCGGTTTGGACGGCAGGTGCGCGGCCAGGGAGCGCTTGCGGCGCTGTTCCGGTGTCACCTCCGGCAGGTACGCCAGCAGTTCTTCGAGGGAGTGCACGCCGACGTTGCCGACGCGTTCCAGCAACGCGTGCAGCACCTCGACGGTCGTGCGGGCGTCGGCCAGCGCGCGGTGCGTCGGTCTGGTCGCGGTGTGGAAGAGGTCGGCCAGCGCGGACAGGCGGCACGACGGTGCCTCGTCGCGGCTCAGCACGCGCCTCGCCAGCTTCACCGTGCACACCACCGGCGGTTTCGGCCAGCGGTAGCCGTGGCGTTCGCAGGCCGCCTTGAGAAAGCTGATGTCGAAACCGGAGTTGTGCGCCACCAGCACCGCTCCGGCCGCGAACTCGAGAAACGCCGGTAGCACCGTCTGCAGCGTCGGCGCGCCGGTGACCATCAGCTGCGTGATGCCGGTCAGCTGCGCCACCTGCACGGGGATGCCGCGTTCCGGATCGACGAGCGTCGCGAACTCGCCGAGCACCTCACCGCCGCGCACCTTCACCGCGCCGATCTCGGTGACGGCGTCCTCCTCGGCACTTCCACCCGTCGTCTCCAGGTCGAAGACGACGAACGTCGTGTCGCGCAGGGGCGTGCCGAGCTCGTCGAAGGACAGTTGACCGGTCACGGCGTGGACGTTAGCGACGGGGTCTGACAATTTTCGGCGTCGATCACCGGCAGGGCGTTGACCTGCGGTTGCTCCGTTGGAGTGGTGATTCGGTGATCTTTTCCAGATCGTTGTTCCACAGGGCGGACACGTCCGTGCTCCGCTCAAGTGCGGGGGCTCTAGCCTGTTGGGGTGCCAGACCCGATGCCCGAGCCCGAGCTCGACCAGCCTGCCGAGGAGGCGGGCGAGTCCACAGACGACTCCACTGTGGACTGGTCGGCCCTGCCGGAGCCGTTGCGGGTGAGGCTGGCGGAGCTCGGTGCCGACGCGCTGGGCGAGATGGCGAAGGTCGACGTGCCGCAGCACCTGCGCCCGGTGGCGAAGTTCGCTCCCACCAAACGCGCCCGGCTGGGCGGTGCGCAGGTCGTCGCGGGTCTGCGCGACTCGGCGAACTTCCGCACCGCCGTCGTGGAGTGGCTGCGCAAGAACCGGCCGTCGACGCTGGAGGTGACCTCGCCGGACCCGGTCACCGCGGCCGCGGCGGCGGTGCTGACCGGTGACGAGGTCGCGCTGCACTACGTGGAACTGGTGTCGCGCCGGGTCGGTGATGCGACGTTGCGGGCCGAGCGGGACGCCGCGGTGGCGCGGGCGGAACGGCTGGAGAGCGAGCTGGAGCGGCTGAAGGTCGAACGCAGTCAGCTCGACGGTGCCGCCGAACGCGTCCGCGCCGACGCCGAGATCGAGCTGGAACGCCTGCGCAAGCGGTTGCGCGAACAGGGCGTGAAGCTGCGCGAGGCCAAGGACGCCGCCGAGGCCGCCGCCGCCGAGGTCGACAAGATCCGGGAACGCACGGCCGACGAGGTCAAGCGCCTCACCGCCGAGCGCGACCGGGAACGGGAACGCGCGGAGACCGAGCGCGGGAAGGCGCAGCGGGCGATCGCGGACGCCGAGGTGGCCCGTCAGTCGGCGCGCGAGGCCCGGCAGGCGGACGAGGTGCGGCTCGCACTGCTCGTGGACACGCTCGACGGTGCCGTGACGGGGTTGCGCCGCGAGCTGGCGCTGGGCGGCACCGGGCCGCGTCCCGCCGACCTCGTGCGGGGCGCGAGTGCGTCGCAGGGAGCCGTTGGCCGCGTGGAGGATCCCGCGGCGCTGGACCGGCTGCTGGCGTTGCCCGCGGTGCACCTGGTGGTGGACGGCTACAACGTCACGAAGACCGGTTATCCGGAACTGTCGTTGTCCGATCAGCGTGATCGGCTCGTGCACCAGCTGGCCGTGCTGGCGGCGCGCACTGGTGCTGAAGTGACGTTGGTGTTCGACGGCGCCGGGGTGGTGGCCGTGCCCGCGGCGGCGCCACGGGGCGTGCGTGTGCTTTTCAGCGACCCCGGTGTTCTGGCCGATGACGTGATCCGTGCGCTGGTCACCGCAGAGCCCGAGGGACGTCCTGTGGTGGTGGTGACGTCGGACCGCGCGGTCGCCGACTCGGTGCGCCGACGTGGTGCGCATCCGGTGCCGTCCGCTGTGTTGCTGGCCCGTCTCGGCCGCGTTTGATCACCCGGTAGCCTGACGCCGTCGATCTTGAGGGTCGATCTTGACGGTCTTGTTCTCGCGAAGGGGATCGGCGACGTGATGTCGCGCAAGCTGACCCGCGGTGTTCTGGTTACCGCCCTGTTCTTCTCGGTTCTTCCGGCCGTGTCGTTCGCCGCGCAGCCGGCTGATCCGGCGCGCGCGTACGCCGATCTGACAGCGCAGGCGACGAAGCTCAACGAGGAAGTCCTGCGCGCGCAGGAGGACCTCGTCCTGCGGCGGGCCGAGCTGGAACGCGCCACCGCGGACGCGGCGGCGGCGCAGCAGATCGAGCGCCAGGCGAAGTCCGACGAGGACGACTTCCGCGGCCAGGTCGACCTGATCACCCAGGCGTCGTTCGAGGGCGCGCGGTTCAACCAGCTGTCGGCGCTGCTCGTGGCCGACTCGCAGCAGGACTTCCTGAACCGCCTGGAGATGATGCGGGTGCTGGCCTCCGACAAGGCCGACTCGCTGGCCAGGCTGTCCGGCGCGGTGGAGAAGGCGCGTCAGGCGCACCAGGCGGCGGAGAACGCGCGGTCCCGTGCCGCGGAGGCCACCTCGGCGGCCGAGCGGTTGAAGAGCGACCTCGACGAGCGCAGTCGTGCGCTGCAGGTGCAGATCGGTGAGGTGCGGTCGGCGCTGACGCGACTGCCTGCGCCGGTCGTGAACCGGCTGCGGGATCCGGGAGACCGGTCGCGGATCAGCGTGCCCGCGGGGACGGCCGGCATCGCGCTGGAGTTCGCACTCGCGCATCGCGGCGACGACTACCAGTACGGCGCGGCCGGGCCCGACCGGTGGGACTGCGCCGGTCTGACGATGAAGGCCTACGCGGCCGCCGGCTACGCGATTCCCCGCACCTCGGGCGGACAGGCTGCCGTCGGGCGCGCGGTGTCGCGTGCCGACGTCCGTGCGGGCGACCTGATCATCTACTACTCGAGCCGGTCGCACGTCGCGATGGCGGTCGACAATGCGAGGGCCGTGCACGCCTCCACAGAGGGACAGCCCGTGAAGATCGCGCCGATCGACGCCATCGGGCCCATCGCGGTGATTCGGCGCATCGAGGGCTAGCGTTGCGCCGGTGAAGCACCTCAGGACGTTGCTGGCCGTCACGGTCGCCCTGACGTTCCTGCTGGGCCTCAGCGTTGCAATGCGGCCCGTTGAGTTGCCACCGACGGAAACATCCCATTGCAAAGAGGCTGTGCTGACGGTGGCGTCGGGCACGGTGACCAGCAGTTCTTGTGACGGCGAGCTGGCTGGGCGGGTGTCTGGGCTCGTGGACGAGTCGGTGACAGGTGTAGCCGATATATTGGATATTGGCTGGGCTCGCCGGGTCGATGTCGTCATTCCGGCGACGGACTCCGAACTGGTGTCGTTGGTCGGTCCCGCGTTCGCGGACATGGCCGGGATCGCGATCCGTGACGGTTCCGGGCAGCGCGTGGTGCTCAATCGGACGCGTGCGGCGGCGTTGACTCCGTTGGAGCTGCGCGTGCTGCTGCGGCACGAGATCACGCACGTGGCGACGCGCGACCTGACTTCCGACTCGGCGCCGCTGTGGCTGGTGGAGGGGTTCGCGGACTGGGTGGCGTTCCACGGGCTGGGGTTGTCGCTCCGTCAGGCCGCGCCGTTGCTGAGGTCCGACGTCTCGGCACTGCCGTCCGACTTCAGCGGTGCCGGACGTGATCTGTCCTACCAGCAGGCGTACTCGATCATGGTCTACCTGGAGTCGCGGCTGGGGGAGCGGGGCGTCGTCGACTTCTTCCTGCAGCACGCGTCCATGTCCGCTGTGGACGCGCGTGCGGTGGACATCGCGGGCTGGCGCGAGTTCCTGCGGTCGAGCATCGGATAGCGTTGGTGCCGTGCGCCGAACCTTGCTGGTGACCAACGACTTCCCGCCCCGCCCCGGTGGCATCCAGTCCTACCTGCACGCTTTGGCCACACGGCTGCCCGCCGACTCGCTCGTCGTGTACGCGCCGAAGTGGAAGGGCGCGGCCGTGTTCGACGCCGCGCAGCCGTTCCCCGTGGTGCGGCATCCCACCTCACTGATGCTGCCGACGCCCGGTGTCCTCCGGCGCGCTCGCGACATCGCCCGCGCCGAGTCGTGCGAGGCCGCGTGGTTCGGTGCGGCGGCCCCGCTGGCGTTGCTCGCGCCGTCGCTGGGGTTGAGCCGCGCGGTGGCGTGCACGCACGGACACGAGGTCGGCTGGTCGATGCTACCGGTGGCGCGGCAGGCGCTGCGGGCCATCGGGTCCGGTGTGGACGTCGTGACCTACGTCAGCCGCTACACCCGCTCGCGGTTCGCCGCGGCCTTCGGGCCGATGGCCGCTCTGGAACACCTTCCGTCCGGTGTGGACACCGACCTCTACCGCCCGGACCCGGCCGCACGCGCCGAGATGCGCCGCCGGTACGGGCTGGGCGACCGGCCGGTCATCGTGTGCGTGTCGCGCCTGGTGCCGCGCAAGGGACAGGACGTGCTGATCCGCGCGTTGCCGCTGATCCAGCGCAAGGTGCCGGACGCGGCGTTGCTGATCGTCGGCGGCGGGCCGTACCGGGGGACGCTGGAGAAGATGGCCGCCGATGCGAAGCCCGGCGACGTCGTGCTGACCGGCTCGGTGCCGTGGGAGGAACTGCCCGCGCACTACAACGCCGGCGACGTCTTCGCGATGCCGTGCCGCACTCGTGGCCGCGGCCTCGACGTCGAGGGGCTCGGCATCGTCTACCTGGAGGCCTCGGCGACCGGACTGCCCGTGATCGCCGGGCGGTCCGGTGGTGCGCCGGAGACGGTGCGCGACGGCATCACCGGCAACGTCGTCGACGGCCTTGACGTCGAGAACGTCGCCGAGCGGGTCGCCGCACTGCTCGCCGATCCCGAGATGGCGGCCAAGATGGGCCGCGCCGGTCGGGAATGGGTGAGCGACCACTGGCGGTGGGACCAGCTCGCGCACCGCCTCGAAGGCCTCATCGGCTGACGATATCCAATACGTCATATCCGATATATCACTCTGCACCAAGCGTGGGGTGGTGGTACCGATATCCAGCATGCGATATGCGATATATCAGTTGTGCGTCTGTCGAACCGCGGCTGCTGCCTGCAGGCCGTGTGCCGGTCGACCGTGGTGATATCCGATATATCGGTCATCGCTCACTGGATGTCGCCGGTGACGGATCGGAGTCGGCCGAGCCTCCGATATACGATGTACCGGATACCGGGACGCGTCGACGATTGTGCTGAGCTGCGGATATGACAACGTTGTCATCAGAACCTGGTATATGACATATCGGTAGCCAATATATTGGATATTGGTGGGATCAGATGAGTTCGCGGGCGCGGGTTTCCAAAGCGCGCAGACCCAGTTCGGCGCTGCGGCGGGCGGCTTGGTCAGCTGCGGACCGGGCGTCGGAATGCCGGTCGAGGTCGTGCAACACCACGGCCAGGCCGATCAACGCGCGGACCTCGCCGGAGGCGTAGCCGATTCGGCGGGCCGTCGCGAGGGCCTGGTCGAAGAGGTCGGCCGCGGCGGCGAAGTCGGTCAGCGCGCGGTGGATCTCGCCGAGTGTGATCCGCACGGAGGTCGCCACCTGCGGGTCGCCGCCGTCGGCGACCTGTGAGAGGGCGCGCGAGGCCAAGGACAACGCGGCCTCGGCGTCGCCGGAGGCGAGTTCCACCGCGGCGAGGTTCTCCAGGGCTTCGGCGTCGCCGGCGGGGACGTTGCCGATTTCCAGGGCGCGTTCGAGATGGGCGCGGGCCTCGGCGAACCGTCCCTGCAGGCGCAGCGCCATGCCGAGGTAGGTGTGGCTGTCGGCGTTGGGGGCGAGTGCCAGTGCCTGGGAGAAGTGGTCGACGGCGTCGTCGATCTCGCCCAGCTCCACCGCGAGCTGGCCGAGGTTGTACAGGCCGGTGCTGACGCTGTCGGCCGAGCGCAGCATCTCCAGGCAGCGGACCAGGGCCTCCTTCGCCTCGGTCAGCTGGCCGGAGCGGCGGTGGACGAGGCTGAGGTTGTTCAGCACGCTCGCCTCGGCGTCCTTGTCGCCCAGGGCGCGGTAGAGCTCGATGGCGTGGTTGTGGTGTTCCACCGACAGCGCGTACTCGCCCAGCCGCAGGTAGAGGGTGCCGAGGTTGGCGTGCATCGCGGCCTCTGCCGGGCGGTGTGCGGACGCTTGGGCGGCCTGCAGGCCGTGGCGGGCCGTCGCGAGCCACTCGCCGACGTGCTGACCGATCCACAGGTAGCCGCGCAGCGCGTCGGCCAGCTGCCACGCCATCGGGGCCGGGCCGTGCTCCGCGGCGTGCCGGATGGCGGCGATCAGGTTCGGGCGTTCCGCGTCGAGCCACGCCAGCGCCTCCGCCGAGTTCGTGATCCGGGGTGCCGGGCCAGAGGCGGACGACGGCAGCCGCACGATGCCGGGGTAGAGCAGCTCGGCGCAGCGTTCGACGCCGCGCAGGTAGTGGTTCAGCAGCGCGGTCCAGGCCAGCTGCTGTTCGGACGGGCTGTCCGACTCCTCGCGCAAGGTCGCCGCGTAGCGCAGCAGCTCGTCGTGGAACCGGTAGCGGCCCGGCACCACCGGCACCACGAGGTTCGCGATCGCCAGCACCGTCAGCAGGCCCTCGGCGTCCACGTCGGCCAGCGCGGAGGCCGCCTCGGGCGTGAAGTCCGGTCCCGGCACGAGCGAGAGCAGCCGGAACAACCGCTGCGGCGCGGGAGGCAGGGCCGCGTAGGCGAGTTCGATCGGCGAGCCCGAGATCGTCACGTCGTCGCGTCCGGCCAGGTAGGCCGCCGCCACCCGCAACGCCAGCGGCAGGTGCCCGCACCGGTCGGCCAGCTCCGCGTGATCACCCGGCCCCAGCAGCTCGGACAGCAGCAGCGCGGACTCGGCGGGGGAGAACACGTTCACCGGCACGGTCCGCGCGCCGTTCATGGCGATCAGGCCGCGCAGGTCGTCCCGCGACGTCACGATCACCCGGCACGACGCCGTCCCCGGCAGCAACGGCCGCACCTGGTCCGGCGCGGACGCGTTGTCCAGCACCAGCAGCATCCGGCGGCCCGACAGCAGCGAGCGCAGCATCGTGCTCTGCTCGTCGGCGTCCGGCGGGATCTCGTCCGGCGGCACCCCGAGCGCCCGCAGGAACCGCGACAGCACGTCCATTCCGTCCGCGGGCGGCCCCAGCGAGTACCCGCGCAGGTCGACGTACAGCTGCCCGTCCGGGAACCGGTCGCGCAGCAGGTGCGCCACGTGCACGGCCAAGGTCGTCTTGCCCACACCGGGCGGCCCCGCCAGCGTCACGATCGGCACCGAACCGGTGATCAGCCCGGAGATCCGCTCGACGTGCGAGGCACGCCCGACGAAGTCGGCGATGTCGTCCGGCAGCCGCATCGGCGACGCCGGCGCCCGTTCCGGCTCCCGCGCGACGACCGGCGCGGCCAGCGACGGCTCCCCCACCAGGATCGCCTGGTGCAGCGACCGGAGCTCGGCGGACGGGTCGATGCCCAGCTGCTCGTCCAGCGTCCGGTCGAGCTGCCGGAACGCCTCCAGCGCCTCCGCCTGCCGGCTGCTCCGGTACAGCGCGAGCATCAGCTGCCCCCAGAACCGCTCGCGCAACGGGTGGTCCCGCGTCAGCGCGAACAGCTCCGGCACCAGGTCCGCGTGGTTGCCCAGCGCGAGCTCGACGTCGATCCGCTGTTCGTGCACCGTCATCAGCAGCTCGGTCAGCCGCGGCGCGTGCTCCGCGTACAGCGTCTCCGAAGGCACGTCGGACAGCACCGGGCCGCGCCACAGCTCCAACGCCTCGGCAAACGCTTTCCGCGCCGTGACCAGGTCGTCTGCCCCGGCAGCCGCCCGTCCGCGAGCAGCCGCGTCCACGAACCGGTGCACGTCCACGGCCAGCGGGTCGACCCGCATCCGGTACCCGTCGGCAGCGGTCTGGATCAGCGACGGGTCACCCAGCGCCGCCCGCAGCCGCATCACGTACGTCTGCAGCGTTCCACGCGTGCGCGCGGGCGGTGTGTCCCCCCACACACGTTCGACCAGTTCCGTCACGGGCACGACGCGGTTCGGCCGCAGCAGCAACGCCGCGAGCAACGCCCGGTGCTTGCCCGCCCGCAGCACCACGGAGGAGTCGCCCAGGCGCACTTCCAACGGGCCGAGCAGCCGGAACTGCGGACCCGAAGCCATTACCCACCCCTCGCGAGCGCCGGACGACCCCCGTCTGCCGGACAGCCTATTCGCGCGCTGTCGCCGAGTGACATCGGCGCGTCAGCGATACGTCAGCGCCATACGGCAATCTTCTTCATGTCCCGGTCGGGGGGCCGGGGCAACAAACTTCTCGGGTTCCGCGGAGATCCGCGGATCACGATCGCTGGGGGTCGAAAGGCCCAGGAGCTCACTCTGGAGCTCCTGGGCCTTTCGCGCATTGGACCCTACTTCGCGTAGATGGCGTCGATGTCCGACGCGTACGTCGTCGCCACGACAGAGCGCTTCAGCTTCAGCGACGGCGTCATCTCGCCGCCCGCCTCGGTGAAGTCCACCGGCAGCACGCGGAACTTGCGGATCGCCTCCGCCTTCGACACCGACTTGTTCGCCTCGTCCACCACGGCCTGGATCTCGGCCAGCAGCTCCGGGTCCTCGATCAGGTCCGCGACCTCGGCCGAGGCGGGCTTGCCGTGCGACTCCTTCCACGACGGGAAGAACTCGGGGTCGATCGTGATCAGCGCGCCGATGAACGGCTGCTTGTCGCCGACGACCATGCACTGCGACACCAGGGGGTGCGCCCGGATGCGGTCCTCGAGCTGAGCGGGGGAGACGTTCTTGCCGCCGGCGGTGACGATGATCTCCTTCTTGCGGCCCGTGATCTTCAGGAAGCCCTCGCTGTCGAGCTCGCCGATGTCACCGGTGTGGAACCAGCCGTCCTCCAGCGCCTCCTTGGTGGCGGCCTCGTTGTTCCAGTAGCCGGTGAAGACGATGTCGCCCTTGATGAGGATCTCGCCGTCGTCGGCGATGCGGATCGACGTGCCGGGCACCGGCAGGCCGACCGTGCCGACCTTCTCCTGGCCGCGGAACGTCACGCACGCCGCCGCCGACGTCTCGGTGAGGCCGTAGCCCTCGTACACCGGGATGCCCGCGCCGCGGAAGAAGTGCGACAGCCGGTCGCCCAGCGGAGCGCCACCGGACACCGCCGCGATCGCGCGGCCGCCCAGGGCACCGCGCAGCTTCGCGAACACCAGCTTGTCGAACACCGCGTGCTTGAGCCGCAGCACCAGGCCGGGACCGCCGTTGTCGAGCGCGGACGAGTACTCGACGGCGGTCGCCTCGGCCGCGTCGAAGATCTTGCCCTTGCCGCCGGCGTGCGCTTTCTGCTTGGCGCCGTTGTAGACCTTCTCGAACACGCGCGGCACCGCGACGACGAACGTCGGCCGGAACTGGCCGAGGTCCGCGACGAGGTTCTTCACGTCGCCGGTGTGGCCCAGCGTCGCGCGCGAGTACACGCACGCCAGCGCCAGAGCGCGCGCCAGGATGTGGGCCAGCGGCAGGAACTCCAGCAGCGAGTTGCCCGCGGTGAGGATCTCCGGGAACCGCGTCAGCGCCGAGCGCACCTCGGACAGCAGGTTGCGGTGCGTCAGCGTGCAGCCCTTGGGGCGGCCCGTGGTGCCGGACGTGTAGACGAGCGTCGCCGTCTCGTCCGCCTTCACCTGCTTGCGGCGCTCGTGCACCTGGTCGTCGGCGATCTCGGCACCCAGCGCGGTGAGCTCGTCGACCGCGGCGGCCGAGCCCTCGATCTGCCACACGTGGCGCAGCTCGGGCAGCTTGCCGACGACCTCGTCGACGGCCGCGCGGTGCGTGGGCGTCTCGACGAACACCGCCTTCGCGCCGGAGTCGGACAGGATCCACTCGATCTGGTCCGCCGACGACGTCTCGTAGATCGGCACGGTGATGGCGCCGGCCGCCCAGATGGCGAAGTCGAGCAGCTGCCACTCGTAACGGGTCTTGGAGACCAGGCCGACGCGGTCGCCGTGCTCGATGCCCGCGGCGATCAGGCCCTTGGCGACCGCCATGACCTGTGCGGCGAAATCACGCGCCGTGATGTCGACCCAGGTGCCGTCGACCTGGCGGCGGAAGCTGACGGCGTTGCCGAAGCGCTCCGCGTTGGCCCACACCATGTCGGTGAGGTTCTCCTCCGGAGCCACTGCGGCCGTGGCGGGGACGCTGAACTCGCGCACGTCAACCTCCGTACGGTGATTTGTTACTGGTGGGGAAACTTAGCGTGTGATTCCAGCGATACAAAGGTCGGGACGCCCTTCCGTTACCTTTTGACCCCATGGCCAGTGTGGACGTCGTCGACGAGACATTCCTCGCGGTACCACCCAGCGTGGTCGCCGCCGCCTTCGCCGCGCCGTCGTCGTGGCGGGCGTTCTGGCCGGACCTCGAACTCGACGTCTACGCCGACCGCGGCGACGAGGGACTGCGCTGGACCGTCGGCGGCGCGCTCGTCGGCACGATGGAGGTCTGGCTCGAGCCGATGCTCGACGGCACCCTGTTGCACTACTTCCTCCGCGCTGATCCACCCGCCGGCTCGTTCACTCCGCGCGCCGCGCTTCGTGAGGTGCAACGCCGTCAGCTCGCCGCGAAGTCCGTTGCCCTGGGCCTCAAGCTGACTCTGGAGGACGGTCGTCCCGCCGGCTGCCCGCCGCACGGGTGATCTTGCTTGACGTGCGTCTCGCTCCCGGTGAACTAGGTTGAGAGCCGTGCGGGTTCACGTGGTTTCGGATGTGCACGGCAACGCGGAGGCGCTCGCGCGCGCCGGTGACGGGGCGGACGCGCTCGTCGTGCTCGGCGACCTCATCGACTTCGTCGACTACCACGACCATTCGAAGGGCATCCTCGGGCGCGTTTTCGGGCCCGAGAAGGTGGGGATCTTCGCCGAGTTGAGACGCGGCACCAAACGCGCGGACACCGCGGGCTACATCCGGTCTCTCTGGGACGGTCTCGCCGATGCCCGCTCGGTGGTGGAAGAGGCGGTGCTGGAGCAGTACCACGCGCTGTTCGCCGCGATGTCCGCGCCGACGTACGCGACACCGGGCAATGTGGACAGTCCGCAGCTGTGGCCCCAGTTCGCCCGCGACGGCGTGCACGTCCTCGACGGCGACGCGGTGGAGATCGGCGGGCTGAAGTTCGGGTTCGCGGGCGGTGGGCTGATGGTGCCCGGACTCGTGCGCAACCCCAACGCGCCGTGGCACCCGTACCTCCGAACGGAGGAGGACATGGCGGCCGCGCTCACGCGGATGGGCCCGGTCGACGTCCTGTGCACGCACATCCCGCCCGCTGTCCCGGATCTGACCTACGACGTCGTGGCGCGCCGTCCCGAATGGGGATCGCGGCCCGCGCTGGAGAAGATCGTGCGGGAACGTCCGCGCTGGTCCGTGTTCGGCCACGTGCACCAGCCGTTGGCCCGGCGCGTGCGGATCGGCTACACCGAGTGCGTCAACGTCGGGCACTTCCAGCGCAGCGGCAAGCCTCACGTCCTCAATTGGTAAAGACGCGAGTAACCTCCTCACACATGGCCGACGAGTCCACTCAGTCCATCGTCATCGACGCACCGCCTGAGAAGATCATGGCGATCATCGCGGACTTCCCGTCGTACCCGGACTGGGCGAACGGGATGAAAGAAGTGGAGGTCCTCGACGCGCGCGAGGACGGCCGCGCCGAGCAGGTCCGGTTCGCGATCGACCAGGGTCCCGTCAAGGACGAGTACGTCCTGAAGTACGACTGGGCCGCCGACGGTCTCTCGGTGCAGTGGGACCTCGTCAAGGGCACCATGCAGAAGTCGCAGCACGGCAGCTACGTGCTCGAGCCGTCCGGTACCGGGACCAAGGTCACCTACACGCTGTCGGTGCAGCTGGTGATCCCGATGATCGGGCTGTTCCGCCGCAAGGCCGAGAAGCTGATCCTCGACACCGCGCTCAAGGAGCTCAAGAAGCGCGCGGAGAAGGCGGCTTGAGCCGGGTCCTGCTCTTCACCGGCAAGGGCGGGGTCGGCAAGACGACGCTGGCCGCGGCGACGGCGGCCTCGCTGGCGGCGAACGGCCGCAAGGCGCTCGTGGTGTCGACCGATCCCGCGCACTCGCTGGGCGACGCCCTCGACGTCCGTCTGGGCGCCACACCGTCCGAAGTAGACACAGCGGACGGCCTTTTCGCGTGCCAGATCGACCCTCGCGGTCTCGTCGACGAGGCCTGGGGCGAGCTGCGCGGCCACCTGCGGACCGTGCTGGCGGGCGCCGGCGTCGACGAGCTCGACGCCGAGGAGCTGACCGTGCTGCCGGGCGTCGAGGACCTCCTCGCGCTGGCGGAGGTGCGGCGGCTGGCGTCCAGCGGCCCGTGGGAGGTCGTGGTCGTCGACTGCGGGCCGACGGCGGAGACGTTGCGGCTGCTGTCGTTGCCCGAGGCGTTCGCGGGCTACCTGGAGCGGCTGTTCCCGACGCACCGGCGGGTGGTGCGCGGGCTGCTGGCCGGGGTCGCGGGGACCGGGACCGTCGAGAAGTGGGACGCGACGGCGGACGCGTTGAGCCGGCTCGCGGAGCGGCTGGACTCCTTGCGGACGATGCTGTCGGACCCGTCGTCGTGCTCGGTGCGGCTGGTGCTGACGCCGGAACGGGTGGTCGCCGCCGAGACGCGGCGCACGCTGACCGCGTTGGCGCTGCAGGGAATCCGCGTCGACAGCGTGATCGCGAACCGGCTGGTGCCCTCGCCCGGTTCCGCGCGCGGTGCGGCCGCCACGTGGCTGCGCACGCGCCGGCACGAGCAGGACGCCGTGCTGGCCGAGCTGACCGGGATCGGGGACATCCGCACGGTCGACCACCGTGCTTCCGAGCCCGTCGGCGTGCCGGCGTTGCTGGAGGTCGCCGCGCAGCTCTACGGCTCCGAGGACCCGTTGCCCGGTGCTGCCGTTGCGGAGTCGTTGCTGGAGGTGTCGGGCAGCGGACGTGGTCTCGACGCCCGATACTCGCTGCGGATCGCGTTGCCGCTGTCCGACGACACGGAACTGGATCTCGCGCGCGTGGGCGACGACCTCGCGTTGACCATCGACGGCCGGCGTCGGCTCGTGGCGCTGCCATCGTTGCTGAAGCGCTGCATCGTGACCGGTGCGGAGATGGACTCGGGTGGCGTGACCGTGGGGTTCCGCCCGGACCCGTCGCTGTGGCGCTGAGTGCGGCGCTGATCAGGAGTTTGGGATGACCCAGGACAACACCGGCAAGCTCGCCGAGGAGCTGCGGCTGCTCATCGATGCGGCCGCCGAGCGCATGCAGCCGTGGCTGCAGCGGGTGGCGGAGGCGGGCGACGGCTCGCACACGCCCGAGACGTGCGGCTGGTGCCCTCTGTGCAACGGCGTGGCGCTGCTGCGCGGCGACCGCTCCGAGCTCGCCGCGAAGGCCGCCGAACACGCCGCGGGCCTGGTGGCGGTGCTGCGCGCGGCCCTGCGCGAGCCCGGTGCCCCGCCCACGCCTCCACCGCCGTCAGGTGCTGAACCGGCTGAACCTGGTCAGCGGGTGCAGCACATCAAGGTCGTCAGGAAGACCGACTAGTGCTCACCGTCGGAGTGGACATCGGTGGCACCAGCGTGCGCGCGGGTGTCGTGGACGCGCGCGGCTCGGTGCTGGACACCTCACGCGCCCCAACGCCCGCCGGCGAGCGGGCTCTCGAAGACGCGATCGTCGCCGCCGTGGAGGAGGTGGCGGACCGGCACGCGGTGAACGCCGTCGGTCTGGCCGTGGCGGGCTTCATCGCCTCCGACCGCCGCACGGTCCGTTTCGCGCCGCACCTGGCGTGGCGACAGGCCGACGTGGCGGACCGCATGAGCGACCGCCTGGGCATGCCGGTCGTCCTGGAACACGACGCGAACGCCGCCGCCCTGGCCGAGCATCGGTTCGGTGCTGCTCGTGGCGCACACACGGCCGTGTTGGTGGCCATCGGCACCGGCATCGGCGCGGCACTGCTGCTCGACGGCGAGGTCTTCCGGGGCGCCCACGGCGTGGCTCCCGAACTGGGTCACCTGCGCGTCGTCCCCGACGGCCGTCCGTGCCCGTGCGGCAAGAACGGCTGCTGGGAGCGCTACTGCAGCGGCACGGCCCTGTCGGCCACCGCGGTCGAGCTCCTGGCCAAGCACCCCGGCGTCTCCACCGTCCTGGCCCGTGAGGCCGCTGGCGACTCCCGTGCCGTGACCGGCCGCCGTGTCGCCGGCGCCGCCCGTGACGGCGACCCGCTGGCCAAGCGCGCGATGTCGGACCTGGCCCGCTGGCTCGGCGAGGGCCTCGCCCTGGTGGCGGACGTCTACGACCCCGAGGTGATCGTCATCGGGGGAGGCGTGTCGGAGTCCGCACCGCTGTTCCTCGACGACGCCCGCGAGCGCTACGCCTCCGTGGTCACCGGCGCGGGTCACCGTCCGCTGGCCCGGATCCGCACGGCGCAGCTGGGCGACGACGCCGGCATCGTGGGCGCCGCGACCCTGGCGCGGGAGATGACCGCGTCCATGGCGAAGAACAGCTCACGCCGCTCCTGACTCGCGGCGTCGGCCAGATACCCCGGCTGGATCACCGATCCGAACGTTCGTCTGAAATCTCCGGGACGGCACTGTCCGGAGCTGAGCTGCCGGGCGGAACGCCCGGGCTAGCGGCCGAGGAGGCGCAGGATGCGCGGGCGGCGGCGCTTGGCGCGCTCGGCGTCCTTCTTGCTCAGGGTCGCCAGGGCGCGGGCCATCATCAGGTGCTGCATCTGGTCCATGCCGGACACGGTAGGCATGCCCGAATCGTTATCTGAAGGTTTGAGTGGCCGTTATCACGGTGTTACCAACCGGGACGTGACGCGTCACACCTGAGCGCCGTCGTCCCATCCCGAGTCGGGCGGCGGGGTGTTGCGCATGCGCAGGATCAGCCAGCCGACGCCCGCGCAGAGCGAGACGAGCGACAGCGGCGTGCCGATGCGCGCCTCGAGGCCGAAGAGGCCGGGGGCGACCAGGAGGACGATGCCGAGCACGAAGAGTCCGAGCGCGGCGATGGTCGAGGCGCGCAGCACCGGGAACGGCGGCGGCTCAGGCGGAATGTAGTGGTCCTCGTCGTCGCGGCCGCGCCGTTCGGGCTCGTCTTCGAGGTCGGGGGCGGGTTCGCCGGCCGAGTCGTCGAGCGTCCTGAGGTCTTCCGGGCTCGCCTCGTCGAGGTCGAGCCAGTCCTTGCCGACCCCGTCCCGTTCGAGACCCGCGACGATCTCGGCAAAGAGCTCGTCGACGTTCTCGGGGCCGTCGGTCGAGTCGCGCCGGGCGTTCATCCAGAGCCTCTCCGTGTGCCGCAACCCTATGACCCCTCATCGTTGCACGGGCGGGATGTGTTGCGGGTTACGGCAGTCGGCGCAGTCCTGGCGTGACGCTCTGCTTCGGGACTCGTTGTGTGAGAAGCGGTCGGCTCCGTAGGCTGATCGCCGGGATCAAGGTTCGCGGTGTCTAGGGAGGCGCTTCCCACGGTGCTGTACTGGTTGATGAAGCACGTCCTCCTGGGGCCGATTCTCCGGCTGTTCTTCCAGCCGAAGATCATCGAGGGTGCCGAGAACATCCCGAAGGAAGGTGGCGCGATCCTGGCGAGCAACCACCTCGCCGTCTCCGACTCCTTCTTCCTGCCGTTGATGTTGTCGCGGCGGGTGACCTTCCCCGCGAAGATCGAGTACTTCACCGGCACCGGGCTCAAGGGCACGTTGCAGAAGTGGTTCTTCTCCGGCGTCGGCCAGGTGCCGATCGACCGGTCCAGCGCCTCGGCCGCCCAGGGCGCGCTCGACACGGGCGTGCGGATCGTGCGCGAGGGCAAGCTGCTGGGCATCTACCCCGAGGGCACGCGGTCGCCGGACGGCCGCCTGTACAAGGGCAAGGTCGGTGTCGCGTGGATCGCGCTGGAGTCGGGCGCGCCGGTGATCCCGGTGGCGATGTTCGGCACGGACAAGGCGAACCCGATCGGCTCGAAGATGTGGAAGCCGTACCCGATCCGCATCAAGATCGGCAAGCCGCTCGACTTCTCCCGCTACGAGGGGCTGTCGAGTGACCGGTTCGTGCTGCGGTCGATCACCGACGAGATCATGTACTCGCTGATGGAGCTGTCCGGCCAGGAGTACGTCGACGTCTACGCGGCCAAGGCGAAGGAAGAGGCCACGAAGGGCCCCGAGCAGGGCAAGACCGCCGACCGGGTGCCCGAGACGAAGGCGAGCTGACCGCACCCCCTAGGGTGTCGCGGTGCGGTTCTTCTACGACTGTGAGTTCATCGAGGACGGGGTGACGATCGACCTCGTGTCGATCGGTGTGGTCGACGAGGAAGGCCGCGAGTTCTACGCCGTGTCGACCGAGTTCGACCCTGAGCGGGCCGGCCCGTGGGTGCGGCAGAACGTCCTCAACCAGCTGCCGTCGCCCGCCGACAAGGCGTGGCGCAGCCGTGAACGCATCCGCGAGGACCTGCTCGACTTCCTCGGCGCCCGCAACGCCGCCCGTGACGAGATCGAACTGTGGGCGTGGTTCGCCGCCTACGACCACGTCGCGCTGGCGCAGCTGTGGGGCGCCATGCCGGCGTTGCCGCGCGCTTTGCCCCGGTTCACGCGCGACCTGCGGCAGCGCTGGGACGACGTCGGCCGCCCCCGGCTGCCCGCGCCTCCGGCCGACGCGCACGACGCCCTCGCCGACGCGCGCCACAACCTCGCGCGGTGGAAGGTGATCGAGGAACACCGGCGCAAAATCGGCTTTCCCGTCCGGTAAGTGAGACCCGCGTTGCTGCACCGATACAGCTCGTGAAAGTCTGAGTGACACAGAACACGAGAGATTGGGCAAGCAGATGCGCATCGGTGTGCTCACTGGCGGTGGTGACTGCCCCGGTCTGAACGCCGTGATCCGGGCCGTGGTCCGCAAGGGCATCAAGGCACACGGCTGGGAGATCGTCGGGTTCCGCAACGGCTGGCAGGGTCCGATCGAGAACCTGACCAAGGAGATCGACCTCGCGGACGTCGAGGAGATCCTCACCCGCGGTGGCACGATCCTGGGCTCGTCGCGCACGAACCCCTACAAGGTCGAGGGTGGTGTCGACCGCATCCGCGAGACCATCGCGGCCAACAACATCGACGCCATCATCGCGATCGGTGGCGAGGACACCCTCGGTGTCGCCAAGCGCCTCACCGATGACGGCATCGGCGTCGTCGGTGTGCCGAAGACGATCGACAACGACCTCGGCGCCACGGACTACACGTTCGGCTTCGACACGGCCGTGCACATCGCGACCGAGGCCATCGACCGCCTGCGCACCACGGCCGAGTCGCACCACCGTGCGCTCGTCGTCGAGGTCATGGGCCGGCACGCGGGCTGGATCGCGCTGCACTCCGGTCTCGCCGGTGGCGCGAACGTCATCCTCGTGCCCGAGCGCCCGTTCAGCGTCGACAAGGTCGTCGAGTGGGTCGAGCGGCGCTTCGAGAGCGAGTTCGCGCCGATCATCGTCGTCGCCGAGGGTGCGATCCCCGAGGGCGGCGCCGAGGTGCTGCACTCCGGTGAGCGCGACGCCTTCGGTCACGTCCGCCTCGGCGGTGTCGGCCAGTGGCTCGCGGAGGAGATCGCGGACCGCACCGGCAAGGAGTCCCGCGCGGCCATCCTCGGTCACATCCAGCGCGGTGGTACGCCGACCGCGTACGACCGCGTCCTCGCGACCCGCTTCGGCCTGCACGCGGTCGACGCCGTCGCGGCCGGCGACTTCGGCACCATGGTCGCGCTGCGCGGCACGGACATCGTGCGCGTGAAGCTGTCCGAGGCGACGGCCGAGCTCAAGACCGTTCCGGCGGAGCGCTACGAAGAGGCCGAGGTCTTCTTCGGCGCCTGATCGCCGGTCCGATATCCAATATCCGATATATCGGTTATGCAAAAAACGTTTGCGGACGTCCGCAAACGTTTTTTGCATAAGGGTGAGTTTGCGCTGGTCAGAAGGCCTTCACGTCGAGGTAGGCGGCGAACGTGCCCAGCCAGTGGTCGGCCATGTAGCCGTGGCCGCCGAACACGTAGGTCCACCCGGCCTCGCGGTGGGCGGCGGAGGCGGTGCGGGCCAGCTCGGCGTACCGGTGCCCGGCGGGGAGGGCGTCCGCGATGGCCTCCCAGTTCCAGGCGCGGGACAACGTGAGCCCGGCCAGGTGCGATCCGTAGGGGTCGTCGGGGGCGTCGACCGGGAAGGGTTCGCGCAGAACGCGCCACCGTTCCGTGTCGAGCTCCGGCAGGTACGCGTCGAACCACGCCCCGAACTCCGAGGTGTCGAGAGCCCGGCGCATCAGGTCGGCCGTCGTCAGCGCGGGGGACAGGAAGTCGGCGGCGTCCGGCTCGAAGCCGCCGTACGCGAACTCCTCGCGGTGCCACCGCAGCGCCGCGTCGACGCACGCGGAGGCCAGCTCGAAGTCGCCGTTCACCTGTGCGGCGTCGAACACCAGCGCGGTCGCGAACGCGGTGTTGCCGTGCGTCCCGGTGCGCACCGGGAGCCGTGCCGCCGAGATCCACTCGAGCCACCGGTCGCGCAGGACGTCCGCGATCGGCGCCAACGACCACGGCAGGCCCGAGGTCCGCAGCTCCGCGTCGAGCAGCAACAACCACGCCCACCCGTACGGCCGCTCCCAGTGCCGTCCCGCCGGCGAGGCGAAGAACGCGGCCTCGACGGCGCAGTTCTCGTGCGTGATCAGCTTGTCCAACGTGTCACGGGCCAGGCCGGCCCCCGGCAGCGACGGGCGCAGCCGCAGCAGCCGCACCGCCAGCCACGTCTGGTGCACGCACGAGTGCCAGTCGAACGACCCGGCGAACACGGGGTGCAGCACCCGCTGCGGGACCAGCCGGTCGTCGCCGTCGATGACGTGCGACCAATGCACCGGGTGGTCGCGCTGGATGTTGTCGATCGCGATGGCCAGCAGCCGGGTCGCGGTGCTGTCATCCAATCGGGTGGCGTTCATGGCCACATCATGCAATGTGTCGTCTCAACAGGGCAGGTGTTGATAGTTGACGCGTAACGGACCTCACCGTCGAATGACGCGCAGTCCGGCACCCGTCCAACTGCTGACAGGCCCGGCCCGGTCTCTCAGTGTGGGACAACTAGGATGAGCAGCGTGAACTGGACCGTGGACGTGCCCATCGACACGCTTCCCGAGCTTCCGCCGCTGCCTCCCGAGATGCGCAAGCGCCTGGACGACGCACTGTCGCGTCCCGCCGCCCAGCAGCCGGAGTGGCCCGACGCCGAACAGGTGCGTCGTGTGCGGGCCGTGCTGGAGAGCGTGCCGCCGATCACCGTGCCCGCCGAGATCGACCGGCTGCACACGCAACTGGCGCAGGTCGCGAACGGTGAGGCGTTTCTTCTGCAGGGCGGTGACTGCGCGGAGACGTTCGCGGACAACACCGAGCCGCACATCCGCGCGAACATCCGGACCCTGCTGCAAATGGCCGTGGTTCTGACCTACGGCGCGAGCCTTCCGGTGGTGAAGGTCGGCCGCATCGCCGGGCAGTACGCCAAGCCGCGGTCGTCGAACATCGACGCGCTCGGCCTGCCGTCCTACCGCGGCGACATCATCAACTCCCTGGTCGCGACGCCAGAGGCCCGCATCCCGGACCCGAGCCGGATGATCCGCGCCTACGCCAACGCCGGTGCCGCGATGAACCTGCTGCGCGCGCTGACCGGCGCGGGTCTCGCGGACCTGCACCGGGTGCACGACTGGAACCGCGACTTCGTGCGCACCTCGCCCGCGGGCGAGCGCTACGAGGCGCTGGCCAGTGAGATCGACCGCGGCCTCAAGTTCATGTCCGCGTGCGGTGTCACCGACCAGTCGTTGCACGGCACGGAGATCTTCGCCTCGCACGAGGCGCTGCTCCTGGACTACGAACGCGCGCTGCTGCGCCTGGACACCACCGGTGAGCAGCCGCGGTTGTACGACCTGTCGTCGCACTTCGTGTGGATCGGTGAGCGCACCCGTCAGCTCGACGGCGCGCACATCGCGTTCGCGGAGATGCTCGCGAACCCGATCGGCCTCAAGATCGGCCCGACGACGTCGCCGGAGATGGCGGTGGAGTACGTCGAGCGGCTGGACCCTCGCAACGAACCGGGTCGGTTGACGCTGATCTCGCGCATGGGCAACCAGAAGGTGCGCGACGTGCTGCCGGCGATCGTCGAGAAGGTCGAGGCGTCCGGCCACAAGGTCATCTGGCAGTGCGACCCGATGCACGGCAACACCCACGAGTCGAGCACCGGCTACAAGACCCGGCACTTCGACCGGATCGTCGACGAGGTGCAGGGCTTCTTCGAGGTGCACCGCCGGCTCGGCACGCACCCCGGTGGCATCCACATCGAGCTCACGGGTGAGGACGTCACCGAGTGCCTCGGTGGCGCGCAGGAGATCTCCGACGACGACCTCGCCGGCCGCTACGAGACGGCGTGCGACCCGCGCCTGAACACGCAGCAGTCGCTGGAGCTCGCGTTCCTCGTCGCCGAGATGCTGCGCTCGTAGCGGGTTCGCTGAAGACGAGCTGAAGAACGAAGGGCCCCGCGTCGAGAACGCGGGGCCCTTCGCTTTGCTCCCCGTGCGGGGTCAGAGGCCGAAGATCGTGATCTCGGTGCCGCGGCGCACTTTCGTGCGCGGCGGGATCGACTGGTTCACCACGGTCGCGTTGTTGCTCCGGTTGAACTCGACCTTCACCTTCAGACCGGCCCGTTCGAGCTCCTCCTTGGCCTCACGCACCTTCAGCCGGGTCACCTCGGGGACCTCGACCTCCGAGTTGTCCTGGAAGAACACGGTGACCCGCTTGTTCGCCGTCGGGTCCAGCACGGTGCCCGCAGGCGGGTCCGTGCGCACCGCGCGTGCGTCGTCGCCGTTCGCGGCGTCCTGACCGCCCGCCTCGACCGGCTCCAGACCGGCGCGCTGCAGCTCGGCGAACGCGTCGTCCTTCGACTTGCCCGCCACGTTCGGCACCGGCCTGCGCGGCGCGGGTCCCTTGCTCAGCACCAGGGTCACCGGGCTGCCGATGTTCAACGCCGTACCGGGCCGCGGGTCCAGCGCCACGACCTTGCCGATCGGCACCGTGTCGTGGAACGCGTCCTTGGCCGGGTCCTTGACCGCCTTCAGGCCCGCTGCCTCGATCTCCTTGGTCGCGGCCTCGACCTCGACACCGACGTTGACGAACGGCACCACGGGCTTGCCGCGTGACACGACGACCTTCACGGACTGGCTCTTGCGCAGCTCCGTGCCCGCGGCGGGATCGGTGCTGATGACCTGGCCGTTCGGCACGTCGTTCGACGGAACCTTCTCGATCAGCGCCGTCAGGTCCGCGGCCCGCACCAGCTGCGACGCGTTCTGCTCGGACTGCCCGACCACCGCCGGCATCACCGTCCAGCGGCCCGCGCCGAGGTACCAGGCGAACAGGCCGACGATCAGCGCCAGCACCGCGACGACGGATCCCCAGATGATGAAGAGCCTCTTGCGGCGCTTGCGCTCCGCCTCGACGGGATCGACCTTCGGCTTCTTGGCACGGGTCTGGGGAGGGCGGCGACGTGCCGGCTCCGGCCTCGCCATCGTGCGCGTGGCGGAGATGCCGGGAGGTGGCGTCGGCGGGCCCGTGTGGATGGTAGTCATCGCGGACTGCATGGGCTGAACCGGCTGCACCGGCCGGGTCGCCTCGGCGACCGACGGGGGAGTGGCGCCGACCGCGACCGGGACCGGTCGCATGATCACGGTCTTGTCGTTCTCGGGCGCGGTGCCGGGAACGGGCACCGGTTGCGGCGTGAGGCCCAGCTCCGAGCCCACCCGTTCCAGCTCGGCGAGGAAGGCGTCCGCGTTCGCCGGGCGCAGCGACGGGTCACGCCGCGTCGCCTTGCGCACCAGCGTGTCGAGCGCCAGCGGGATCTCCGGGACCGACGGGACGTCCGAGTTCACGTGCTGGTAGGCCACCGAGATCGGCGTATCGCCGCGATACGGTGCCTGGCCCGCCAGCATCTCGTAGAGCACGATTCCAGCCGAATAGACGTCACTGCGCGCGTCCGCGGCCCCCGTCTCCACCTGTTCAGGTGAGAGGTACGCCACAGTCCCGAGGATCTCGCTGTCGCTCGTGACGCCGTTCTCGGCGATCGCGCGGGCCAGTCCGAAGTCCGCGACCTTGACCTGGCCACCCGGTCCGATCAGCACGTTCTCCGGCTTCACGTCACGGTGCACCAGTCCGGCGCGGTGGGCGGCGCCCAACGCGGACAGCACGGGGCCGAGAATGCTCAACGCAACGGCGGGAGGCAGCTTGCCGCGCTGGTTCAGCAGGTCACGGAGGTTTCCGCCGTCGATCAGCTCCATCACCAGGTACACCTGGTCACCGTCGACGCCCTGGTCGTGCACGGACACCACGGCCGGGTGATGCAACTGGGCTGCCGCGCGCGCCTCGCGCTCGAACCTCGCGACGAACGCGGGGTCCGCCGTCAGGTGCGGATCCATCACCTTGACGGCCACATCGCGATCGAGGCGGGTGTCGCGACCTCGATAGACGGTGGACATGCCACCGCGCGCGAGCACGGCGTCCACCCGGTAGCGCTGCTCGAGCAGTCCACCCATCACGTTCGAAACCGACCTCTCCACAGTGCGAGATGGTAAAGCTCAGGATGACCCGGTTGGCGGAAGGGCGTTCACAGTTCGGTTATGGCATCGTGACCCCCGTGAGTGCGATTCCTGCCGCTGCGGATGTACTGGCTGCCGACCTGGAGGTTCTTCCTCTTCCCGAGGTGGCCGACCGAATGGGACTTCCGGTCACCCGGGTCCACCAACTGCTGCGCGACGGGCAACTGCTCGCCGAGCGGCGGGACGGCGTTCTCGTCGTTCCCGAAGCGTTCCTCGCCGCCGGAACCGTGGTGAAAGGTCTGCCCGGCACGATCACGGTGCTGCGCGACCAGGGCTTCTCCACGGACGAGATCCTGCGCTGGCTCTTCACGGAGGACTCCAGCCTCCCTGGCACTCCGATCGAAGCATTGCGCGGTGACCGTGGGCGTGAGGTAAAGCGACGCGCGCAAGCCATGGGCTTCTAGTTCACACGATGTGGCGGTTCCGGGCGTCTCCGCAGGCGTGGGACGTCCGGAACCCCTGAACTGGTTCCCATGATCACCAAGACTCTGCTGGCCGGCCTCACCGCGGTCGGGCTGCTCCTCTCGCCGGTCGCCGCCAGTGCGGCTCCGGCCGTGCAGGCCAAGCCGACGACGCTCGAACTCGACGCCGGTGGCGCCAAGGTCAAGCTGAAGAAGGGCAACCAGCTCCAGATCAAGGGCAAGCTCGGCGCCGAGGGCGGCGAGCGTCAGCTCACCCTGGGTCTCGACGTGTTCGCGCAGGTCAAGGTCGGCGCCTCGACGTGGACGAACATCTACACCAGGTCCTGCACGCCGAACTCGACGTTCACCGCGAAGCTGACCATCGACGCTTCCGCCGACCTGCGCCTCTACTTCCCGGGCACCAGCGTCTACGCCTCCGCGACGTCCAACATCGTCGGGGTCGTCGTCATCTGACGCCGGCTTCATCTGGTCATCGCACGCGCGAGCAGTGCCCGGCCGACGCCGGGCACTGCCACCGCGAGACGTCGGGAGTTCGGTACCGCGACCCGCCGCCACAGCACCTCGCAGCCGATGAGGCCGAGGATGTCGCGATACAGCGTGTATGCCGTCTGCACACAGGGCCGCGACGACGGCGACAGCATCGAAATGCCTGGCCGGGCCGACTGATATATCGCATATGAGTGGGCGACGAGCTCGTCGAGCGCCCTTTGCACGCGGACGTTTGCACGACGATGGCGTCGAACCCATTGCAAAAGGTCGCGGTCGACGCCGTGCGCGCCGAGGACGTCCTGCGGCAGGTACACGCGGCCGCGGTCCAGGTCCTCGCCGACGTCGCGCAGGAAGTTCGTCAGCTGGAACGCCACACCGAGCCGGGCCGCGTACGGTTCGGCCTCCGCGCGGGGCACGACGGTGCCGAGCACGGGCAGCATCTGCAGGCCGATGACCTCCGCCGAACCGTGCATGTAGACGCCGAGCGCGTCGAGGTCGGCGTACTCGGTGACGTCGAGGTCCATCCGCATCGCCGCGAGGAAGTCCGTGAAGAGCGACCGGTCGATGTCGTAGCGGCGCATGGTGTCCGCCAGCGCGTGCAGGACCGGGTTCGACGGCTGCTTGTCGAGCAGCCGCTCCAGCCGGTTCAGCTCGCCTTCGCGGTCGTCGACTCCCGCGGCGTCGACGATCTCGTCGGCCCACCGCGCGAAGGCGTACAACGCGTGCACCGCGGGGCGCTGTTCAGGGCGCAGCAGCGTCGTGGCCAGGAAGAAGGTCTTGCCGTATCGCGCGTTCACCCGGCGGCACGCGGCGTACGCGGCGCCGATGTCCGATGTGTTGGAGCTCATTCGTAGCGGGTGGACAGGCCGAACGGGTCCGGCTTCACCAACGACCGCGCCGCGAGCACCGACACGACGAGCGCGAAGAACAGGTAGCCCCACGAGTACAGCGCCGTGTCGCCGTTCGGGAACGTCACCAGCAGCAGGAAGACCGAGGCGAGTGACACCGTCACCAGTGCGCCCGTGGTCCACATGAACCCGGCGGCGAGCGCCAGCGGCCAGCTGAAGTACCACGGCAGCGTCGCGGGGGACAGCAGCGCGACCGCGAGCATCGTCAGCGCGCCACGCCGGATGCTGTCGCGGACGTCGCCGTCTCGGGCCGCCCACCACTGCGTCCAGGCGATCCAGATCAGCAGGACCGACCCGAGCGCCCGCGCCACGCCGATGAAGATGCCGCCGTCGACGTAGACGAACCAGTTCACGACCATGCGCACGAAGTCGCCGACCGCGCTCGGGATCGACAGCCAGTTGATGATCATCGACGAGCTGCGCAGCGCGGGGATCCAGCCGAGGCTCACCCCGGCGACCAGCGTGCACGCCACGAACGCCCCGAGGAACGCCGCCGCGCCCGGCAGCAGCGCCTTGCGGAACTGGGCGCGCCGGTCGCCGTCCAGGCGCGCGGCCCAGATCCAGATCAGGAACGGCAGGATGACGACCGCCGTCGCCTTCACCGAGAAAGCGAGCCCGAGCAGCACGAAACCGAGCACGTGCCTGCGGTCGAGCACCAACAGCACGCCCGCGGCCATCAGGCCGATCATCAGCAGGTCGTTGTGCGCGCCACCGACCAGGTGGATCAGCAGCAACGGGTTCGCCGCCACCAGCCACAGCGCGATCGCCGACCGGCCGCCCAGGTGCCGGCTCAGGCCCGGCAGCGCCCAGCACAGCAGCACCAGTCCGCCGGCGAGCGAGAAGCGCATCGCGACGACGCCGAGGATCACGCTGGCGCCGGTGATCCACACGATCGCCTTGGCGACGAGGATGAACAGCGGTCCGTACGGCGCGGGCGTGTGCTGCCACACCCAGCTGACGTTCTCGCTCAGCGTGCTCTGCAGCACGGCGGGCCCGACCTCGTACGGGTCGTAGCCGCTCAGCGCGAGCTGGCCCTGCGCCAGGTAGCTGTAGATGTCCTTGCTGAACAGCGGCGGTGCGAAGAGCAGCGGCAACGTCCAGACCGTCACCGCGACCAGCACCGCGAAGTCGCCGATCTCGCCCCACCGCACGAGCCTGCCGAGCCGGATCCACGCCCAGATGACCAGGCCGAGGCCCAGGTACAGCACCATGCTCGCGAGGTCGCGGCCGTGGCCGTAGCGCAGCCAGCTCAGGCCGACCTGGGCGAGCAGCGGGTCGCGCTCCAGGATCGCGCCCGCGCCCATGCCGCCGAGCGCGACCAGTGCGACGCCCAGCAGGCCGAGCATGGTCGTGCGGATGGGGATGGCGTAGGTGTTCGTGCGCACGACTGGTGAGGGCTCCAGCGGAGACACCTCGGAGCTCGTGCGGGGGAGGGACGGAGTTGCTGCCATCGCCCGAACATCGTTGCACAACGCGCGGAAGCGTCAGCAAGCAACGGCCCAGACTGGTCACGAGGAGTTAATCAAGCGACCAGTCGCGTGAGTCGTGATCGACTTCAGAAGGCCCGCCTCGTGGAGCTGATCGCGAGGTCGGCCAGTTTGGTGGCGGCCGGCTCGGCCACGGGAGCCGCGTCGAGGGCGGCCAGCGCGCTCTTCGTGAGCTCCTCGATGCGCTCCTCGACGGCGTCGACGGCGCCGACCTTCACGAGTGCGCGGCGGACCTCCTCGACGGTGTCGAGGTCGAGGTCGGGCTTGCCGAGTGCGGTATCCAATATATCGGCGCCGAACTGCATGCCCAGTGCCACCAGCAGCGTCCGCTTGCCCTCGGCGAGGTCGTCACCGGCGGGTTTGCCGGTCACCTCCGGGTCGCCGAAGACGCCGAGCAGGTCGTCGCGCAGCTGGAACGCGACGCCGATGTCGGCACCGAACGACCGCAGCCCCGCGATCAGCTCCGGCGAGCCGCCCGCCATCGCCGCACCCATGTGCAACGGTCGTTCGACGGTGTACGCGGCGGTCTTGAGCCGGTCGATCCTCAGTGCCGCGTCCGCCGAGGAGTCGCCCCGCGCCTGCGTCAGCACGTCGAGGTACTGGCCGGCGAGCATCTCGGTGCGCATGTCCCGCCACGGCTCGCTCATCCGCCGCAGCACCTCGGCCGGCAGCCCGGCGGCGAACAGCATGTCGTCCGCCCACGCCAGCGCGATGTCGCCGATCAGGACGGCCGCCGACATGCCGAACCGCTCCGACGACCCGAGCCAGCCCTGCTCGCGGTGCCGCGCGCCGAACGCGATGTGCACCGTCGGCTTGCCCCGGCGCACCGAGGAGGCGTCCATCAGGTCGTCGTGGATCAACGCGCACGCCTGGATGAGCTCCAGCGAGCTGACCGCCGTGAGCACCTCGTCGGCGAGCTCACCGTCGGGATCGCCGCCCGCCGCGCGCCATCCCCACCACGCGTACGTCGGGCGGATGCGCTTGCCGCCGCCCAGCACGAAGTCCGAAAGCGCGTCCACCGCGCTCGCGAAGCTGGGGTCCATCGCCTCTCCGGACGCGCGCCGGGAGGCCAGGTACGTGGTCAACGCTTCTTCGACGTTCTGGGGCAACGCAACGTCGATGGGGTGGTGGGACACGTCCTCCATGGTCCGCTGTGTCCCGGGCCACGCGCATGCCGGGGCCCGCGTCCACATGATGAGCTGATGTCCCACCAGGCGGAAGTGCCATTAGGGTTGTACCCATGACGTCCGTGGTGGATCGGCTGCAGGGGCAGTCTCCCAAGTTCTCGGTCGAGTTCCTGCCACCGCGGGACGCCGAGGACGAGAAGGTCCTCTGGAAGGCGGTCCGCGAGCTGGAGGGTCTCGACCCGGCGTTCGTGTCGATCACGTACGGCGCCGGAGGGTCGCGGCGCGACCGCACGATCCGCGCCACCGGGCGGATCGCGCAGGAGACGACGCTGTTGCCGGTCGCGCACCTGACCGCCGTGGACCACTCGGTGGCGGAGCTGCGCAACGTGATCGGCTGGTACGCGGCGATCGGCGTGCGCAACATCCTCGCGCTGCGCGGCGACCCTCCCGGCGACCCGATGGGCGAGTGGGTCGCGCACCCGGAGGGCCTCAACTACGCCGACGAGCTGGTGCGGCTCGTCCGCGAGCTCGGCGACTTCTGCGTGGGCGTGGCCGCGTTCCCGTACGGGCACCCGCGCTCTGCCGACCTCGACACGGACCTGAAGTTCCTGCTGCGCAAGCTGAACGCGGGCGCGGACTACGCGGTGGCGCAGCTGTTCCACGCGCCGGAGCCGTTCCTGCGGCTGCGCGACAGGGTGGCGGCCGCGGGCTGTTCCGCGGCGATCCTGCCGGGGATCATGCCGATGCTGTCACCGCGCGGCCTGGCCAAGATCGTGGAGCTGTCCGGCGCCGACCTGCCGCCGGAGATCTCGCGCAGGCTGGAGCCTTATGCCGACGACGTCGCGGGCTTCCGCGCGACGGGCATCGACATCGCGACCGAGATGTGCCGGCGGCTGCTCGACGAGGGCGTGCCCGCGCTGCACTTCTACACGATGAACCGGTCGAAGGCGACGCGGGAAGTGTTGGGGCGCCTGGGTTTGGTGGCCAGGGCCTAAGTCATCACGTTGCGCTTGTGCGCGATGAGGGCGAGCACGACGACGATCAGCGCCGCACCGCCGGTGAGCCCGGCGACGAGCAGTGCCCAGCCGAGGAACGAGTCGGAGTCCTCGCCCGCGTACTGCACGGTGGCCTGGAGCATCGACGCCTGACCGGGCTTCGGAGACCACGCGATCGTGTTGTTCTCCTCCTCGCGGCCGTTGGTGTTCACGATCTTGCCGGGGAAGCTGACCTTCACCTGGATGTCCGCGCGTTCCACGGGCACCTGGGTGAGGTCGACCGACCCCGAGAGCGTGACAAGATCACCCGACCGGCGGAAGTTCAGGCTGTACCGGCTGTTCGAGGAGCTGGTGGACGACGAGAGCGTGCGCATCTCCTCGAACGACAGGCCGTTGAAGAACAGCTGCGTGCCCGAGTACGACTCCACCCGGTACGGCTTGGTGGTGACCCGGCTCGCGAGCTCCGGCGGCACCTTCAGCTGGGGGCCGGGGTCGTTGTCCTGCGTGGGCGGCGTGGCCGCGACGATCTCACCCGAGATGCGGTCGTCGTCCGACACGGCCATGGCCGCGTACACGCGAACGCAACCGCTCAACGAGAACAGGGTGAGCAGCAGGAAGACCGGCACCAGAAGTGCCCGGGATCGACGCACGGCGGACATCCTGCCAGGGCGGTCCAAACGACGCAGTCCCTCCTTTGGTCGTGAGCTTGACTAACTACCTTTTGGTGTCGACAGCCGCCAGGTAGCGTCTCGCGCCATGGCATCGGTGCACGACATCAGCAACAAGTACGTCAGCGACTACGTGGCGCTCGACCCCATCGCCGCGACCAACCTGGGCTTCGCCGGAGCCGAGGACCAGCTGACGGACTTCTCGCCGGAGGGCCACGCGGCACGGGACGAACTCGCCGTCCGCGCGCTCGCCGACGTCGCCGCGGCGACGCCCGCGTCCTCCTCGGAAGAGGCGGCGCGTGCCGTTTTCCTGGAACGAACGGGTCTGGAGCACGAGCTCTACGAGGCCGGCCACACCGAGTCGTCGTTGAACGTGATCGCGAGCCCGATCCAGTCGGTGCGCGACATCTTCGACCAGATGCCGACCGGCACGCCGGACGACTGGGCGACGATCGGGCGCCGTCTTGCCGCCGTGCCCGCCGCTCTGGGCGGTCTCCGCGCGTCTCTCTCGCACGCCGCTTCCCGTGGTCAGGTTTCCGCGCTGCGCCAGGTGACCAAGGTCGCCGCGCAGTGCGACGTCTGGGCCTCGACGTTCTTCACCTCGTTCGTCGCCTCGTCCGGGGCGGAGGGCGCGCTGCGCTCGTCGCTGGACGCCGGTGCCGCCGCCGCTTCGTCCGCGTACGCCGAGTTCGCCTCCTTCCTGCGCACGACGCTCGCCCCGCAGGCACCCGAGAAGGACGCCGTCGGCGAGGAGCGGTACCGCCTCGGTTCGCGCTACTTCACGGGGTCGCGGCTCGACCTGGCCGAGGCCTACGCGTGGGGCTGGGAGGAGTTCCTCGGCATCGAGGCCGAGATGAAGCAGGTCGCGGGCCGCCTGAAGCCGGGCGCCTCCCTGGCGGAGACCGCCGCCTACCTCGACGAGCACCCGCGCTACCAGGTCCACGGCCAGGACGGCCTGCAGGCGTGGATGCAGGAGCTGTCCGACAAGGCCCTGCTCGACCTGCGCGACGTGCACTTCGACCTGCCGGACGCGCTGATGAACCTCGAGTGCAGGATCGCGCCGCCCGGCGGTGGCGTCGGCGCCTACTACACGCCGCCGACCGCCGACTTCTCCCGTCCCGGCCGCATGTGGTGGTCGATCGCCGAGGGCAAGACGGTGTTCCCGACGTGGCGCGAGACGTCGACCGTCTACCACGAGGGCGTGCCGGGCCATCACCTCCAGTGCGCGACGGCGGTGTACCAGTCGGAGACGCTCAACGACTTCCAGCGCCTGCTGTGCTGGGTCTCCGGGCACGGCGAGGGCTGGGCGCTCTACTCGGAACGCCTCATGCGCGAGCTCGGCTACCTCGACGACGACGGCGACCTGCTCGGCATGCTCGACGCGCACCTGTTCCGCGCGGCCCGCGTGATCGTCGACATCGGCATGCACCTGGAGCTGGAGATCCCGGCGGGCACCGGTTTCCACCCCGGTGAGCGCTGGACCCCGGAGCTGGGCCTGGAGTTCATGCTCACCAGGACGCTGCAGGAACCCGCGGCCGCCCGCGACGAGATCGACCGCTACCTCGGCTGGCCGGGCCAGGCACCGGCCTACAAGATCGGCGAACGGCTCTGGCTCGCCGCCCGCGAGGACGCCCGTGCCCGCAAGGGCGCCGACTTCGACCTCAAGCGCTTCCACAAGGACGCGCTGGAGATGGGCTCGATGGGTCTCGACACCTTGCGGGAACGGCTGGCCGCTCTCTGACCTGGGCAAACCCGCCTCGCACAACTGATATATCGGATATTGGATATCGGGGTCAGCTCGGATCGGCCCACCGCACGCGCACGCGGTTGGTGATCGGGTCGGAGTCGTCGGTCCGCACGAACTCGAGCCACGGACCGGGCTCCGGCCGCACGGAAGCCCACCCGTCACCGCTGCGCACCACCGGGTGGCCGGTCGCCTGAGCCGAGGCCAGCGGGTCCGGCGAGTCGACGACGACGGCCGCGATCGCGCCGGTGTACTCGGGCCGGGGTTCCAGGACGCAGAACTCGTTGCCCTGCGGATCGCGCAACACGACCCACGGCACGTCGCGCTGCCCGATGTCGGCGTGCTCGGCGCCCAGCTTCAGAGCGCGCGCCACGATGTCCGCCTGGTGTTCGAGCGAGGTCGAGGCCAGGTCGATGTGCACCCGGTTCTTCTCGATCTTCGGGGCGTCGCTCCACACGAACGTCAGCTCGATCTCGTCGCCGGCGAACTCGGACCAGAACGCGGCCAGAGCGGGGGGATCTGCTGCGTCGAACGTGATTTCCACCCGTGCGAGGGTACTGTCTCGCGGGTGGCGAAGCTGGTGCTCGGACCGCTCCTCAGGCATGTGCACGGGACGTCCGCGACCGTGTGGGTCGAGACGGACGCGTCCTGCGACGTCACGGTCGCGGGGCACACGGCGAGGACGTTCCAGGCGGGCGGCCAGCACTTCGCCCTCGTGCGGCTGGAGAACCTGGGGCCGCGCACCGAGTACGACGTGAGGCTCGACGGGGAGGTCGTCTGGCCGGAACCTGGCAGCACGTTCCCGAAACCTGTGATTCGCACCGGTGAGGTCACCAGGATCGCGTTCGGCTCGTGCCGCGCCGCACCGAGCCGGCCGGTCGGGCCCGATGCCCTCGACGCCTTCGCGCAACGGCTCATGAGCATGCCGGAGCAGGAGTGGCCGCAGGCGCTGATCCTGTTGGGAGACCAGGTCTACGCCGACGAACCGACCGACGCCACCAAGCAGTGGCTGCGCGAACGCCGTCACGGCACGGAGGAGCCCGACGGCGAGGTCGTGCACTTCGCCGAGTACGCCCACCTCTACCACGAGACCTGGGGCGACCCGGAGATCCGCTGGCTGCTGTCGGTCGTGCCGTCGTCGATGATCTTCGACGACCACGACGTGCGCGACGACTGGAACACCTCCGCGGTGTGGCGGCAGGAGATGGCCGCGAAACCGTGGTGGCGCAACAGGATCCGCGGCGCCATCGCGTCCTACTGGGTGTACCAGCACCTCGGCAACCTCGGTCCGGAGGAGCTCGCGAGGGATCCCTTGTACGCCAAGGTGAAGGCGCAGGGCACGGACGTCCTGCCGCTGCTGGAGGAGTTCGCCGAGGAGGCGGACCGGGAGACGCGGGGCCGCAAGTCCACGTGGTGGAGCTTCCGCCGCGACTTCGGCCGCTCCCGACTGCTCATGGTCGACACGCGTTGCGGCCGCATCCTCGGTGACGGCAAGCGGCAGATGGTCAGCGACGAGGAGTTCGACTGGCTCGAACGCAACGCACAGGGCGACTACGACCACCTGCTGATCGGCTCGTCGCTGCCGTGGCTGATGCCGCACGCGCTCAGCCACTTCCAGTCCCTCAACGAGATCGGCGCGCGCAAACCCGGCTGGCAGGGCAGGGCCGCCGAGAAGATCCGGCAGGCGGCCGACCTCGAACACTGGCCGGCGTTCCGCGAGTCGTTCGACCGGCTCACCCGCATGATCGAGAAGGCCGCGAACAACGGTGCCGCAACGGTGTGCGTCCTCTCCGGCGACGTCCACCACAGCTACGTCGCCGAAGCCGAGTTCCCCACGCCCACCAAGGCGACGGTGACGCAGCTCGTGTGCTCGCCGGTGCACAACGAGCCGCCGAAGGTGTTCGAGCCCGCCTTCCGGCTGTCGTGGTCCCGCGCCGCGTCATGGGTGTTCCGCGGTCTCGCAACGCTGGCCGGCGTGCCGAAGGACCTGATGCGGTGGCGCAAGACCAGCGGGCCGCACTTCGGCAACTCCGTGGCGCTGCTGGAGTTCGACGGCCGCCGCGCCCGTTACCGGCTGTTGTCGGCAACGGGCGCGGAAACCGCGAACGTCCTACTTGGTCGCGAGCCGCAGTAGCGCCCACAGCTGCGCGATCGCGTCGTCGTCGCCGAAGGCCGTGACCATCCGGTCGGGCAGCCTTCCCCACAGCCAGCGGTACATCGTCATCGGGCTCGCCGACACCTGCGCGTCGGCGGCGTGCGCGTCCTCCGGGTTCACCACGCGCCACGCCGACGCGCCGCGCGGACCGCAACGGGTGAGCCACACGTCGTCCTCGACCTGGATGGCGACCAGGCTCTCCCGCGAACCGCGCACCCCGAGCACGTCCAGCTTGTGCCCCAGCCACAACGTCAGCACCTCGTCGACGCCGTCGACCGCGACCTCGTCGGTGACCGCGCCGACCTCCATTCCCGCGGCGCCCTGGACGTCCATGCGGTGCAACGTGGTCTCGTGCGCGAGCCGCCGCCGCCAGAACCCGTAGTTCTGCTGTGCCGGCCACCACGTCGCGCACGGTTCGTCCTCCTCATGCGCCTCCAGCTCGGCGAGCACGGCCTCCGCGCCCGTCCTCATGAACTCCAGCGGGTCTTCCCCGTCCGAAGGGAAGTCCTGCCATTCCCCGGTTTCCGGCTCGCGGCCGAGCCTGATCCACTCCAGTGCCCTGCGGTAACCGCTGCCCACGTGCCGGACGGTCTCGCCGAGATTCAGCCCGGGACAAGCGGGCACGCCCTTGTGCGGTGGCTGGCCGATCGCGGACATGGCGAGCAGTTCCGCCTCACGCCGCAGCACTTCCAGTGCGTTCACTGCTTGGCCTCGCTCATGACGCGGTCCACGAGCGTCACGAACTGGTCGGTCTGACGCACCAGGTCGTCAGCTGTGCGCGCGTTGACATGCCGTGTGATGCCCGCGAGCACAGCGGCCCGCGTGGACGACCACGACGCGAAGAACGTGGCCCACTCACGCATTTCCGGCGCGATCGAGGCGAGCAGCACCCACGCGCTGGTCGGCTTCGAACGTCCGCGATGGGGCCGTCCGCGCAACGCGAGCACCGCGGCGGCAGCACGCAGCGCGGCGAGGTAGGCGGTGGCGAACCGCTCCGACGGCTCGGGCGTGCGTTCGGACTCGGCGAGCGAGTCGCGAGCCTGCTGCAGCAGCGCGAGCGCAGAAGCGGGCGGTAACGGGATGGGGAAGTCGATGGCAGTCATCTCGGCCTCCTCGTGGCGTCGGTGAACGACGTCTCCGCCGAGGGGAAGCCGGCGGCTCTCGGAGGTGGGGTGCTTCCCCCACCCCACCTCCGAGGCATGGTGAGACTCGAACACATGTTCGAGTCACTGTCAGCGTAGCTCCCGGTCGATGGATTCCTCAACCCGCCCCACCACGTAGTGGCCAGTCGTGGTCTGATGGTGATGTGAGCGCGCTCGAACACCCCGGAATCCGCAAGGTCGCGGAAGCTCTGCCGGTCGCCACCGCCGAACGCATCGTCGTGCTGCCGGACGCCGTGAGGACTGCGGCGGCCGCGGCCGAGGCGGTGGGCGTGCAGGTCGGAGCGATCGCGAACAGCCTGTTGTTCGCCGCGGTGCGTGACGGCGTGGCGACCCCGCTGCTGGTGCTGACCTCGGGGGCGCACCGGGCGGACACGTCGCTGGTGGCCGCACTCGTCGGCGCGGACGCGGTGAAGCGCGCCGACCCGGAGTTCGTGCGTGAGCACACGGGGCAGGTGATCGGCGGTGTGTCGCCGGTCGGGCATCCCGCGCCGATCGAGACCCTGGTGGACGAGGCGTTGTCCGGTTACGAGGAGATCTGGGCAGCCGCCGGTCATCCGCACGCGGTGTACCCCACGACCTTCGCGGACCTGGTGGCGCTGACGGGCGGCCGTGTGGCGGTGGTGTCGGCATGACGGCGTCGCCGCGCCTGGAGCGCATCGTCGAGATGTCCGCGTCCGAGCTGAACGTCCGGCTCGGTGAAGCGCTCGCGCTGTACGTGACCGCGATGAACTACCCGCCCGGCACGGTCGAGCAACGCGCCCCGATGTGGCTCGCGCACATGATGCGCGAGGACTGGCGTTGTGTCGTGGCGCTGGGAGAGCGGGACGAGCTCGTCGGCATCGGCTACGGCTACCGCGGTGCCGCCGGGCAGTGGTGGCACGAGCAGGTGCGGCGCGGCCTGATGACCGTCGCTTCGCCTTCCGTCGTCGACGACTGGCTCACCGACTACTTCGAGCTGACCGAGCTCCACGTGCTGCCGCGCGCCCAGGGCCGTGGCCTCGGCGAGGACCTGTTGCGTCACCTCATGGAGGGTGTGCGGTCGTCCCGCGTGCTGCTGTCCACGCCGGAAGGGCCGAGCAAGGCGTGGAAGCTCTACCGGCGCGTCGGCTTCCAGGACGTGTTGCGGCACTACCAGTTCACCGGCGACCCGCGCCCGTTCGCGGTGCTCGGTCGCACCCTGCCGATCGTCTAGATGAGTAAGTCCAAGGGGTCAGTGATCGTAGGCGGTTAACGACCGCATGACCGGCTGCTCTGTCTTGTCGTTGTGCCAGATCGCGGCGGTCAATGCCAGAACACGTTGCAGGACACGGACTATCGCTCCGGCAGGGGTGCGTCCGCCGTGCCGTTCGAGGTCGAGCTGTGCTTTGAAGGTCTGGTTGATCGACTCGATGGTCTGGCGCAGCGGCTTGAACAGTCGCGCGCCAGGCCGCTCGGGCTCGTTCTTGCGGGTAGGGCGCAGTAGCTCGACCCCTGCTTCGATCAGGTCGCGTTCGAAGGCCTTGCCGTAGTAGTTCTTGTCGGCGATCAGGGTCTGACCTGGGCGGTTGTGTACCGGCGTGGGGTCGGCGGTGAAGATCTCGAGCAGGGTCTGGCGTTCGTCGGCCTTGGCGCCGGTCAGGGCGAAGGCGACCGGCAGGCCGCCCAGGGTGCAGACCAGGTGCAGCCGCAGTCCCCAGAAGTAGCGGGAGTGCGAGGCGCAGTACCCGTACTGCGCCCAGCCGGCCAGATCCGAGCGCTTCGTGGTCTCCCGTGAGCGGCCGCATTCCACTGGGGGCGAGTCGATCACCCACAGGTCGTCGGTCCACAGCGTGGTGTCCGTGGCGAGGACCCGGATGACGTTCTTGATCAGTTCAGCGGCGTGGCGCAGCCGCTTGTTGTAGCCCGATTGCTGAGGCAGGTACCGAAACAGGTGTCCCAGATGAGCGTGGGCTTAGCGCAGCCAGCGGGCCTCGGAGGTGTGGCCCAGCAGTGCCTGCATCACGGCCAGGGTGACCAGCTCGGCATCAGTCAGGCTGGGCACGATGCCGACCTTCGGCCGCCACGGTGCCAACCAGGGTTGTGCTCTGAGCAGATCGTCGGTTCTGACGTAGAGTGCGGTCGCGAGGATGTCTATGTCGGTCGTCACAACCCGTACATCGACACCCTCGCCTCATGTCTCCAGGTGCCTACCCCTTGGGCTTACTCATCTAGCCCGCCCGCATCCACTTCAGCCCCCGAGCAACCGCTCGGGGGCCTCTTTGTTGCGATCACCGGGTCGCCGCCCTACGCTCACTGATATGCAATATATTGGATATGGGTCACTGAAGGAGCGGGCCGCCGCCGAGATCAGGTCGGCGATCGTGCGGGGCGACCTGGAACCGGGCACGGCCATCAAGGACGTCGAGCTGGCGGAGAAGCTCGGCCTCTCCCGCACTCCGGTGCGCGAGGCGCTCGCCACGCTGACCGACGAGGGTCTCGTCGAGACCAAGCCGCACGCGTACACGCGCGTGACCGCGCTGGAACCGGAGCCGGTGCTCGACGCTCTCGTCGTCGTGCAGTCGATGCACTCCCTCGCCGTGGGCATCGCGGTGCAGAGGACGATGCCGGCCGAGGACATCGCCGCGATGCGCGCCGCGAACAAGGCGTTCAAGAAGGCACTCGACGCCAACAATGCTGCCGCCGCCCTGGCCGCCGACGACGAGTTCCACGCGGTGGCCGTCCACCGCTGCGACAACTTCGCGATCACCGCGACCATCGACCGCTACACGCCGCTGGTACGCCGGGCCGAGCACAGCCGCTTCTCCTCGCCGGGCGCCCGCCATTCCGTCACCCAGCACCAGCAGATCATCGAAGCCTGCGAGCAGGGCGACCACGCGCTCGCCTCCCGCCTGGTCGACGAGAACTGGGGCACCCTCAAGGAGGAACTGTGAACAGATTCCCGCTCCTCTTCGGTCCGTCGCCGGTCCACCGCCTGGACCGCCTGACCGCACACCTCGGTGGTGCCGCGGTGTGGGCGAAGCGCGAGGACTGCAACTCCGGCCTCGCCTACGGCGGCAACAAGACGCGCAAGCTCGAGTACCTCGTCGCCGACGCGCTCGCCACGGGCTGCGACACGCTGGTGTCGATCGGCGGCATCCAGTCCAACCACACGCGACAGGTGGCGGCGGCCGCGGCGCGTGCGGGCCTGAAAGCCGTGCTGGTGCAGGAAAGCTGGGTCGACTGGACCGACGTCGGCAGTGACCGGGTGGGCAACATCCTGCTCAGCCGCATGATGGGAGCCGACATCCGCCTGGTGGACGCCGAGTTCGGCATCGGCGTCAAACCCGCCTGGGAACAGGCGATCGAGGAGGTCCGCGCGTCCGGCGGCAAGCCCTACCCGATCCCGGCCGGAGCCTCCGACCACCCGCTGGGCGGCCTGGGCTTCGCGAACTGGGCGGACGAGGTCCGCCAGCAGGAAGCACAGCTCGGCGTCTTCTTCGACACCGTCATCGTCTGCTCCGTCACCGGCAGCACCCAGGCGGGCATGGTCGCCGGTTTCGCCGGCGACCCCAACCGCCGCGTGCTGGGCATCGACGCCTCGGCCAAGCCCGCTGAGACGCTCGACCAGATCACCCGCATCGCGCACAACACCGCCAAGCTCCGCGAGGTCACGATCTCCGACGGGGACGTCCTCCTCGACGACCGCTTCCACGCCGGCACCTACGGCATCGCCGATGAGTCCACTGTGGAGGCCATGCGGCTCGGCGCCGGTCTCGAAGGCATGATCACCGACCCCGTCTACGAGGGGAAGTCGCTGGCAGGTCTCATCCACCTGGTGTCCTCAGGTGAGATCGACCGCGACTCGACGGTGCTCTACGCGCATCTCGGCGGCCAGCCCGCGCTTAACGCCTACAGCTCGCTCTTCCCTGCTCAGTGATCAGACCCAGATGGGTCGGCATGTCGGCTTTGCTGCGGACAAGGCCTTCCAAGATCACGGTGTGCCTGAGGTGTTTCCGCCATGCGGACCCGGCTCCGCCATGCGGACCCGGCTCCGCCATGCGGACCCGGCTCCGAGCACCACCTGATCACCGACGCCACCGGCGTCCTGCTCACCGGCGGGCACATCGCATCCGTCATCGCCCGCCGCGGCGTCGACCACGGCTCCGGCCTCGGCACGGTCCGCTGGCCAGTCGAACGAACCTTCGCCCGGCGCAAAGGTTTCCGACGACTAAACTTCCGCACCGAACGGCGAGCCGACGTCCGTCAGGTCGTGTTCAGCCTCACCTGCTCGATCGTCTGCCTGCGCAAACTCGTTCTGAACTGATCCCTCGCCCTCGTCTTGCCGAGCGTCACTCGATCGGGTGACTCTTGTCCTGATTCGCCGGGTTCGCTCCTCCCGCATATATGCGGAGCGCGGGCGTGCGGACCGGAACGCGGTCGAGGACCCCGGCGAGTGCGCACCGGCGACACCGAGCGCCGGTGCGCAGAGAGGAATGAGGAGGCTGGGTCAGGCGCGTAGTCGAAGGCCTTTCGGTGTGGCACGGAAGCCCGCCTCCTGCAGGACGGAAGCGAGGTGCGAGGTCAGCGCGACCTCGCCGTCGGCTCGCTGCACGGCCAACTGTCCCAGCCAGCCGTCGCGGACCGCCCGGCTCAACGCGTTCGCGGCGACGCGCAGCGTCGGGTCGTCGTCGGTGAACGACAGCAGGGACTTGCCGCCCCGCTCGACGTACAGCGCCGGACTGCCGTCGACCAGCACCGCCAGCGCTCCGGCCTTGCGCGCCGGGCGATGTTTGCCTTCTCCCAACGGATCCGGCCACGGCAGCGCGGCACCGTAGGGCTGGGCCGGGTCGGCCGCGGCGAGGACGACCGCCGACTGGTCGGCCTGCGCTGGTTGGCCGGGCGGGCGCGACAACGCCCGCAGGCGGTCCACCGCACCCCGCGCCGCGAACTGGGCGGCACCCAGCCCCTCGACGACGTAGCCGCGGATCACCTGGCCGGATTCCTCCATCGCGCGCAGCACCTTGTAGACGCCGCTGAACCCGCCTGTCACGCGTTCGGTGTCGAGGGCGCCGCGGGTCAGCACGCCGTGGCGTTCCAGAAAGGCCTCGGCTCGGGCGTGCGCCCGGCGGGTCGGATCTTCCGCCGGTTTCACCGCCAGCGACCACCGGCCCGCCGCGGTCGGCGGACCCGTGCGGGAAGGCAGGTCCGGACGGGCCGCGCGCAGCCGGGCGTAGCGTCCGCGTGGAGCGCTGCGGCGAGGCTTGTGAGCCGCACCGCCACCGGACACCAAGGCGCGCAGGGGAGACAGCGTGTCGTTGGTGATCAAGCCCGCCCACACCAGATCCCACAGCGCGCCGACGACTTCCGCGTCCGTGCATTGCACGGACAGCGAGATGTGGTCGACGACCTGACGGAAGAACAGGGCGCCACCGGACAGCGCCTCCAGGACCGCCGTGTGCAGCGGCGACTCGGGAATCGACTCCGGCACCAGGTCGGGCAGCAGCAGATCCGCCACATCCGTTGGTGCCACGGCGATCCAGCCGTCGCCACCGGCCAGTGCGCCACACCCCGTCCACGTCACCTCGCCGGACGCCGTCAGCTCGTCCAGCAACGCCGGGTAGTAGCCGGGCAGCCGGGACGGCAGCAGCAGGGACTCCAGCGCGCTGGCCGGAAGTGGTGCTCCGGCGAGCTGTTCCACCACGGAGAACACGTCGTCGACCGTCGGTGCCGAACGCAGCCGACGGCCCAGTCCGTGCCACGACGGCAGGAACCGGCCCAGCGCCGCGGGTTCGACCGGTTCCACCTCGGACCGCAGCCGTGCCAGCGAGGCACGGCGCAGGCGGCGCAGCACGTCCGCGTCGCAGTACTCGGTGTGGGTGCCGCCGGGTCGCAGCTCGCCGCGGACCAGCCGGCCCGTGCCAGCCAACCGGTCCAGGACACCCGTCACCACGGCCACTCCCAGACCGAACCGCGTGGCGGGCTCCGCGGCGGCGAACGGCCCGTGGGTGCGGGCGTAGCGGCTCAGCAGGTCGCCCAGCGGATCCGCCACCGGTTCGGTGAACGCCTCCGGAACACCGACCGGGAGCGCGACGCCCAGCGCGTCCCGGACCCGGCCCGCGTCCTCGATCGCGATCGTGCGTTCCTCACCGGCGATCCGGACGCGGATCGCGCGGCGCTGAGCCACCAGCTCGTCCAGCCACTCGCGGGGCACACCGCGTTCGACAGCCTCCGCGTCGGAGAGATCTCCCAGGAACCGCAACAGGTCCGCGGTGTCCTCGGCGTGCCGCGGGCGGCGGTCCTCGCTCAGCCGCTGCAGGCCGCGTTCGACCTCGGCCACGACCTCCGGGTCCAGCAGCTCCCGGATCGCCTCGGAGCCGAGCAGTTCCGCGAGCAGCGTCGAGTCGAGCGACAACGCCGCCGCGCGGCGTTCCGCCAGAGGAGCGTCCAGCTCGTAGAGGAACATGCCCACGTAACCGAAGAGCAGGCTGCGCGCGAACGGCGACGGCGACGGCGTCTCCACCTCGACCACACGCACCCGGCGCGCGCGGACGTCCGCCATCAGCTCGCGCAGGCCCGGCACGTCGTAGACGTCCTGCAGGCACTCGCGCATCGCCTCCAGGACCACCGGGAACCGCTCGTACTTCGCCGCCACCGACAACAGCTGGGCCGAGCGCTGCCGCTGCTGCCACAACGGCGTGCGGCGTTTCGGGTCACGGCGGGGGAGCAGCAGCGACCGCGCCGCGCACTCGCGGAACCGGGCCGCGAACAACGCCGAACCACCCACCTCGGCCACCACGATCTGCTCGACCTCGTCCGGGTCGAGCAGCACGTCCTCGGCGCCCGCCGTCACCTCCACGCCCTCGTGGTCCAGGGCGTCCGGCAACCGCAGCACGATGCCGTCGTCGGAGTGCGCCGCCTGCACCTCGACGCCACGGCGTTCGCGCAGCCGTGCCGCGATCGCCAACGCCCACGGCGCGTTCACCTGGGCGCCGAACGGGGAGTGCACGACGAGCCGCCAGTCGCCCAGTTCGTCGCGGAACCGTTCCACCAGCACGGTCCTGTCGTTGGGGACGTGCCGCGTCGCCTCCCGCTGCTCGCCCAGGTACGCCAGCAGGTTGTCCGTCGCCCACTCGTCCAGCCCCGCGGAGGCAGCCCGTTCGCGAGCGGCCGAATCGTCCATCGTGGACACTTCGCGGAGGAACTTGCCCATCGCCCGGCCGAGCTCCAGCGGGCGGCCCGGCGCGTCGCCCTTCCAGAACGGCATCCGCGCCGGCTGGCCGGGAGCGGGCACGACGATCACTCGATCGTGTGTGATGTCCTCGACCCGCCACGACGACGTCCCCAGCAGGAACGTGTCGCCGACCCGTGACTCGTAGACCATCTCCTCGTCCAGCTCGCCGACACGCGAGCCGGGACCGTTCTCCGACGGCGGCGTCATCACCGCGAACAGCCCGCGGTCGGGGATCGTGCCACCGGACGTGACCGCGAGCCGTTGCGAGCCGGGCCGCCCGCGCAGCTCGGAGTTCACCCGGTCCCAGGTGATCCGCGGCCGCAGCTCACCGAACTCCTCGGACGGGTACCGGCCCGACAGCATGTCGAGCACCGCGTGCAGCGCCGAGTCCGGCAGCCCCGCGAACGGTGCCGCCCGCCGCACCAGCGCCGTCAGGTCCTCGACCGTCCACGTCTCCATCGCCACCATCGCGACGATGTGCTGCGCCAGGACATCCAGGGGATTGCGCGGGAACTTCACGGCCTCGATCGCGCCGTTCTGCATCCGTTCCGCCACTACCGCGCACGACACCAGGTCGCCGCGGAACTTCGGGAACATCACGCCCCGCGACACCGCGCCCACCTGGTGCCCGGCGCGGCCGACGCGCTGCAGACCGGAAGCGACCGACGGCGGCGCCTCCACCTGCACGACCAGGTCGACCGAGCCCATGTCGATGCCGAGCTCCAACGACGACGTCGCCACCACGCACGGCAGCCGTCCGGACTTCAGGTCCTCTTCCACGGCCGTGCGCTGTTCGCGTGACATCGACCCGTGGTGCGCACGGGCCACGGAAGCGGTCTTCTGGACCGTGAGCCCCGACTGACCGATGGCCTCGGCCGGGAACGACTCCAGCTCGGTCGCTTCCTCCGCGAGCTCGTTCAGCCGCGCGGTCAGCCGTTCCGCGAGCCGCCGCGAGTTCGCGAACACGATCGTCGATCGATGTGCCCGCACCAGTTCGAGCACCCGTGCCTCGACCGAAGGCCAGATGGAGGTGCGCTGCTCGGCTCCCGCAGCCGATCCGGACACCTCGCCCGTCGGCTGGCCGAGCAGCGCCATGTCCTCGACCGGCACCTCCACCTCGACCTGGATGGTCTTGGGGGTCTTCGGCTGCACCACCGACACCGGCCGCCCGCCGGCCAGGAACGTGCTGATCTCCTCGACCGGCCGCACCGTCGCCGACAGCCCGATCCGCTGCGCCGGCCGGTCGAGCAGCGCGTCCAGCCTTTCGAGTGACAACGCCAGGTGCGCGCCGCGTTTGGTGCCCGCCACCGCGTGCACCTCGTCGACGATCACCGTCTCCACGCCGCGCAACGACTCCCGCGCCGACGAGGTCAGCAGCAGGAACAACGACTCCGGCGTCGTCACCAGCACGTCCGGGGGAGTGCGCCCGAACGCCCGCCGTTCCTCCGGTGACGTGTCGCCGGTCCGCATGCCCACGGTGATCGACGGCTCGGCGAGGCCCAGCCGGTGCGCCGCCTGCCGAATACCGGCCAAAGGCGCGCGCAGATTTCGCTCGACGTCCACCGCGAGCGCTTTCAACGGCGAGACGTAAAGAACCCGGCAGCGTCGTTTCGGCTCCGCCGGGGCGGGGGAGGAAGCCAGCCGGTCGAGCGCCCACAGGAACGCGGCCAGCGTCTTGCCCGAGCCCGTCGGGGCGATGACCAGCGCGTGCTCGCCCGCCGCCGCGGCTGCCCACGCCCCCGTCTGCGCCTGGGTGGGCGCGGCGAAGGCCCCGGCGAACCACTGCCTGGTCGCCGGTGAGAAAGCCTTTGTCACGTCCATGCCGACCATCATGACAACCGGGTCTGACAATTTCTGATTGCGCAGGTCCGAGCACCTGGCGAAGCCCGCTGTGGCACGATCACCCGCAGTACGTCCTGCGAGGGGAGCACGGTGCGCGTCCTGTCCGTCGACCTGGGCACCGCCAATACGGTTGCGGTGCTGTCCGACCACGGTGTGGTGGATCTGGACGGAGGGCCCACCATGCCCTCGTCCGTCTACCTCGACGAGGACGGCACCCTGCACGTCGGCCGGGAAGCGGAGCGGCGCTCGCGTCAGGACCCGTCGCGCTACGAGCCCAACCCGAAGCGCCACATCGACGAGGCGACGATCAAGCTCGGCGAGACGACCCTGCCGGTCAACGACGCGCTCGCGGCCATCTACGCGCGCGTGATGGAGGCCGTGACGCCGTTGCTCGACGGCGCGCAGCTCGGCGAGATCCGCCTGACGCACCCCGCCGAATGGGGCCCGACCAGGCGCAACAAGCTGCTGTCGTCGGCCAGGCTCGCGGGCATGACCGGCGAGCTGGTCCCGGTGCCCGAGGCCATCGCGGTGGCCTCGCTCGGCGGTGGCCGCCCGCTCGCCGTCTACGACTTCGGCGCCGACACGTTCGACGTCTCCGTGCTCGACGCCCAGCACCGCATCCTCGCCGACGGCAGCCTCAGCGACGTCGGCGGTCTCGACGTGGACCAGGCGCTGCTGGAGCACATCGGCCGCACCGTCTCCCACAAGGACCCGGCCGGCTGGCAGCGGTTGCTGCGCCCGGTCACCGTGGACGACCACCGCGCCCGCCTCGGCCTGCGCGAGGAGCTGCGCCTGGCCAAGGAGGACCTCTCCGAGCTGCCTCAGGTCGAGGTGCTGATGCCGGAGCCGTTCGAGAAGGTCGTCGTGACGCGCGCCGAGCTGGAGGCGCTGGTCCGGCCGAGCCTGATCCGCAGCGCCGAGCTCCTGGTCAGCACCGTGCACAAGGCGGGTGTCACGCCCGAGCACGTCTACCTCGTCGGCGGTTCCTGCCGGATGCCGCTGGTCGCGCAGGTCATCGCGGAGAAGGTCGGCATCGTGCCGACCAACCCCGACCACCCGGAGACGATCGTCGCGTCCGGTGCCCAGGTCGTGGACCGGGCGACGATCACGCTGAAGCCCGAGGACGACAAGCCCAAGTACGTCGAACCGCCCACGGTCGTGACGGCGCCGGTCAGCCCCGCCGTCAGCGGCCCGCACCCGGTCAACCCGAACGTCAGCGGCCCGAACCCGGTGGTCAGCGGCCCGTACCCGAACCCGAACGTGAGCGGGCCGTACTCGGCGAGCGGCACCTACCCGGTGACCGGGCCGTACCCGGTGAACCCGGCGGTCAGCGGCAGCTACCCGATGAACTTCCCGCAGCAGCCCCCGAAGAAGGACAACAAGAAGGTCCTCCTCGGCATCGGCGGCGCGGTGGTGGCGCTGGCCGTGGTGATCGGCGCGGTGTTCGCGTTCTCCGGCCCGGACCTGCCGAGCGCCGACGAGTGCAAGGACGACACCGCCCGGGACGGCCAGGGCTTCACCAGGTGCCTGCGCCAGCTCGCGGGCCACGTGCCGGACGGCGGCGGCTGCGAGAAGGCCGACTCCGCGCAGATCACCGGCATGGAGGAGATCAAGGGCACCGTCGTGAGCTGCACGATCCGCGACGGCTACGCGGTCCAGTACATCCTCACCGACAGCGTCACCGGCGCCGAGAACAACGCCGAGGCGATCGTGAAGTCGTTCCAGACCGACCGCGTCGAGGCCGACTGGACCGGCAACGGCCTGGAGGGCAACTACCGCGCGGCCACGTCGAGCGGCACCGGCGTGCTGGTGTTCACGGCCAAGGGACGGCCCATGTTCGGCATCCTCACCAAGAACGCCGAGGAGAACGCCGACGAGCTCAAGCCGGACGAAATCGCCGACTTCTTCGAGAAGTCCGTGCAACCGGGGGAATAAGCGCCCCCTGATGGCCCTGTCGGCGCGCGGCCGAGCGTGCCACGATCGCGATCATGGTGACCGTCGCGCCGCAGGTCGAAGGTGTGCAGCGCAAGGTCGTCCGCGTGCTGACCGGCACCCAGGTCCTGGGGGCGGCCGCGGTGACGATCGGCCTCGCGATCAGCACGTTGATCGCCGCGTCGCTGTCCGGGTCCGACGCCGTGGGCGGGCTTGCGCAGACCGCGGCTGTCGCCGGTGCCGCGTTGCTGGCGCTGCCCGGTGCCCGGCTGGCGCAACGGCGTGGGCGCCGACCGGCGTTGATCCTCGGCTACGGCATGGGCGCGCTGGGTGCGGTGATCGCCGCCGTCGCCGTGAGTGCCGGGTTGTGGCAGTTGTTGTTGGTAGGACTCCTTCTGTTCGGAGGGGCATCCAGCGCGAACTATGCGGCTCGTTACGCCGCAACAGATCTGGCGGATCCGCAACGTCGTGCGCGCGAGCTCTCCCGCGTGGTGTGGGCGGCGATGATCGGCGCGATCATCGGCCCCAACCTCGCCGATCCCGCCGGACGTCTCGCGGCCCTGCTGGGCCTGCCGGTGGGGGCGGGGCCGTTCCTGCTGGCGGCCGCGGTGCTCGGCGTGGCGGTGCTGGTGATCCAGTTCGGGCTGCGGCCGGACCCGCTGGTCGTCGTGAGAAGCACTCGACCGGTTGAATCCCCGCACTGCGCCGGCGGTGGCGCGCCAGGCGGTCTGAAGATCTGGGGATCGCTCGGGCCGATGGCGCGACTTGCACTCGTTGGAGTGATGTTGTGCCACACCGCGATGGTCGGGCTGATGTCGATGACGCCGGTGCACATGAACCACGCCGGGTCGTCGTTGCGCGTGGTCGGCGTCGTGATCAGCCTGCACGTGGCGGCGATGTACGCCGCGAGCCCGTTGTTCGGGTGGATGGCCGACCGGCTCGGACGCGTGCCGGTGCTCGCGATCGGCGCGTCGCTGGTGGTGGCGGCGTCCGGGATCGCGGGAATGGCGCCGTCGCACGACGCTCCGCAGCTCGCCGCGGGACTGGTGCTGCTCGGGTTCGGCTGGTCGGCGGGGCTGGTGTCGGGGTCCGCACTGCTCACCGAGTCCGTGCGTGTCGAGGACCGGCCCGCGGCGCAGGGGCTGTCCGATCTGGTGATGAACGTCGGTGGCGCCGTCGGCGGCGCCGTGTCCGGCATCGTCGTGACGGCGTGGTCGTACGCGGCGCTCGGGCTCATCGTCGGCTTCACCGCGCTGCCGTTGCTCGTCGTGTGCCTCTTCGCATCGCTGCGCAGGCCCGTTCGTTAGGGTTTCCCGGTGCGCATCACCATGTTCCGCAAACTCATGGCAGGGGAGTTCGGCGGGGTCAGGGCCGAGATGATCGCCCGTGACCACGTGCTGTCGTCGCTCGGCGGCCGCACCGCCGACCAGGCGCTGGAGGCGGGCATCGGTGCCAAAGAGGTCTGGCTCGCGGTCTGCGACGCGTTCGAAGTTCCCGAAAATCGTCGCTGAGCTGGCCGTTCGGAGTGTCGCGTGTGCTCGAACACGTGTTCGGCTACAGTGGCCCCGACCCCGGCTTCGCAAAATTGTCAGACCCCGCCAGTAGCGTCAGGTCCAACATGACGAAGCAACGGCAGACGACAAAAGGTGGACCGAAGATGGCACCCGCAGCACCCGACCGGGACAAGGCGCTCGAGCTGGCCCTGGCGCAGATCGACAAGCAGTTCGGCAAGGGCTCCGTGATGCGCCTCGGCGAGGAGGGCCGCGCCCCGATCGAAGTCATCCCGACCGGCGCGATCGCGCTGGACGTGGCGCTGGGCATCGGTGGTCTGCCCAAGGGCCGCGTCGTCGAGATCTACGGCCCGGAGTCCTCCGGTAAGACGACCGTGGCGCTGCACGCCGTCGCGAACGCCCAGAAGGCGGGCGGCATCGCGGCGTTCATCGACGCGGAGCACGCGCTCGACCCCGAGTACGCGAAGAAGCTGGGCGTCGACACCGACGCGCTGCTGGTGTCCCAGCCCGACACCGGTGAGCAGGCGCTCGAGATCGCGGACATGCTGGTCCGCTCCGGCGCGCTCGACATCCTGGTCATCGACTCGGTAGCCGCGCTCGTGCCGCGCGCCGAGATCGAGGGCGAGATGGGCGACAACCACGTCGGTCTGCAGGCCCGCCTGATGAGCCAGGCGCTGCGCAAGATCACCGGTGCGCTCAACGCGTCCGGCACCACCGCGATCTTCATCAACCAGCTGCGCGAGAAGATCGGCGTGATGTTCGGCTCCCCGGAGACCACGACCGGTGGTAAGGCGCTGAAGTTCTACGCCTCCGTGCGTCTGGACGTCCGCCGCATCGAGACCCTGAAGGACGGCGGCGAGCCCGTCGGCAACCGCACCAGGGTCAAGGTCGTGAAGAACAAGGTCGCGCCGCCGTTCAAGCAGGCCGAGTTCGACATCCTCTACGGCCAGGGCGTCTCGCGCGAGGGCTCGCTCATCGACATGGGCGTCGACCAGGGCATCCTGCGCAAGTCCGGTGCCTGGTACACCTACGAGGGCGACCAGCTCGGCCAGGGCAAGGAGAACGCGCGGAAGTTCCTGCGCGACAACCCGGACATCGCCAACGAGATCGAGAAGCGCATCAAGGACAAGCTCGGCATCGGCGCCACCCTCGACGCCGAGGAGTCGGCCCCCGCCGCGCCGGTCGAGTTCTAAGAGGTAAGCGAGATTGGATGAGGCTGAGGAGCAGCGCAAAGCGCGCGACATCTGCTACGCGCTGCTCACCGCTCGCGCCCGATCCCGGCAGGAGCTCCACGACGCGTTGCTGCGCAAGGGAATCAGCGCCGCCGCGGCCGAGGTCGTGCTGGGCAAGTTCGACCGCGCGGGCCTGATCGACGACGCCCAGTTCGCCGAGATGTGGGTCCGCTCGCGGCACACCTACAACGGCCTGGGCCGCCGAGCCCTGGCCATGGAGCTGCGCCGCAAGGGCGTGGCCGACGAGGTGGTGGCCGAGGCCGTGGCCGCGGTGGACGGCGAGGCGGAGGAGGAACGGGCCCGTGAACTGGTCCGCAAACGCCTCCGCACCCTGTCCGGCGCGGACGAGACGACCAAGATCCGCCGCCTCGTGGGCGCCCTGGCCCGCAAGGGTTACGCGGAAGGCCTCGCCTACCGCGTGGTCCGCGACGAGCTCCGCGCGGCCGGCGACGAGGCGTCAGCCCTGGACGAAACCTGGTCGTGAGGCGGCACGCTGCTCGGGTCGGCGACCAGGTCGACGCGTTGCGCGCGGCGCTCTCCCGCAACGAGGTGCTCGTGGAGGTGCTGGCTCGCGCCGCGAAGCTGGACCTTCCGGGGTGGTACCTGACCGCGGGGTGCGTGTTCCAGACCGTGTGGAACGTGGTCACCGGCCGACCGCCGACAGCCGGCATCAGGGACTACGACCTGTTCTACTTCGACGACTCCGATCTCGGGTGGGATGCCGAGGACGAGGTCATCCAGGCAGGTGAACGGGTCTTCCACGACCTGCCGGTGGACGTCGAGATCCGCAACGAGGCACGCGTGCACCTGTGGTACGAGGACCACTTCGGGGTTCCTTGCGCGCCTCACACGTCCACCGAAGCCGCCATCGACTCGTTCGCAGCCACGACCTGCTGTCTCGGCATCCGTCTCGGCGGTGACGGAAGGTGGCGCGTCTACGCGCCGCACGGGCTTTCCGACGTGTTCAACCTCGTCGTCCGCCCCAAACCCGGTGCTGGCTCCCCGCAGCGTCTACGAGACCAAAGCTCAGCGCTGGCGTGAACACTGGCCGGAGCTCACCGTGCTGCCCTGGCCCGAACCGCCCATCAGCGCAACGTAACCGACTTCGCCGCTTGGCCGGTTCGCCCCGAGTAGCCTGAACCGCGTGAGCACCACTCCCGACGCGCCGTCCGACGTCACCCCCACGGTCTCCGACCTGCTTTGCTTCGACCTGTACACGACGTCGCGGGCGGTCACGGGCTTCTACCGCCCGATCCTGGACAAGGCCGGCATCACCTACCCGCAGTTCCTGGTGATGCTGCTGCTGTGGGAGCGCGACTCGCGGCCGATCCGGGAGCTCGTCCAGGAGCTCGACCTCGAGTACAGCACCCTCTCGCCGTTGATCAAGCGGCTGGAGAAGAGCGGGCTGCTGGTGCGCGTCACGCATCCCGACGACGAGCGGTCCGTGCTCGTCCAGCTCACCGGCAAAGGCCGTGAGCTGCAGTGGATCGGTAGCGAGATGACCAGCAAGCTCAGTGAGGCGCTGGGCATGACCGACGACGAGATCGCTGTTCTCCGCAAGGCGTTGCGCCGGGTCAAGCACGGCGCCGAGCGCTAGTGAGCTGAATTACATCGCATGCGAGGTATCTCGTCGGTTAACTTACATCGTGCACGATCTAATCGAGCACGATGCAATTCCACAGCGGTGTCTGACGAGAGAGTGAGAGAGCAATGCGAGTTCGTAAGGTGTTCGCCGTTCTTGGGGCCCTGCTGGCGCTGGCTGCTGCTGTTCCGTCGGGTGCCGACGCCGCGGACGGCGCCGAGAAGTCCGGTGCCAAGAAGCCGACCATCGTGCTGGTGCACGGTGCGTTCGCCGATGCGTCCAGTTGGAACGATGTCGTGGAACGCCTGCAGCGCAAGGGTTTCCCGGTCGTCGCGGTCGCGAACCCGTTGCGCGGGCTCACCTACGACGCGAACTACCTGCGCAAGGTGCTGGCCTCGATCGACGGGCCGATCGTGCTCGCCGGGCACTCGTACGGCGGCATGGTCGAGTCTGCGGCCGCGCTGGGCAATCCGAACGTGAAGGCGCTCGTCTACATCGCGGCGTTCGCGCCGGAGAACGGCGAGAGCGCGCTGGAGCTGTCGAACAAGTTCCCCGGCAGCACTCTCGGCGACACGCTGCAGACCATCGACCTCGGTGACGGCACCAACGACCTGGTGATCCGGCAGGACAAGTACTGGCAGCAGTTCGCGGCAGACGTGCCCCGCAAGGACGCGACACTCGCGGCGGCGACCCAGCGGCCGGTCAACGACAGCGCGCTGACCGAGAAGGCCGGCGAGCCCGCGTGGCGTCAGATCCCGTCGTACTTCGTGGTGGCGGGCAAGGACAAGAACATCCCGGTCGCGGCCCAGAGGTGGATGGCCGAGCGCGCTCACGCCCGCGCCGTCGTCGAGGCCCCGACCGCCTCGCACTCGGTGGCCGTGTCTCAGCCGGACGTCGTGGCCGAACTGATCGTGCGCGCGGCGCGTTAGCAGGAGCGGAAAGCCGGGGCGCGGCAGGGGCGCCCCGGCTTTCGCGGTGTTCTCAGGGCTTGGAGACCTTGCAGCCCGGCAGCGACAGGTTCAGCGTCGTGCCGGGACCGAAGCAGGAGACGAAGTCGAACGTCTGCTGGCCGTAGTTGATGCCCTTGCGGACGGTGACCTTGCCGGCCGCGTCGACCTCGCACGGGTTGTTCATCGTGCAGCGGCCGCCGCTCTCGTTGCCGGTGTTGTTGATGCCGACGACCTTGCCGCTGGCGTTGTCGACGATCGGCGAACCCGAGGTGCCGCCGATGGTGTTGCACGACGAGGTGTAGCGCAGCGAGTCGCGCCAGGTCCAGTCGGCTTCCTTGAGCTGGTACACGAAACCGTCGACCTGGCAGGAGTAGATCTTCTTCCAGTAGCCGGAGACGACGCGGATCTCCGTCTTGGCCACGGGATGCGTGGCCGACAGCTCCAGCGCACGGGTGCCGTACTGCTGCTGGATCTGCCCGTACGTCTGGTCGAGCTGGTAGAACGCGGCGTCGGTGCCGGTCATCGTCGCGTAGACGAGCTTGGTCGTGTTGAGCCTCACGAGGTTCGAGCCGGAACCGGTGAGCAGCTGCACCCAGCGCCTCTCGGGCCGGTTGACCACCGTCTGGCCGGCCTTCATGAGCTCGAAGCAGTGCCCGTTCGTGAGGACGAGTGCCTTGTCCGCGTCCGTCGAGCTGGGCAGGCGGACCAGTGAGCCGGAGCAGTTGCTGAGGCCCACGGTGCCGGCGAAGTCGACGGCGGCCTGTGCGGGTGCCGTCGTCACACCGAGTGCGGCGATCGCCGCGAGCAGGGATCCGACGAGTCGTCGTGCCATGTGCAGGGTCCTTTCAGGGATGGCGTCCAGCGCCAAGCCTGTACGGATCGTAGTCGTCTCGCTACCTTCGGAAGTCTGCTGACGAGCCGGCCGTAACTCGATCGAGTGACGATGCGGTGGTGCGCTAACAAGCGAAGCGGGCCTGTCGACGTGGTGATCACACTCGCAACCGCCAGGAGCCCTGATGACCCTTCCGACGCAATCTGCCTACGCCACTCCTCCGGTCGCACCACCGAAGCCGACGCGGTTCGGTGCGCTCGCCTGGACCGCGTTGATCCTCGGGATCGTCGGTGTCGTCGGTTCGCCGATCATCATCCTCAACAACCTCACCGCGATCGCGGCGGTCGTTGGGCTCGTGCTCGGCATCATCGCGTTGTTCGGCACACGCAAGGTTCTCGCGATCGTCGGTGTGGTCCTGTGCGTCGCGGCGATCGCTTTCACCGTTGTGGCGCAACAGTCCGCGGTGAAGCAGATCGACAAGGCTCTCGACGGCGTCGGCGAGACTCCCCGGCAGGAGGCGCCGGTCGCACCTTCGACCTGGGGCAAGCGCTACACGTGGGCGAACGGCCTCTCGGTCGACGTCAGCGCGCCTGTCCCGTGCACGCCAGGCCAGTTCGCGTCACCGCAGCACATCGCCCGCGCGGTGAAGTTCAAGGTCACCGTCACCAACGGGACGGGCGCCGCGTTCGAGACCGCGCTGATGTCGATGGGCGACAACGCGCAGTTCAACGGCCAGAAGGCCGAGCGGGTGTTCGACTCCGGCGGTGGCTGCGGTGGAGAGGTCGCGGCGGTGACCGTGTTGCCGGACAAGACCTACACCTACGAGGCCGCGTACTCCGTCGGCGCGCAACCCGGTGAGATGCAGCTCGTGTTCGAGCCGAGCTTCAACGCCGACAAGGCCGCGTTCGTCGGTCAGGCGTAAACCGTTCGCGAGCGGGCGCCCGGACGGGTTACAAATCGGGGCATGTTGCGCAAGTACCCGCGAACGCCCCACCTCGAGGGCTCGCGCCTGCAACCGGGCGACGAGGACCTCGACCAGGTGCCGTTCCGCGCGATCGCGGGACGGCACCTCGTCGTCGAGGAGAAGCTCGACGGTGCCAACGCGGGTATCAGTTTCGACTCCGCGGGCACGCTGAAGTTGCAGTCACGCGGCCATTTCCTGACCGGTGGACCGCGTGAGCGGCAGTTCGCGCCGTTGAAGGCGTGGGCCGCGGCGCACCAGGGCGTGCTCTGGGAGCGGCTCGGCACGCGGTACGTGCTCTACGGGGAGTGGCTGTACGCCAAACACACCGTGTTCTACGACGCGCTGCCGCACCACTTCTGCGAGTTCGACCTGCTCGACCGCGAGACCGGGGAGTTCCTGTCCACACCGGAACGCCGGCGGGTGCTCGAAGGCACGCCGGTGGTCCCGGTGCCGGTGCTGCACGAAGGCCCGCTGCGGACGCTGAAGGAGTTGACCGCGCTGATCGGCCCGTCCACCTGTCGCACGCCGGCGTGGCGTGACGTGCTGGTCGACGTGGCGCGCACGGCGGGCCAGGACCCGGAAGTCGTTGTCGCGGAAACGGATTCCGACGACCACATGGAAGGCCTCTACATCAAGGTCGAGGAGGACGGCCGCACGGTCGAGCGCTACAAGTGGGTGCGTCCGACGTTCCTCACGGCCGTGCTGGACTCGGGCAGCCACTGGCAGGACCGCCCGATCCTGCCGAACCGGGTGGTGCCGCGTGTTTGAGGAACTCTGCCCGGCTGGTCCACAGTGGACTCTCGATTGGGGTGCCGTCCGTTCGGCGTTCGCCTGGGTGCGCGCTCTGGAAGGAGTGCCTCAGGACCCGGTCCACCACGCGGAAGGCGACGTCGCCACGCACACCAGGATGGCGTGCGAGGCGCTCGTCTCGCTGCCGGAGTGGCGTGCCCGGCCGGAAGCCGATCGCGTGCGGCTGTTCGCGACCGTGTTGCTGCACGACGTGGCGAAGCCGTTCCGCACGCAGATCGAGGACGGCCGCATCACCGCGCACGGCCACTCCCGCGCGGGCGACCTCCTGGCGCGCAGGCTGCTGTGGGAGATGGAACGCCCGATCGCCTGGCGCGAGCACGTCGCCGCGCTGGTGCGTCACCACCAGGTGCCGTTCTGGGCGCTGGAACGACCCGACCTCGACCAGATCGCGTTCCGCGTCAGCCTGGTCGCCCGCAACGACGACCTGGCGACGCTCGCCCGCGCCGACATCCTCGGCCGGATCTGCGGCGACACCGAGTCCGTGCTCGAGAACATCGCCCTGTTCGAGGAGTACTGCCGCGAACGCGACTGCCTCGACCGCCCGCGTCTCTTCCCGTCCGACCACGCCCGGTTCCGGTACTTCCGCACACCCGGCCGCGACCCCGACTACGCCGCCTACGACGACACCCGTGTCGAGGTGACCGTGCTGTCCGGCTTGCCGGGCGTCGGCAAGGACCACTGGATCGCCGCGAACCGGCCCGGCTGGCGCGTCGTCAGCCTCGACTCCGTGCGCGAACGCCTGGGCGTTGCTCCCGACGGTGACCAACGAGCTGTGGCAACGGCAGCGTTCGAAGAAGCGCGTGTGCTGCTGAGGTCGGGGGAGCGTTTCGTCTGGAACGCGACCAACATCTCCCGCCAGCTGCGCGACCGCTGCATCGGGCTCGCCGCGGACTACCGAGCCCGGATCACGTTGATCGGCCTCGAAGCCCCGAAGGCCGTGATCCACGCCCGCAACCGCGCTCGCCGGGAACCGGTGCCGGCCGCGGTGATCGACCGGCTGGCCGACAAGTGGGAAGCGGTCGACCTCACCGAAGCGCACGCCGTCGAACTGGTGGACACGGCACGAACGCCGACGCGTACTCAGGCCGCCGGCTAACGGCGGTGTTCGCCGTGGTGGCCGACGGCTCGGACGAGCCAGAGGGTGCCTGCTCCGGCGACCACGAGGACGGCGATTCCGGTCAGGAAACCGATGCTCGTGGGGGAGTCGTCCGGCTGCGGAGCCGGGCTGGTGTTGGGCTTGGGCCCGACGATGGCCGGGGCGTCGGTCATCAGCAGCGAGTTCGACTTCACCAGGCCCGTGCCCTCCAGCAGGAGCATGTGCTTGAGGAGGAGTGTCAGACCGGTTTGTGCGGCGTTGCGCACCGGGGCGCTCTTCGTCGTCGCCCGTGCCTGTGCGACCTGGATGATGAGTGAGCCGTCGGCGGCCCGCGACAGGTTCGCGAACATGCGGTCGAGCTCGTCGCCCGAGCTGGACGAGATGGCGTTCGCCCAGGACTTCTGTTCGGTCGTCGGTTCGCTGGGAAGGTTCACGCCGATCTGGCTCGCGGCCTCGGTGACCGCCGAGACGAGCTGGGTGTGCTCGGCGGCGAGCTGGCTCGCGACCTTGCGGACCTTCGCGTCCCGGGCGCGGTCGGAGCTCTCCCGGCTCGCCGGTTTCTGCCAAAGCGAGTGCTGGGTGAGCAGCACGAGCAGTTCCCGGTCCGACGGCTCGATTTTCTGGCCGAGGATGTGGACCGCGTTCACCTGTGCTTTGGTCGCCACGAGTTCGAGGGCGGACGGGTCGACCAGGCCGGTGTTCTCAAGGGGCGCCATCGTTCGGACGAGCATTTGCACGGCTTGGTGCGCCAGCGTGCGAATTGTGGTGTTCTGCGTTGTGGCCCGCGTTTGCGTGGCCATTACGAGAAGGCTGCCCTGGGCCTGTCGCACGATCGTCGCGTAGGCGCGGTCGTGGTTGTCGCCGGTGCGTTCGGCCATCTCGTTGATGAGCGCCTGGTTCTCGCTGCTCACGTCGTTCGGCAGGACCACACCCAGTTCGCCGGCGGCTTTGAGGAGGTCGACGTCGAGTCGTGAGTGTCCTTCGAAGATGTCCTTTCCGGCGTTGCTGATGGCGGCATTCGTGGTGCGTGCCGGAGCTTCTTTGCTGACTGGCACGATCCACGAGTTCGCTTGCCGCAGAGATACCATGAAAGAACGTTCTGACGGTTGCACGTCGGTCGACTGCGCATTCGCCGGGACGGCTCCGATCAAAGCCCCGAGAAATACCGCAGATGAGACGGCGAACAGCGTTGCCTGCTGCCCCAGCGTGCCCAACCGGTGACGCATAGTGCCCGTTCCTCCCCGCGATCGAGCTGCCTTCGAAGGTGATACGTGCAGGTGGGGCTGTAGTTCACCCTGCATGTGAAGATGGTGATGTGACGTGGATCACACAAGAACTTGCGAACCATTCGTGCGGGATTTACGTACCCGAGAGGATTTCGTGTTCACGATGTAGGATCGGCAGGATTCCACGCTCGGCCATCGAGTCGCTAGGTCTGCCGCCCGAAGCGAACGCGTCGCCGATATCTGGGGAGGTCGCAAGCTTCATGGGTGATCAGGGCAAGGTCGCGCAAGTCCATCAGGACGAGGAATTGCTCACGCTGCTCTACGGGCAGTTCCAGCGGATGTTGTTCTCGCAAGTTCTGTGCCTGACCAACTACGACCGTCAATGGACGGAAGATGTCGTCCAGGAGACGTTGATCAGGGCCTGGCAGAACTCGGCGCACCTTGTTCGTGAACCGGGGATGTTGCGCGGCTGGCTCAGCACCGTTGCTCGTCGCATTGTGATCGACGGATGGCGCAGCCGTCAGGCGCGCCCGCAGGAAGTGGAATTGCTCCGTCCGGACATCGCCGAATCTCCGGACGACACGGAACAAACACTTTCGGTGATGGTCATTACCGAGGTTGTACGCCAATTGAGTGATGAACACCGTTCAGCCATATACGAAACGTATGTCATGGGACGAACGGTGAAGGAGGCCGCGATCGTTCTCGGAGTCCCGGAAGGAACCGTCAAGTCCCGGCTGTACAAGGCGATGCACACGATCCGCCGGGCGCTGCAGGACAGGAGCTAGCGTGATGGTGACCCGTCAACCACATCACGAGCACGTAGCAGGTCCCGAAGACGCCGAAGACCGCACGAGCCCAGAGGGGCCGTGCGGTGATGTTGCGGCGTATGTGCTCGGAGTTCTCGAACCCGCGCAGCACGTGATCTTCTCCCGGCACCTAGCCGGGTGCGAGAGCTGCCGGCGTGACGCGGCGGACTTCGGCGTGTTCGCGCCGGTGCTGCGTGAGGCCGTCAGCCAACCCGCGGGCCGCAGACCATGCCGCATCACGCGCAGCATCCTGCTCGTGGCGGCGGGCGTCGTCGTGGCCGTCGCCGCGGTGCTGTCGGTCGTGGAGTCGTTGTCCACGCACACCGTCAGCCCGGCCGAGGCCGGCACCCTGACGCGAGCGGAGTCTGCTCACGCCGAGCTGTTTCCGCTGTTCCGCTCGGTGTGAGAGAGGCCGGGAGCCGATGAGCGCGCAGGCGACGCGGAGCCACCCGCGCACCAGCCCGGCCCAGATCATCGCGCTCTCCCGCACAGCTCACAGTTTCGTTAACCGTTACCTGTGGGTAAGTTTGCCCGACGGGGAAGCGCAGGTCTTTACGGTCCTCACCGAAGGAACACCGAAACGTTCGACCTGCGGTCCTCTCGGTACCGAAGGCAAGGGTAGGCAGAGGTGACATCTCCACTGCTCGGCCGGGATGCGGAACTCGCAGCTCTCGGGCGTTTGCTGGACGACGCGTTGCAGGGAACGGCCTCGTGCGTGGTCGTCACCGGAGGCTTCGGCATCGGCAAGTCCGCGTTGCTCGACGCGTTCACGGCCGAGGCGAGGGCGCGCGGCTTCACGGTGCGCCTGGCCAAGAGCGCGCGTCTGGAAAGCCACCTGCCGGGCGCTGTCGTCCGTCAGCTCGCACCGTGCCTCGCGAACGAACGCGACCTGGAGGAGCTGTACGCGCGCGCCGCCTGCTCCGCCCGCAAGGCGCCGATCCTGATGGTCGTCGACGACGTCCACGTCGCCGACACGTTCTCCAAGCGCGCGCTCGCCTACCTGCGGCCCCGGCTGCAGGACATGCCGGTCGTCATCGCTCTCGGTGCCTCCCAGGGCTACCTGTCCACGGACGAGGTGACGCTGCCCGAGATCGCCGGCGCCCACCCGCACCGCATCGATCTCGACGGCCTCGACGTCACGGCCATCGCGCAGCTCACCGCGAACTACCCGGACCGGGACCCGCAACGCTGCCACGAGCTCACCGGCGGCAACCCGTACCTGTTGCAGGCCTTGCTGCGCGAGGAAGGCGAGGGTTCGGCCGCCGTCGGCGAGATGATCGGCATGCGGCTGCGCGAGTACACCGGTGCCGCCGAGGTCGCGAGGTCCGCCGCGGTGCTCGACGGTGACGCCGGTCTCGAACTCCTGTCCGCGCTCACCGGGTTCGACGCGCTGCCCGCCGTCGACACGCTCGTCCGCCTCGGCGTGCTCGCCGACACCGACCCGTTGACGTTCCGGTACCCGTTCGTGCGCAACAGCATCCTCGCCGACATGCCGGTCGCGGTCCGGTCCGCGGCGCACGCCCGCGCCGCCTGGCTGCTGTTCGAGTCCGACGCCCCCGACGAACGCGTCGCCGAGCACGTGCTGAAGGCCAGGTCCGTCCGCCTGCCGTGGTCGGTCGACCTGCTGCGCGAGGTCGGCGGCGTCGAACACCTGGAACGGGCGCTCGAGGAACACCTGTCCGAAGAGGACCGCCTGGCGATCGAGGTCGAGCTCGGCCACGCCGAACATCTGAAGGACAACAGGAACGGCCGCGACCGCGTCCGCGACGCGCTGACCGCCTGCGAGGACCCGCATCTCGCCGCGGACGTCGCGCTGTCGTTGATCCGGAACATGTGCACCGGCTCGGACGCGCACTTCGCGGTCTCGCTGGCGATCATGATGGTCGCCCGCCTGCTGCCGGAGGACCGCGACACGGTCTGGAACATCGTCTGCACCACCTACCTCCTCGCCGCCAACCGCGACGCGCGGATGGCCAACTGCGCGGGCAAGTACTACGACGACCTCATCGGCGACATCCCGAAGGACCCGAACCTGCGCCGCGCGCGGTCGGCGTTGCTCGCGGTGGGCCACGCCCGCAGCGGCGACTCGTCCGCCGACGCCGTCCAGCACGCGCTGGAGGCGCTCGACGGCGAGTGGGTCGACGCCTTCGGCGAGCCGTACCTCTTCACGTTCCTGGTGCCGGTGCTCGCCGACGATCCGCAGCACATCAACAAGTTCTGGCTCACGCACAGCACCGCGCCGGTCTCGCACGACCCGCACCTGCGCCGCGGAATGCTGAGCATGATCGCTCGTGCCGCCGCCTTCCACAACAGCGGTGATCTCGCGCGCGCCTACACGTTCCTGACGCCACCGGTCCTGACGGGCAACACGGAGTGTCCCGCGGTGCTGCTGGCGACGGCGAAGCTCGCCGAGGTGTGCATCGAGATGGGGCAGTTCGACGAGGCGGCACCGCTGGTCACCGAGGACGGCGACCTGCTGCAGCACATCAACGTCGTCTACACCCGAGGCCGGCTCAAGCTCGCTTCGTGCCACGCGGAGGGTGCGCTGGAGGACCTGCTGGAGGCCGGTCGGCGGCTCGCCGCGCGCGAGATGCCGAACCCCGCGCTGATGCCGTGGCGGCACCACGCCGTGCGCGCGTACCTCGCGATGGGCAACCGCGACGACGCTGCCAGGCTTGCGCACGAGGAGCTGGACCTGGCCAAGCGGTGGGGTTCCACGAGGGTGATCGGGACCGCGTTGATGAGCGTCGGCATCAGCACCGACGACGTGGACGTCCTCGCCGAGGCGGAACAGCTTCTCGCCTCGTCACCGCACCGGCTGCTGCACGCCCAGTCGTTGTACTGGCTCGGGCACCACCTGCGCCGCAAGGGGCGCACCGAGGCCGCCGCCCCGCACCTGCGCCGCGCGTTCGAGCTCGCCCGCCAGCTCAGCGCGCACCCGTTGGCCAAACTCGCGGGCGACGAGGTCCGCGACGAGGACGACCAGGTGCAGGGCCTGACCAAGCAGGAGAACCGCGTCGCGCGGATGGCGGTGCAGGGCCTGACGAACCGGCAGATCGCCGAGACCCTGCACCTGACCCGTCGCACGGTGGAGCTGCACCTGTCGAGCGCCTACCGCAAGCTCGGCATCAACGGGCGAGCTGAGCTCGTCGCCGCCTTGTGGTCCTGACGGCGACCAGCAGACCCGCGAGCAACGCCATCAGGATCACCGTGACGACCGACGAGAGCACCAGGAACTCGTTGAGCCGCCCGCCGGCGAGGTAGGCGCCGAGTGCGACGGCGACGACCGCGCACACCGCACGGTCCATGATGGACTCCATCGACAGCAGCGTTGCGCGGTAACGGGAATCCGGGATGGCGTCGTTGAGCAGCTTCTTCTGGATGGGGAAGCTCATGCCCGCCGTCACGGAGAACAGGCACAGCAACACGATCGTCACGATGCCGCCGGACGGCACGATGAAACCGATCGACAACGCCATCACGACGGTCAGCAGGAACACCGACTTCGCGGGCCCGATCCTCGTCGACAGCCAGTGCGGCCGGGCGGCCGCGACGGCCTCGAAGATCGTCATCGCGGCGAGCACCGAGCCGTACCAGGTGACCGAGACGTGCTTCGACTCCAGCACCGGCTGGAACAGGTTCACCTGCAGGATCCGCACCAGCGTGAACATCGCGATGCCCTGGACCATGAGCAGGACCAGCCAGCGCGACTTCTTCAAGGCGCCGAACGCGCCGCCGACGCCCGCGAGCAGCTTGGACGTCCTGCCCTCCGGCTTCTGCCAGCCGGGGATCGGCGGCAGTTTCAGCGCGAGGACGACGGCGACCGCCGCGTTGACCGCGGTGAGCCAGTACGGCGACGGCATGTTCCACTGCATCAGCAGACCGATCACCGGCCAGTACACGATCTTGCCGACCAGGCTGTACGACCGTCCGACGCCCTCGACCTTGAGGTAGAGGTGGCCGGCGTTGTGCGCGTTGAGGTACTCGTACAGATACGCGCTCTGAGCGCCCGAGATCAACGACCTCGCCAGCGCGATCAGCAGGAAGTGGACGAGGAACCCGGTGTAGTTGCCGGCGAGCACCGGCACCAGGTTCGCCACGACGAGCACGCTCGCGCCCAGCCACAACGACGTGCGGTAGTCGAAGCGGTCCGCGACCATGCCGGTCGGGATCTCCATGAGGCAGAACGCGATGTAGTAGATCGACTGGATGCCGAAGATCTCGGCGTCGCTCAGCCCGAGCTGCTTCTGGTACTCGTAGAAGATCGGGATCCACAGCAGCAGCCCGAAGAAGAACTGGAAGCCGTACGTCAGGCGGACGGCACGCGCCACATCCGGAGTCGCCGGTACGCGAAGACCCAGCATCAGATCGAGTACGGCCGCAGCTGCAGGACGTACAGGACTTCGTCGGTGGCGAGCCACTCGATGTCGACGGGCGAGTCGAACGTGTAGTCCGGCGAGAAGTGCGCCTGCAGCAACCGTCCGACGATCGCGAGGCGTTGCAGCTGCGCGTGCGCCTTGGTGCTGAGGTCCTCCTTCGCGTCACCCAGCGAGACCGTGCGGCCACCACCCTCCACAGTGGAGTACAGGTACTGCATCGGTTGCTTCGAGCCTTCGACGACGTCCGTGACGTTCGGCGAGACGTTGATGTAGACGTTGCGGAAGTCGTTGCGGTTCATGGGGTTCGTGGTGACCATGACGCCGCCGAAGTCCGCGTCGACCTGCTCCTGGACGACGACGCCCATGAAGCAGTCGTCGAGCGAGATGCCCGCCTGCTGCCGCAGCCGCACGCTGCGCGCGGAGACGAGCGAGGCCCACACCTCCTTGACCGACTCCACGATCTTCTCGGCGGTCGTGACGTGGTTGTACGACTCGTAGATGCCCGCGGCGGAGAACCCGGCCAGGTCCTCGGCGTTCGACGAGCTGCGCACCACGAACGTCCGCACGCCCGCCAGGTTCTCGACGATCGCGCTGTCCAGTTCGGACAGCAGGTAGTCCGGCACGCGGGTCTTGCGGATCAGCCGCTGCAGCTCCACGCACAGCGGTTCGATCTCGCGGGCGTTGAGCTCCAGCGCCATCTTCAGCTTGCCGATGGCCTGCTGGATCTTCGGCGACGACTCCAGGAAGCCCTGGTGCATCGAGAACGGCAGGGCCACGCCGCGCGGCACCCGCACCCGTTCCGCGAGCAGCTGCTGGGCGGCGGCGAGCAGGTCGTCGTCGGTGCCGAGCAGCTTCGCCAGGTAGGGCATGAGGTTGTCGCGCGGCGGGCGCGGCACCGAGAAGAAGCCGAGCATGCGCCGCGACCCCTCCGCGAGCACGTGGTGCAGCTCGCCGAGGTTCGCGGCCTTGGTGCCGTAACGGTGACTGTCGTGGTGGCGGATCCTGGCGAGGTCGAGGATCGGGTTGTAGGTGTCCTCGGGCTCCTCCAGCGTGATGCGCTGCGCGTACCAGGCGGGGCGCTGGCCGAGGTCCTGCGGCTCGTCGATGAGCCGCAGACCGACCGCCGCGCTCTTCGGCGACACCTCGTACTCGACCCACTGGCCGTCGAGGTTCTCGCGGTCGATCAGGTCGAACGCGCCGAGCTGGATGGCGTTCGGAATGGACCACCCGGTCGCCAGGACGTTCGTGTGCGACAGCGGAGTGGTGTGGCTCGCGTTGATGATGCCGGCCAGCCTGGGAATGTCGTCCGGAACGCGGTGCATCACCACGATGTCGAACCACTCCAGCGAGTTCTCCCGGTACTCCTGCTCGGTGCGGAATGCGCGCAGACGGCCCTTCGCCGTGCCCGGATTCAACGCCACGAACTCCGCCGTGGAGAACAATTCGTGCGCCAGGATCCGTGGAAGCCTTTCCACCGGAAGCTCGGCGACCGCCTGTTCCTGAAGGTGGTTGGCGGGCTTGAAGAACAACGGAACGGCGGTGTCGACGCTCCTGCGCACCTCGGCGTAGAAGAACTCGATCATGTCGGCCGACATGGTGTCGACCTCGACCGTCTCCAGCGAGAACATGCGCTTGTCCTCGCGCTCGTGCAACGACAGGATGCCGAGGAAGAACCGCCGGTCAGCGGCGTGGTAGAAGCTCTGGTTGAACTCGTCGATCCGCGCGCGCACCTCCTCCTCGGCGATGCCCAGGATCTCCTGGCCGATGTAGATCGCGTGGAACTCGTGGCGCGCGTTGTTCAGGAAGTGGATCGTGCCGCGGTGCCGGTCGACGACCACCTTGACGAACGAATAACCACCCAGACTGCCGGAAAGCTGGTTGAAAGCCGACATGGTCAGCTGCTCGCCGACCAACCCCGCCACGTCGGTTTCCTGGACAGGCACACCCGCTCCTCTCTCGTGCGTCATTGCAACGAGCCAGTGTGACACTGCGGAGTTCGGAGTTATTCCAGGAGAAATCTCAGTCGGCGATGCGGGAGTTCACTTCTTCTCAAACCTCTGTCAATTCGAGACCGGCGTCACCTCCGGTTGGGTGAAGAATCCAACCTGGCGGGACGCCGGTCTCGCACTGTGGAGCGAATTTTCGGTTCGTGACGCCGGTTACCCGAGCTGGGACGCCTCACGGGCGAGGGTCTCGACGCGGTCCCAGTCGCCCTTCGCGAGCGCGTCCTTGGGCGCCAGCCACGAACCGCCGACGCAGCCGACGTTCGCCAGCGCGAGGTAGCTCGGCGCGGTCTGCGGCGTGATGCCGCCGGTCGGGCAGAACCGCACGTGCGGAACCGGCCCGCCGATCGACTTGAGGTAGTCCACCCCGCCGGCCGCCTCGGCCGGGAAGAACTTCAGCGCGGTCAGCCCGCGCTCGGCCAGCCGCAGCACCTCGGACACCGTCGCCGCGCCCGGCAGGTACGGCAGCCCGGTCGCGTCGGCGGCGTCGAGCACCCGGTCGGTCGTGCCGGGCGTGACGAGGAACGCCGCCCCCGCCTTCGCGGCCTGTTCGGCGTGCTCGGGCGCCGTGACGGTGCCCGCGCCGATCACGATCTCCGGTACCTCCCGCGCGACGTTCTCGATCGCGGCGAGCGCGGCCGGAGTGCGCAGCGTGAGCTCGATGACGCGGACGCCACCGCGCAGCAGGGCCTGGGCGAGCGGCACCGCGTGGTCGGCGTCGTCGACCACGACGACGGGGATGACAGGCGACAGGGTGAGGAGGTCCGCGCCGGTGGTCACCCGAAGATTGTCACCGTTGGTCACTGCTGCTCTCCTTGATCGAAAACCGATATATCGCATATCGCCACGCCTCCGCTCCGCCCACCGGATGCAAAAAACGTTTGCGGACGAAGTCAAAAGACTCATTGCAAAGGTGGATGGGCGGGGCGGCTGGGGCGGGCTGGTCGGGCTTCGCCGCACCTTTGCAACGGGTCCTTTGACGACGAAGTCAAAAGTCTCATTGCTAAAGAGCAGGTCAGCGGTGGTGTCGGGCCAACATATTGCAGGTGCGAGGTTCGGTCAGTGGTGCGTGACCGGGGCGAAGTGGTCGGCGGTGATGGGGCCGAACACCGTCGCGCCGCGGTCGGCAGGTCCGACGGTACGGCGCAGGGCGGCGAACAGCTCGCGGCCGGTGCCGACCCACTCGCGGCCGGTCGGCGGGAAGTCGACGAGCGGGCGGGAGGCGAGCTCCTCGGCGGAGACGTGGACCTCGAGGGTGCCGGCCGTGGCGTCGAGCCGGATGACGTCGCCGTCGCGGACCCGGCCGAGCGGGCCGCCGACCGCGGCCTCCGGGGTCAGCTGGATGGCGGCGGGGATCTTGCCCGAGGCGCCGGACATGCGGCCGTCGGTCACCAAGGCCACCTTGTAGCCGCGGTCCATCAGCACGCCGAGGGGCGGGGTCAGCTTGTGCAGCTCGGGCATGCCGTTGGCCTGCGGGCCCTGCTGGCGGACGACGACGACCACGTCGCGGTCGAGCTCGCCTGCCTTGAAGGCCTCCTGGAACGCCTCCTGCGTGGTGAACACGCGGGCGGGGGCCTCGACGACGTGGTTCTCCGGGGCCACCGCGGAGACCTTGATGACCGAGCGGCCGAGGTTGCCCGACAGCATGCGCAGGCCGCCGTCGGCGGCGAACGGGGCGGAGGCCGGGCGCAGCACGTCGAGGTCCAGGGAGCGGCCGGGACCGTCCACCCAGATCAGCTCTCCGTCGGCCAGCATCGGTTCCTGGCGGTAGCGGTCGAGGCCGTGGCCGACGACGGTGTTGACGTCGTTGTGCAGCAGACCGGCGTCCAGCAGCGTGCCGACCACGAACTGCACGCCGCCGGCGGCCTGGAAGTGGTTGATGTCGGCGCTGCCGTTCGGGTAGACGCGGGCCAGCAGCGGCACGACCGCGGACAGGTCGTTGAGGTCGTCCCAGCTCAGCTCGATCCCCGCGGCGGCGGCGATGGCGACCAGGTGCATCGTGTGGTTGGTGGAGCCGCCGGTCGCCAGCAGCGCCACGACGCCGTTGACCACGGCCTTCTCGTCGACGATGTGCGCGATCGGCGTGTAGCCCTCGCCCTTGGCCATCTCGACCGCGCGGCGGCCCGCGTACTCGGTGAGGGCACGCCGCAAACCGGTGCCCGGTGGCACGAACGAGGCGCCCGGCAGGTGCAGGCCCATGACCTCGACGACCATCTGGTTCGAGTTCGCGGTGCCGTAGAACGTGCAGGTGCCGGGGGAGTGGTACGAGGCGGCCTCGGCCTCCAGCAGGTCCTCGCGCGTGGCCTTGCCCTCCGCGTAGAGCTGCCGGACGCGGGCCTTCTCCTTGTTCGACAAGCCGGACGCCATCGGGCCCGCGGGCACGAGGATCGACGGCAGGTGACCGAACGACAGGGCGCCGATCAGCAGGCCCGGCACGATCTTGTCGCACACGCCGAGGAGCACGGCGGCGTCGAACATCTCGTGCGACAGGGCCACGCCGGTGGACATGGCGATGACGTCGCGGCTGAACAGCGACAGCTCCATGCCGTCACGGCCCTGGGTGATGCCGTCGCACATCGCGGGCACGCCGCCCGCGAACTGGGACACGCCGCCGGCCGCCCGGACCGCGTCCTTGATCCACGCCGGGTACTCCTGGAACGGCTGGTGGGCGGACAGCATGTCGTTGTAGGACGAGACGATCGCGACGTTGGACTTGCGCAGCGCCCGCAGTGCCGCCTTGTCGCCGCCGGTGATCCCGGCGAAGCCGTGCGCCAGGTTGCTGCACGCGAAGCCGGACCGGGACGTGCCGTCCTGCGCCGCTGCGGCCACACGTTCGAGGTACACACGACGGGAGTCGGCGCTGCGGGCGGCGATTCGGCGTGTGACCTCTGTCAGTACGGGATGCAGGTCGCTCATGGTGAGTCTCCGGGTCATCACGGGCCGTGGTGGGGCCCTTACGAGACGACAACGGTGGCGTCCCACAGACGGGCGTGACGCCACACACAGTAAGTCATGGCTGGTCGTAGACACAAAAACGATTCAGTAGCTGGGAAGAGTCCAGTTTCGAATCTTGGCGTGTGGTGCTTGTCACATGGCTTGAGATTGGGCAGAGTGCGGGGCACGACCTTGGAACGGAGGTGTCCCCATGACGTCCACGGAGATCGTCGAACTGCGCCGGGTCATCGGTCAGATGCGGCACTGCGTCAGCTCGCTGCGTGCCAGGTACGGCGACGTGGCAGCTGTCCAGCGCCTCGCCAACGACGTAGAACGCATGGACATCGACGCCACCGAACTCGTCGACCTCAGCACCCCGAGGCAGCGCGAAGCACCTCAGGTGGAACGCGAGGTCGTGGTCGTGCCCGACACGCCCTACGACGAGTCGTTGTGGAAGGACGCGGACGACGAAGGACTCGGTGGGTACCGCCACCGGACCTGACCCGATCCGACATCACGGCCCTCGCAGACCGCGGGGGCCGTGCCTGTTTGTCTTCGGACAGCGTTCGTTCACAACGGCGTGGACCCCCAGAAAGGTGAGTAATGGCGAGGGCAGAGATCGCCGCCAGGACTCTGCGCACGGACCGATGGTGGTTGCCGCCGCTGACGACCTTCGTCGGCCTGCTGCTCATCTCGATCTACGCGGCGTTCCGCACGTTCCAGGGGGACTACTACTGGGTTGACCAGTACCACTACCTCACACCGATGTACTCGCCCTGTCTGAGTGAGGAGTGTCTGCCCGCGGCCTCGCACTTCGGCCAGCCGCTGCCCGCGCTGCCGGGGTTCCTCACGCCGCCGGTGGTGATCATCCCGTTCCTGCTGGGATTCCGGATCACCTGCTACTACTACCGCAAGGCCTACTACCGGGCCGCCTGGGCGTCACCGCCCGCGTGCGCCGTGGCCGAGCCGCACAGCAAGTACACCGGTGAGACGCGGTTCCCGTTGATCGCGCAGAACCTGCACCGCTACTTCTTCTACGCGGCCTCGATCCTGCTGCTGATCAACATCTACGACGCGATCGTCGCGTTCGGCACCGGCGTCGGCCTGGGCAACATCATCCTGCTCGTCAACGTGGGCCTGCTGGGCGCGTACACGCTGTCGTGCCACTCGTGCCGCCACATCGCGGGCGGGCGGCTCAAGCACTTCTCCAAGCACCCGGTCCGGTACTGGATGTGGACGCAGATCTCGAAGCTGAACAACCGGCACATGCTGCTGGCGTGGACCTCGCTGATCTTCGTCTGCCTCACCGACCTCTACGTCGCGCTGGTCGCCTCGGGAACGATCTCCGACCTCCGCTTCATCAACTAAGGAGTGGTTTTGCCCGAGCTGGAAAGGCATTCGTTCGACGTTCTCGTGATCGGCGCGGGTGGTGCCGGGTTGCGTGCCGCGATCGAGGCCCGTGAGCACGGCATGCGCACGGCTGTGCTCTGCAAGTCGTTGTTCGGCAAGGCCCACACGGTGATGGCCGAGGGTGGCATCGCCGCGGCCATGGGCAACGTGAACTCGAGCGACAACTGGCAGGTGCACTTCCGCGACACCATGCGCGGCGGCAAGTTCCTCAACAACTGGCGGATGGCCGAGCTGCACGCGCAGGAGGCACCGCAACGGGTCTGGGAGCTGGAGACCTACGGCGCGTTGTTCGACCGCACCAAGGACGGCCGGATCTCGCAGCGCAACTTCGGCGGCCACGAGTACCCGCGGCTCGCGCACGTCGGTGACCGCACCGGTCTCGAACTGATCCGCACGCTGCAGCAGAAGATCGTGTCGTTGCAGCAGGAGGACTTCAAGGAGTTCGGCGACTACGAGGAACGCCTGCGGGTGTTCCAGGAGTTCACCGTCACCGACCTCGTCAAGGACGGGGACCGCATCGCCGGCGCGTTCGGCTACTGGCGCGAGTCCGGGCGGTTCGTGCTGTTCGAGGCACCCGCGGTGATCCTCGCGACCGGCGGCATCGGCAAGTCGTTCAAGGTCACCTCGAACTCCTGGGAGTACACCGGCGACGGCCACGCGCTCGCACTGCGCGCGGGCGCCTCGCTGATCAACATGGAGTTCATCCAGTTCCACCCCACCGGGATGGTCTGGCCGCCGTCGGTCAAGGGCATCCTCGTCACCGAGTCCGTGCGCGGTGACGGTGGCGTGCTGCGCAACTCCGACGGCAAGCGGTTCATGTTCGACTACATCCCCGAGGTGTTCAAGGACAAGTACGCCGACAACGAAGAAGAAGCCGACCGCTGGTACACCGACCAGGCCAACAACCGGCGCCCACCGGAGCTGCTGCCGCGCGACGAGGTGGCACGCGCGATCAACTCCGAGGTCAAGGCCGGGCGCGGGTCACCCCACGGCGGCGTCTTCCTCGACGTGTCGACGCGGCTGCCCGCGGAGGAGATCCGGCGCAGGCTGCCGTCGATGCACCACCAGTTCAAGGAGCTGGCGGACGTCGACATCACCGCGCAGCCGATGGAGGTCGGCCCGACGTGCCACTACGTCATGGGCGGTGTCGAGGTCGACCCGGACACCGGATCCTCTTCGGTGGCAGGGCTCTACGCCGCCGGTGAGGTGTCCGGTGGCATGCACGGCTCGAACCGCCTGGGCGGGAACTCGTTGTCGGACCTGCTCGTGTTCGGCCGGAGGGCGGGCGCGGGTGCCGCGGAGTACGTGCGGACGCTGGAGGCCCGTCCGGTGGTCTCGGAGGAGTCCGTCACCGAGGCCCGCGCGACGGCGCTCAAGCCGTTCCAGCACGAAGGCGGCGAGAACCCGTACACGCTGCACATGGAGCTGCAGCAGTCGATGAACGACCTCGTCGGCATCATCCGCCGTGCCGGCGAGATGGAGGAAGCGTTGCAGCGGCTGGAGAAGCTCAAGGAGCGCGCCCGGTCGCTGACGGTCGAGGGGCACCAGCAGTTCAACCCCGGCTGGCACCTCGCACTCGACCTGCGCAACATGCTGCTGGTGTCGGAGTGCGTGGCGAAGGCGGCACTGCTGCGCACCGAGTCCCGTGGCGGGCACACCCGTGACGACTACCCGTCGATGGACGCCGAGTGGCGACGGAAGCTGTTGGTGTGCAACGTCTCCGGTGCCGAAGACGGTCTCAGGGTGACCGTCGAGGAGAAACCGCAGATCCCGATCCGTCACGACCTGCTGGACCTGTTCGACCGCGCCGAGCTGGAGAAGTACCTCACCGCCGAGGAGTTGTCATGAGCTACCAGGGGAAGTTCCGGGTGTGGCGCGGTGACGACTCCGGTGGCGGCCTGGAGGACTTCACCGTCGAGGTCAACGAGGGTGAGGTCGTGCTCGACATCATCCACCGGCTGCAGGCCACGCAGGCGCCGGACCTCGCGGTGCGGTGGAACTGCAAGGCGGGCAAGTGCGGGTCGTGCTCGGCGGAGATCAACGGGCGGCCGCGGCTGATGTGCATGACCCGGATGTCGGTCTTCGAGGAGTCGGAGACGATCACGGTCACGCCGATGCGGACGTTCCCGATCATCCGCGACCTCGTCACCGACGTGTCCTTCAACTACACCAAGGCGCGCGAGGTCCCGTCGTTCGCGCCGCCGAAGGACCTGGCGCCGGGCGAGTACCGGATGCAGCAGGTCGACGTCGAGCGCTCGCAGGAGTTCCGCAAGTGCATCGAGTGCTTCCTGTGCCAGAACACCTGCCACGTGGTGCGTGACCACGAGGAGAACAAGGAGGCGTTCTCGGGACCGCGGTTCCTGATGCGGGTGGCGGAGCTGGAGATGCACCCGCTCGACACGGCCGACCGCGTCGACCAGGCGCAGGACGAGCACGGCCTCGGGTACTGCAACATCACCAAGTGCTGCAGCGAGGTGTGCCCCGAGCACATCCACATCACCGACAACGCGCTCATCCCGATGAAGGAGCGCGTCGCGGACCGCAAGTACGACCCGATCGTCTGGCTCGGCAACAAGCTGTTCAAGCGGTCCTAGCGACCGCCTGCGGCACGACCAGCCGGGACTCGTAGGCCATCACCACGGCCTGCGCCCGGCTGGTCAGCCGCAGCTTCGTCATCACGCGGTTGAGATGCGTCTTCACCGTGCCCTCGGTGACGCTCAGCCTGGTCGCGATCGCGGTGTTCGTCAGCCCGGTGCCGACGAGCCGCAGCACCTCGCGTTCGCGGTCGGTCAGCTCGTCCAGGCCGACCGAACCCCACGGTGAGGCAGCGGCCGTCTCGCCCCTGAGGTACGCCTCGACGAGCCGGCGCATCACGGTGGGGCTGAACTGCATCTCGCCGGACGCCACCGCGTTGATCGCGGCCAGCAGGCGGGCGGGCTCGGACTCCTTCAGCACGAACCCGGCGGCACCCAGCCGCAGTGCCTCGTGGACGTACTCGTCCAGGTCGAACGTCGTCAGCACGAGCAGCCGCGCGGTGGTCGCGACGCGTTTGAGCGCCGCCAGCCCCGGCAGGCGGATGTCGAGCAGGATGACGTCCGGCTGGGACGACTCGGCCAGCCGCACGGCGGTGTCACCGTCCGCGGCCTCGCCGACGACGGTCATGTCCGGTGTGGCGTTCAACAAGGCGACCAGTCCGGCTCTGAACAACGGCTGGTCGTCGACAACGAGCACGCACGTCACAATGTCCCTCACTCATGTGACGTCACCGCGGTAGATCCCCCCAACCCGAAGCGTACCGCGAAAGTTGACGAGAGATCCACTGTTCGTGAGACGACCGGCTTCCCCTCGCGCCGCTAGGTTCCGCAGCATGCGAACAGCATCGGATGACCTGCTCGCCGCGCGCACGATCACCGCCGACGGCTCGGACGTCTACCTGCGGGTCACGTCCAGTCCCGTCGACCTGGAGATCCGGTGGTACCGCGACGGCGACCAGCGGGTGGCGGGCAGTCCTGTCCTGTTTCCCGCGGGGGATCGCGCCCGGCGGCGCATCGGCTCGAACTTCCGCGCGGGCACCACGTTCCACCTCGCCGTCGTGGGCAGCGAGCAGGACTGGCGCGGCGTCGTCGACTGGAACGTCTACTCCTGAAACGCGAAACGGGGCGTGTCCGCGTCGGACACGCCCCGTTTCGCAGGGTTCACACGAGCTAGGCCGGTGCCATCTCGGGGATGTCGTCGGCGTCGACGTGAATGACCTTCTTGTTGCGGCGGTTGCGCTTCTCCAGGTAGGTCGCCAGCCACGTCAGCAGCAGGCACAGTCCGATGTAGATCAGGGCGACCACGATCATCACCGAGATCATCGGGCGGCCGAAGTTCGGCGCGTCACCACCGATGCGCGTGCCCCACCTCAGCAGCTCCTCGAACGTGATGAGGAAGCCGAGCGCGGTGTCCTTCAACAGCACCACGAGCTGGCTGATGATGGTCGGCAGCATGGCGCGCAACGCCTGCGGCAGCAGCACGAGCGTCATCACCTGGGTCTTGCGCATGCCCAGCGCGTACGCCGCCTCGCTCTGGCCCCTCGGCAGCGAGTTGATGCCCGCGCGGAAGATCTCCGCGAGCACAGAGCCGTTGTAGAGCATCAGGCTCAACACGACGGACGTGAACGCGGTCAGCTTCACCCCGGCCACGGGAAGGCCGTAGTAGAAGAAGAACATCATGATCACGAGCGGGATCGCGCGGAAGACCTCGACGATCACCGCGGCGGGCGTGCGCACCCACCGGTGGTCGGACAACCGGGCCGCCGCGAAGATCGCGCCGAACGTGAGCGCCAGCACCGCGCCGACGGCGAACGCGCTGAGCGTGTTGCCGATGGCCTCGACCATGGACAGCTGGATCTGCTTGTAGTTGAGCCAGTCCAGCCTGCGGGCGGAGAACTGGTCGGTGGTGACGAACCGCATCACCACGTACACCACCGCGGCGAGCACCGCCGCGATGCCGGCCACGGCCATGACCTTGTGACGGACTCGGGCCTTCGGGCCGGGAACGTCGAACAGCACCATGCTCATCGGGCCACGCTCCACCGCTTCTCGAAGACCTGCTGGACGTACGTCAGCGGCATGACCAGGATGACGAACCCGAGCGCCACCCACAGGAGTCCGAACAGGACGTTCTCACCCTGCTCCGACAGCGAGTCACGGATGTTGCCCGCCTGGGCGACGGCGAAGCCCGATGCGACCGTCGTGTTCTTCAGCAACGCGATCATCGTGCTCGTCATCGGCGGCACCACCGATCGCAACGCCTGCGGCAGCACCACGTTGCCCAGCATCTGAAGGAATGTGAGACCGAGCGCGCGGGAGGCCTCGGCCTGGCCGACCGGCACGGTGTTGATGCCCGACCGCACGACCTCGCAGACGAACGCCGCCGTGTAGAGCGTCAACGACACCACGGCCGCGGTGTAGTTCTCGATCTTCAGGATGTCCAGCAGCGGGTACGCGAAGACGAAGAACACGAACACCAGCGTCAACGGTGTGTTGCGCAGGACCGTGACGTAGAGCGTGCCGATGCCCCGGAACACCGGCACTGGGCTGACCCGCAGTGCCGCGAGAAGCGTGCCGAGCACCAGCGACAGCACAGCGGAGATCGCGAACAGCTGGAGTGTCCGTCCGAACAACTCCAGGAACAGGGGTAGGTGGTTGGTGAGGACGCTCATCGGTTTCCTTGCCGTCGTCCGCTTTCAAAGGAACGGCCGGCGGATCCGCGCGGGATCCACCGGCCACATGGCAGACCGTCAGTACCGGTCGATCGTCGGCTTCTCCGCGGACGAACCCGACTTGCCCAGGGTGCCGTCGTAGATCTTCTTCCAGGTGCCGTCGTCCAGCGACGCCTGCAGGATGTCGTTCACCTTGTCGCGCAGGGCCTTGTCCTCCTTGGGCAGGCCGATGCCGTACGGCTCCTTGGAGAACGGCTTGCCCACGACCTTCAGCTTGCCGTCCTCGGCGGCCGCGTAGCCCTTGAGGATCGCGTCGTCCGTGGTGACCGCGTCGACCTCACCGTTGAGCAGCTTGGTGACGCACTGCGAGTAGCCCTGGAACTCCTCGACGCTGCCGCCCGGCTCCGTCAGCTTCTCGTCCTTGATGCGCTTGGCCGGCGTGGAGCCGGTCACCGAGCAGACCTTCTTGCCCTTGAGCGTGTCCTTGCCGGTGATGTCGTTGTTGTCCTTCTTCACCAGCAGGTCCTGACCGGCGACGAAGTACGGGCCGGCGAAGCTGACCTTCTCCTTGCGGCCGGCGTTGATCGTGTAGGTGCCGACGTAGTAGTCGACGTCACCGTTGATCAGCGCCTGCTCGCGCGCGGCGGACTGGATCGTCTTGAACTGGATCTTCTCGGGGTCGAAGCCCAGCTTCGCGGAGATCAGGCGCGCGATGTCGATGTCGAAGCCGCTGTACTTGTTCGTCGTCGGGTCCTTGTAACCCAGGCCGGGCTGGTCCTCCTTGACACCGATGACGAGGTTTCCGCGCGCCTTGGCCTTCTCGAACGTGGGTGAGCCGTCGACCTTGACGTCCTTGGCGACCTCGAAGAGGCCGGCGGGCGCGCCCTGGTCGGTCGGGCTGCCCTCCTTGCCACACGCGGTCAGGGCCAGTGCGCCCGTCAGCAGCACCGCCGCAAGGGTGCGAACCCTCATCGTCCTTCTCCTGCCATTCGTCCGTAAGTGGGCTGACTACTAGTGAGTCAGGATCTTGCCAAGGAAGTCCTTCGCGCGGTTGGACTTCGGGGCCGAGAAGAACTCTTCCGGGGTGGAGTCCTCGACGACCTCGCCGTCGGACATGAAGATCACCCGGTCCGCGGCCTTGCGGGCGAAGCCCATCTCGTGCGTGACGACGAGCATCGTCATGCCGTCCTTGGCCAGGCCCGTCATGACGTCCAGGACCTCCTGGACCATCTCCGGGTCGAGCGCGGACGTGGGCTCGTCGAACAACATGACCTTGGGCTTCATCGCGAGCGCGCGGGCGATCGCCGCACGCTGCTGCTGCCCACCGGAGAGCTGAGCCGGGAACTTGTCGGCCTGGTTGGCGATCCCGACCCGCTCCAGCAGCTCCATCGCGGTCTTGCGGGCGTCGGCCGCCGGGGTCTTGCGCACCTTCACCGGAGCGAGCATGACGTTCTCGACGATGGTTTTGTGCGCGAAAAGGTTGAACGACTGGAACACCATGCCGACATCGGCGCGCAGGCGTGCCAGTTCCTTTCCTTCGGCGGGAAGAGGCTGCCCGTCCACCTCGATGACACCGGAATCAATCGGTTCGAGACGGTTGATGGTCCGGCACAGGGTCGACTTACCGGAACCCGACGGCCCCAGCACGACCACGACCTGCCCCTTCGGCACCTCCAGCTGCACGTTCTTGAGCACGTGCAACGGGCCGAAGAACTTGTCCACACCCGCCACACGAATCATCGGCGGGGCAGAGGCGGCAGTCATCCAGTCCTCCATTTGGGGTCGTCGGCGTTGGCGGAAACCTAGGTGTCCGCCACCACACCAGTCCAGGACATTGAGCAAGACTTAGGGTCTCAACTCTGTCACAGGCAGACATCGGTTGCCCGGGAGGTAGCGAAAGTGCGCGTGCTGCTCGTCGAGGACGACGACAGGGTCGCCGAGGCCTTGGTCCCAGCCCTGACCAGGCGGGGTTTCCACGTGGATCGGCAGGCCACGGGCCGCGGCACGCTCGACCGCCTGACGGGCGTCGACGTGGTGCTGCTCGACCTCGGCCTGCCCGACATGGACGGCGTGACGCTGTGCCGTGCGATCAGAGCCGCCTCGGACGTCGCGATCATCGTCGTGTCGGCGCGGGGGGAGATCGACGACCGGATCCTCGGCCTGCACGCCGGGGCGGACGACTACCTGGTCAAGCCCTATGACGTGGGCGAGCTCGTCGCTCGCGTGCACGCCGTGCGGCGCCGTCGCGGTGCCGATCCGGTGGGGGTCGGAGCGGTGTCCACGGAGGTGTTCGAGACCGGCGACGTGCGGGTCGACCTGGGGCGCCACGAAGTCACCGTGGCGGGTGAACCCGTCGCCCTTTCGCGCAAGGAGTTCCAGGTGCTCGCGCTGGTGATGGCGGCGGGCGGCGCGGTGTGCACGCGGGAGCGGATCCTCGCCGAGGTGTGGGGGCGCACGTGGTCCGGAGCCAACCGCACGCTGGACGTTCACGTCGCCACGTTGCGGACGAAGCTCGGCCGCCCGGCCCTGTTGGAGACCGTGCGCGGCGTCGGCTACCGGTTGGGTCAGGCGTCGTGACCGCGTCTCGCTCTGATGATCTCGATCGGGGGATCTTCCGGTGGGGTGACCAGTCGTGAGGTCCCGGTTGCTGGGCGTGGTGCTCGCGCTGATCGTGCTGGTGCTCGTCGGTCTCGGCGTGCCGCTGGGACGCGGCGTGGCGGCCGCGGAACAACAGGAGATGTTCCTCGACCGCCTCACCGACACCAGCCGGTTCGCGTCGCTGGCCCAGCGGTCGCTGATCGACGACAAGCCCGGCCTGATGCGCGCCGAGCTGGAGCGCTACACCGAGGTCTACGACATCGGCGTGGCCGTCGTGGCCCGCGACGCGCCGACCGTGGCACTGGTGGCCTCGCGCAACGACCTGGCGCTCGGCGACAGCGCCGTGCAGGACCTCGTGAGCAAGGCGCTGGCCGGACGGCTGCCGGTCGCGCCGCCGTTGTTCATGCCTTGGAGTGACACCGAGTTGGTGCTCGCCGAACCCGTTCTGGTGGACGGCGAGGTGCGCGGCGCGGTGATCACGTTCTCGCCGACGTCCAAGACGCGCTTCGAGGTGCTGGCGTGGTGGGGACTGCTGCTGGCGGCGTCGCTGCTGGTGCTGGCGCTCGCGGTGCTGCTGGCGCTGCCGGTGGTGCGGTGGACGTTGCGGCCGGTGCAGGCGCTGGACGACGCGACCGGCAAGCTCCTCGCCGCCGTGGTGTCCGGACGGCCGGTGCCGCCGGTGGGCGCGGAGAGCGGGCCTCCGGAGCTGCGGCAACTCTCCCGGTCGTTCGACCAGATGGCCGCGAACGTCAGCGATGTGCTTGCCGCGCAACGCGCCTTCGTCGCCGATGCCTCGCATCAGCTGCGGAACCCGTTGACCGCCCTGAAACTCCGGCTGTCCAACCTGGAGGGTCACGTCGACGCCGAGGCCGAGGTGCACCAGGTGGAGGCGTTGAGCGAGACCGACCGGCTCAACCGGATCCTCGACGAGCTGCTCGCCATGGCCCGCGCGGAGTCCAGTTCGGTCGACCCGGTGCCGGTCGACGTCGACAAGTCGGTGGCCGCGCGGCTGTCGGCCTGGCAAGCGGCGGCGACGGCCAAGGAGGTCCACCTCGTGCTCGACGGTGAGCGCGTCGGCATGGCCCTCGCGCCTCCGCGCGGCGTCGAAACGGTGCTCGACGCATTGCTCGACAACGCGTTGAAGTTCACGCCCGAGGGCACGCTGATCGTGGTCGACGTGCGAAAGGCCGGCGACGTCGTGCGCCTTTCCGTCGCGGACCACGGGCCCGGTCTGCAACCCGACGAGCTCGAACGCGCCACGGACCGGTTCTGGCGCAGTCCGGCCCACCAGAACGTGCCCGGTTCCGGACTCGGTCTGTCGATCGTGCGCCTCGTCGTGGAACGCGTCGACGGCACCGTCCGCCTCGAATCGCCCGAGGACGGCGGCCTGAAGGTCATCGTCGAGCTGCCGGCCGTCTGATATATCGGATACTGGATATCGGATACTGCCGCGATATCCAGTATCCGATATCCAATATCCAATATCCAATGTGCGACATATTGGCTACCGGATTCCGGATGTGGAATGCGATATATCGGCTGAGTGGCCATATCCAGTATCCCGTGTGCGATATGTGATATGCGATATATCAGCTCGCGCCGCAGCTCAGACCTTGGCTTCGCGGTAGTAGCGCATGGCGCCGGGGTGCAGCGGCACCGGTGACGTCTCGATGGCCGACCGCTGCTCGATCGTCCGCGCCGCGGAGTGGGCCTTCACCAGGTCGGGCTGTCCCTCGAACAGCTGCCGCACCAGCGCTTCGGCCACGTCGTCCGGCATCTTGTCGGTGACGAGCAGGAAGTTGCGCACCACGAGCGTGATGACGGGGCCGGACTGCAGGTTGTAGGTGGACGCGGGCAGCGTCGCCGAGCCGTACACCGGATACTGCTGGCGGAAGGACCCCAGGTCGTCCTTCAGGTCGAGCATCCGCACCCCGATCTCCTTGGTGAGCTCCGTGATGGCCCTGGTGGGCAGTCCGCCGGACCAGAAGAACGCGTCGAGCTTGCCGTCCCGCATCGCCTGGACCGAGCCGTCGAGGCCGAGGTTCACCTCGTTCGGGGTGACGTTCGTGGACCTCAGCAGCCGGCGCGCGATGATCTCGACGCCCGACTCCTTCCCGCCGATCGACACGCGCAGCCCGGAGAGCTGGCTGAGCTTCGTCACCGGCAGGTCGCTGCGGACGATCACCTGCAGGTAGTCGTCGTGCATCCGTGCCAGCGCCCGCAGCTGGGACGCGCCCTCCACGCCGTCGACCGCGTCGGCCTGTGAGAAGCCGACCTGGGCCTGCCCGTTCACCAGGCGGATGACGTTGTCCTTCGACCCCTGCGTCGCCACGACCTGCGGGCGGGCGATGCCGAGCCGTCCGCTCCACACGTCGGCGAGGCTCTTGCCGAGCGTGTAGTAGACGCCACCCTCGGGGCCCGTCGCCATGGTGATCTTGACGTCTTCGAGCGTGCTGCCACACCCCGTCAGAACCGTTGCGGCGGTCAGCAGGCTCACAGCGGCATGCAGTCGTCCCAGCACCTGCGCATCGTGCCACGCGGGCGTTCTACGCTTGCACCCGACGAAAGGTTGGTTGCGGTGACTCCTGGTCACCTGAGGTGCACTCAGGGTCGCCGCTGTGGATGATCCTCGCCCGTGTGCTGAGTGATCGAGCTGGTCCAGCAGTGGCAACCGTGGCGCGGACCGCTGCTAACCAGGGGATATGGTGACCAAGTGAGCGCGTCGCAAGGCCTGAAGAAGTACTCGATCAAAACGTTCGGCTGCCAGATGAACGTGCACGACTCCGAGCGGCTCGCCGGTCTGCTGGAGGACGCCGGCTACGCGAAGGCAGCCGAGGACGAGCAGGCCGACGTCGTCGTCTTCAACACCTGCGCGGTCCGCGAGAACGCCGACAACAAGCTGTACGGCACCCTCGGCCACCTCGCCCCGCAGAAGGCCGCGAAGCCCGGCATGCAGATCGCCGTCGGCGGCTGCCTCGCGCAGAAGGACCGCAGCGAGATCGTCCGCCGCGCTCCGTGGGTCGACGTCGTGTTCGGCACGCACAACATCGGCTCGCTGCCGGTGCTGCTCGAACGCGCGCGGCACAACGAGGAGGCGCAGGTCGAGATCCTCGAGGCGCTGGAGACGTTCCCCTCCTCGCTGCCCGCCACCCGCGACTCCGCCTACTCGGGCTGGGTGTCGATCTCGGTGGGCTGCAACAACACCTGCACGTTCTGCATCGTCCCGTCCCTGCGCGGCAAGGAGAAGGACCGCCGCCCCGGCGACGTCCTCGCCGAGGTGCAGGCGCTGGTGGACGAGGGCGTGCTGGAGGTGACGCTGCTCGGCCAGAACGTCAACTCCTACGGCGTCGAGTTCGGCGACCGGTTCGCGTTCGGCAAGCTGCTGCGCGCCTGCGGTGGCATCGAGGGCCTGGAGCGCGTGCGCTTCACCTCCCCGCACCCCAAGGACTTCACCGACGACGTCATCGCCGCCATGGCCGAGACGCCGAACGTGTGCCACCAGCTGCACATGCCGTTGCAGTCCGGTTCCGACCGCGTGCTCAAGGCGATGCGCCGTTCGTACCGCACCGAGAAGTACCTGGGCATCATCGACAAGGTCCGCGCGGCCATGCCGGACGCGGCGATCACCACCGACATCATCGTCGGCTTCCCCGGTGAGACCGAGGAGGACTTCCAGGGCACGCTCGACGTGGTGCGCCAGGCCAGGTTCTCGTCGGCCTTCACGTTCCAGTACTCCAAGCGTCCCGGCACGCCCGCCGCCGAGCTGGCCGACCAGCTGCCGAAGGCCGTCGTGCAGGAACGCTTCGACCGTCTCGTCGCGCTGCAGAACGAGATCACCCACCAGCTCAACATCGAGCAGGTCGGCCGCACGGTCGAGGTGCTCGTCGCGACCGGCGAGGGCAAGCGCGACGCCGAGACCCACCGCATGAGCGGCCGCGCCCGCGACGGACGGCTCGTGCACTTCACGCCCGGTGCCACGGCCCCGCGTCCCGGCGACGTCGTCGAGACCGCCGTGACCTACGCGGCCCCGCACTACCTCGTCGCGGACGGCGAACCGCTGTCGTGGCGCCGCACCAAGGCCGGTGACCGCTCCGAGGCGGGCATCAAGCCCAAGACCGCGGGCGTGGGCCTGGGCCTGCCGTCGTTCGGGGCTCCCGCGCCGCTGCCCGCCGTGTCGGGGTGCTCGGCCCAGTGAGCGACGAGGAGTACCTGCGCAAGGAGATCGACGCGGTGGAACAGCGGGCGGCTCGCCGCATCGACCCCGGCACCGGGGCGCTCACGATCTCGATCGCCGTCCTGGCGTTGCTGATCTCGCTGATGCTGCCGTGGGTCGGCCACGACACGGGCTTGAACGTCGTGCTCGGCGAATCGACGAGCTTCGTGCCGCGGCTGTTCTCGTTCTTCGCGCTCGGCGTCGGCGTGCTCGGCTCCGGCGTCACGCTCGCGGTCCGCCGCTGGGGCCTGGCGTGGGTGTGCGCGCTCGGTCTCTTCGCGGGGACCGTCACCGGCGTGCTGTCGATCTGGACGCAGCAGACGACCACGAGCAACAAGGCGATCGGACCAGGTCCCGGCATCGGCCTGATCATCGCGGTGATCGCGGTGATCGTCCTGCTGGCGAAGTGGGTGAGGATCGCGGCGTCCCGTCCGCCCCAGCTGTAGTGAACCGGCGCACGTTCTCGATCGCGTTCTCGTCGAACGGCGATCGCGAGTCGAGGTGCGCTGGACATGACGATCCGGACAGACCTCGAACACCACCGGCAGCGTCGAGGGCGACGTCGTCCAGGTCGGTGGCGTCCGCGGCAATCTCACCATCAACCACGGGTCGTCCGCCGGCTCCCCGCTGGGCAGCGGCAGCCGGAACCGCACCGACGTGACGCCGCAGTCCTCCCACTCGGCGGCCGGCGCACAGCCGCCGAGTGGGAGACCGGCCAACGACGGCCTGGGTTATCTGCTGCCGTCCGACAACGACCGCAAGGCGATCGACTTCTACGACAACGAGCACCACGACGCGGTCATCTGGGACCGCCACCCGCCCGGCACCGATCCCAGCCACCAGCCGCACTGGATGCGCGAGTTCACCGGCTCCGGTGCCGACCCGGTGCGCGGTGACCACGTGGTTGCGAACGCGTGCTCGTCCGGGAACGCCCAGCTGTGGCGCACGCGGAACACCGCCCAGTTCACGAGTGTGGAGTTCGGTGGCTGCCTCTCCGTCGCCGACAACGGCTCGTACGACAACGGCACGTGGTTGTATCTCGCGAACTGCGCCGACCGCCCCGACCAGAACTGGCGACTCGTCCGCTGAAACACGCAGAAGGCCCCTCCCCGGACCGGAGAGGGGCCGACAGCGGACGAACTAGCGGGTCGCCAGCGCCTGCTCCGCGGCGGCGAGCCACTCGCGCCACTGCGCCGCCTGCGCCTCCGCCTGCTCGGTGCGGCGCTTGTCGCCCGCCGCACGGGCCTTCGCGGCCTGCGCCTCGAACTGCTCCACGCGCTCGCGGAACTGCGCCACGCGGGCCTCGGCCTCGGGGTCGGAACGACGCCACTGCGCGTCGACCGCGCCGCGGACCTTCTCCTCGATCGCCCGCAGCTTGCCCTCGAGCTCGCGGATGCGCTCGCGCGGCACCTTGCCGATGGCGTCCCAGCGCTCCTGGATCTTGTAGAGGTGCTGGCGCGCCGCCTCGAGGTCGGTCGACGGGTCGATCGTCTCGGCCTCGGCGAGCAGTTCCTCCTTCAGCTTCGCGTTCGCCGCGAACTCGGCGTCACGCTCGCTGAAGGCCTCGGACCGCTTCTGGAAGAACGCGTCCTGCGCGGCGCGGAACCGCTGCCACAGCGCGTCGTCGGCCTCCTTGGGCGCACGCCCGGCGGCCTTCCACTCGACCATCAGCTCCTTGTAGCGACCGGCCGTGGGACCCCAGTCGTCGGAGTCGACGAGCTTCTCCGCCTCCTCGACGAGTGCCTGCTTGGCGGACTTCGCCACCGAACGCTGGCGGTCGAGGTCGGCGAAGTGCGAGCCGCGGCGGCGGTTGAACGCGTCGCGCGCCTTCGAGAACCGGCGCCACAGCTGCTCGTCGGTCTTGCGGTCGACGCCGCGGATGGTCTTCCACTCGTCGAGGATCGCGCGCAGCCGGTCGCCCGCGACCTTCCACTGGGTCGACTCGTTCGCGATCGACTCGGCCTCGTCGACCAGCGCCTGCTTGCGCGCCACGGACTGGGCTCGGGCGGCCTCCTTGGCCTCCTTCGCCTTCTCCATGCCCGCTTCGGCCCGCTCCAGCACGTACTCGACGCGCGCGGCCAGCGCCGCGAGGTCACCGACCACGGCGGCGTCCGCGAGCTGCTCCTTGACGTGCTTCGCACTGGTCAGGGCGTGCTTCGGGTCGCCGGCGCCCGACTGGAGCCGCGTCACGAGCAGCTCGACCTCGGTGCGCAGGTCGTCGAACCGCCGCGCGAAGTGCGCGAGGCCCTCGACCGGTTCGCCCGCCTGCCACGACCCGACGGCGCGCTCGCCGTCCGCGGTCTTCACGTACACGGTGCCGTCGGCGTCCACGCGCCCCCAGCGGTCAGGATGGTCCGACGCCACGGGGACGGCCGGAGGCGTCGCCTGCGCGGTCTCCTTCGGCGTTTCCTCGACTCCACCCTCGGCTGCGACCTCCGCTGGCGCGGTCTCGGTCACGGCCTCCGGTGTGCTGTCCTGCTCCGACATCGCCGGTTCCTCCCATCTGACGCCCGTGCCTGCCACGGGCGCCCCGCCACTGGCGGGGCCGATGCAATACGGGCGCTGGAGGGTCTCCCGTCCCCAGTTCCCCGCGCGCATTCAAACAGGTCAGAGCTCGACTCGGTACTGGGAGTCCACGATAGGTAGCCTCATTCGTCGTGATCACCCGTGCCGCAGTGGTTCCGCACCCGCCTCTTCTGGTGCCAGAACTGGTCGCGGGAGCCGCTGCCGAAACCGAGCCCGTGCGCGCCGCAACCGTTGCCGCAGCAGGGAAACTGCCCGGTCCGTGGGTCGCTGTGGCGGTCGACGACAGCGGTCCCGCGACGGTCGTGCCGCCGCTCTCCGGAACTTTTCTCGGATACGGGGTCGACCTGCCGGTGTCACTCGGCGGTGACTCGGTTCCGGACCCCCGAATTCCGTTGCCCGTGCTAATCACCGCCTGGCTTCGGGAACAGTGCGCAGTCGAGGTGTCACGCGTTGAACTCGTGCCCCGCGACCTGTCACCCGCGGAATGTGTCTCGTTTGGACAACGACTTGCCGGCGAGTCCGCCGGGCTGCTGATCCTGGGCGACGGCTCGACCCGCCACGGCCCGCGCTCACCCGGCTCGGACGACGAGCGTTCGGGACCGTTCGACGAGCACGTGCAGGGCTTGCTGGCCGCCGCCGATGTGGACGGCCTGCTCGCCCTCGACCCCGAACTCGCCCGCGAGCTGGGCGCGCAGGGCCGCGCGGCGTGGCAGGTCCTCGCCGGCGTGCCCGGACCGTGGCGCTGCGTGAGCGCCGAGTTCTTCGCACCGTTCGGCGTGGGCTACCACGTCGCCGTCTGGGAGCGCCCGTGATCACCCCCGTCGCAGTGGTCGGACCGACCGCGACCGGCAAGTCCGACCTGGCCGTCGCGCTCGCGGAGCGGCTCGGGGGAGAGGTCGTCAACGCCGACGCCATGCAGCTCTACCGCGGCATGGACATCGGCACCGCCAAGATGACCGTCGCCGAACGCCGAGGCGTCCCGCACCACCTGCTCGACGTCCTCGACGTCACCGAGACCGCGTCCGTCGCGGCCTACCAGCGCGAGACGCGCGCCGTGATCGAACGCCTGCTCGCCGCCGGCAAGCCGCCGATCCTCGTCGGCGGCTCCGGCCTGTACGTGCAGGCGGTGCTCGACGACCTGAAGTTCCCCGGTACCGACGACGCCGTGCGGGAACGGTTCGAGGCGGAGCTCAGCGCCGTCGGCCCGGAGGCCTTGCACCGGCGCCTGCAGGAACTGGACCCGGCCGCCGCGATCGCGATCCTGCCGTCCAACGGACGCCGCATCGTGCGCGCGCTGGAGGTCATCGAGCTGACCGGGCAACCGTTCTCCGCGAACCTCCCCAAACCGGGACCGGCCCGCTACGGCACCGTCCAGATCGGCGTCGACCGCGAGGTGTCCGAACTGGACGCGCGCGTGGACCGGCGCGTGGACGTGATGTTCGCCGCGGGTCTGGAGGACGAGGTGCGCGCTCTCGTGAAGCTCGGGTTGCGCGAGGGCAAGACCGCCTCGCGGGCGCTGGGCTACCAGCAGGTGCTGTCCGCAATGGACGGAGCGTGCACGATCGACTTCGCCGCGGAGGAGACCAAACGCGCCACCCGCCGGTTCGTGCGCAGGCAGCGGTCGTGGTTCCGGCGTGACCAGCGCATCACCTGGTTGGACGGCGCCAGGCCCGATCTGGTGCAGGCCGCCGGTAACCTTGTCCCGTGGAGTTCGTGAAGGGGCACGGCACGGAGAACGACTTCGTCATCCTGCCCGACCTCGATGACCAGCTGGACCTGACTGAGGCGCGCGTGCAGGCGCTGTGCGACCGGCAGCGCGGCCTGGGCGCGGACGGCGTGCTGCGCGTCGTGCGGTCCGAGGGCAAGTGGTTCATGGACTACCGCAACGCGGACGGTTCCATCGCCGAGATGTGCGGCAACGGCCTGCGCGTGTTCGCCCGCTACCTCGTCGACGCAGGCCACCAGCCGCAGGGCGAGTTCGTGGTCGGCACGCGGGCGGGGGACCGGACGGTCGTGACGCACCCGGACGGCTCCGTCACGAACGACATGGGCCCCGCGCGGGTGACCGGCACGTCGATCGCCGCGGTCGACGGCCAGGGCATCGGCGGCTTCGCGGTCGACGTCGGCAACCCGCACCTCGCGTGCGTCACGGACACGCCCGTCGACACCTTCGACCTCACCGTGCCGCCCGGCTTCGACCCGGTGATGTTCCCGCACGGCGTCAACGTCGAGCTGATCAACACCATCGGCGACAACGCGCTGCGCATGCGCGTCTACGAGCGCGGCGTCGGCGAGACCCGCTCGTGCGGCACCGGCACCGTCGCGTCCGTCGCCTCGTGGCTCGCGGGCCAGGGCAAGACGACGGGTTCCGCGACGGTCGACGTCCTCGGCGGTCAGGTCTTCGTCGCGATCGAGCCGACGACGTCGACGCTGACGGGACCTGCCGTGCTCGTCGCGCGCGGCGAGCTCGACAAGTCCTGGTGGGATGCGCTCGCCTAACTGATATGTCGGATATCAGCTCAGCTCGTAGACCTCGACCTTCCCGAGCCTCTCCGGCTTGACCACGCTCGGGTTCGAGTCCGGCGCCGTCAGGCACACCAGATGGTCGTCGACGACCGCGACGGCGAAGCAGGTCTGCGTCGTCTCCACCCGGTGTGTGATCTTGCCGCCCTCGGTCACCCGGAACACCGCCGCCTGCAATGCCGGCGCCACCCACACCGCGTCGCCATCCCCGGCGATCCCGTCCGGCGCGATGCCGAACTCCTTCACATCGGCCCACACCCTGCGGTTTTGCAACGATCCGTTGCGGTCGACCGAAAACGAAGTGAGTTTGAATGCAATGGTCTCGGCGACAACCAATATATTGCCGCTCTCGGACGCGCCCGTCGGGTCGGGCAGCAGGGCCATGCCGTTCGGGAACTTGAGGTCCTCGGCGGCGACGCTGACGGACCCGTCGGGCTGGACGAGGGCGAGCGCGGCGCCCTGCGGGTCGAAGTCCGGGTCCAGCAGCCGCGGGATGCCGACCTCGTCGATGAGGCCGTGCAGGTCGAAGCCGAAGTTGCCGACGTACGCGCGGCCCTCGTCGTCGACGAGCATGTCGTTCGCGTGGAACGTGGCGATATCCGATATATCAGCGTGTGGGACGAGGCTGTCGCCTTCGAGGCGGCGCACGGTGCGGTCGAGCATCGACACGACGAGCAGCCGTCCGTCGGGCAGCCACCCGAGCCCGGACGGCTGGCCGTCGAAGGCGACGACGACCTCGTCGGCACCCGTCGTCAGGTCGAGTGCGTGCACGTCGCCCGCGTAGAAGTCGGAGTAGTAGAGGCGACCGTCTGGGCCGCGTCGCGGTCCCTCGCCGAAGTGGAGACCGTCCCGCACAACCCGCGTATCAGCCATGGGCGTCGACGCTAGCCGCGGACGGCAGGTCACGCATCGTCCGCAACGGTGAGAGCAGCACCCACGCCATGCCGCCCACCGAGCCGGTGAGCGCCACCCAGAGCGTCGGGACGATCCCGATCCATGAGCCGAGCCCGCCGCCCAGCAGCGCGCCCAGCGGCGTCGAGCCCCACACCACCCAGCGAATCGAGGCGTTCATCCGGCCCAGCAGGTGGTCGGGGCAGATCGCCTGCCGGTAGCTCACCTGGCCGATGTTGTAGACGACGATCCCGGACACGGTCACCGCCTGTCCGATCATCGGGAGCACCAGGCCCCAGCCAGCCGAGGCGAACGGCAGCAGCAGGGCGAAAGGCCAGGTCAGCAGCGGGATGAGCCAGATCATCCTGGCCTGGCCGACCAGCAGGCCGATCCGATGCGCCAGCCCCGCGCCGATCACACCGCCGATACCGCCCGCGCTGAGCAGCAGACCGGCCGTGCCCTCGCTCAGCCGGGCGACGTCCAGCAGGAAGAGGATCATGACGGCGCTCTGGACGCCGTGGAAGAAGTTCGAGGTTCCCGTGCAGGCCACGATCCTGCGCAGCGTGACGTTGCCGAAGACGAACCGCAGCCCCTCCGCGATCTCACGCCGCAGGTGCGGGTCCGCGTGCCGTTCCGGCGCCGGTTCGACGGTCTTGATCCGGACCAGGAAGAACGCCGAGCTCAGGTAGCCCAGCCCGGTCGCGAGAACACCGTTGGCCGCGCCGAGGAACTGTGCGGCGTAGCCACCGACGGCCGGTCCCGACGCCTCCGCGACCTGCAGGCTGGCCTGCAGCTTCGAGTTGCCCTCGAGGAGCTGGCCGCGTCCGACGAGTGACGGCAGGTACGACTGGTAGGCGACGTCGAAGAACACCGTGCACACACCCACCGCGAGGCTCACGACGATCAGCTGCGGCAGGCCGAGCAGGCCCAGCCACCACGCGACGGGCACACTCAGCATCAGGGTGGCGCGGACGACGTCCATCGCGATCATCAACGGCTTGCGGCGCATCCGGTCGACCCACACGCCCGCGGGCAGCCCGATCACCAGGAACGCCATCATGCTCGCCGCGGCCAGCAGCCCCATCTCGAACGGTGTCGCGTTCAGCACACCCGCCGCGAGCAGCGGGATCACCGTCGAGCCGATGCTCGCGCCGAACTGGCTGATCGTGTCGCCCAGCCAGAGCCTGCGGAAGTCGGGGTGCCCCCAAAGCGCCATGCCGAGGAGTCTGCGCCGAGTGATTGGAAAGTGTCAATCACTTAGACTGCGAGCGTGGCACTCTCCAGCAAGCGACGGCCCGCGACCGCGGAAGAAGCCGCAGCCCTCAGCTCTGACCTGCGGCTTCGGATCATCCGGTTGACGTTCGACCGGCCGCTCACCAACAAGGAGCTGGCGCAGCGGCTCGGCAAGGATCCGGCCACGACGCTGCACCACGTCCGCAAGCTCGTGGCCGCCGGCTTCCTCGAAGCGATGCCGCCGCGCGCGGGCAACCGGGGAGCGAAAGAAATCCCCTATCGGTCGACAGGGCTTTCCTGGCAGCTCGACAACAGCGAAAATGCGGTCGCCGTCGGCGAGGCGATGCTGCACGCTTTCCTCGGCGAGGTTGCCGACATCGGGCTCAGTGACGTGGATCAGAGCCGCCTGGTCGTCACCGTCGACCCGGAGGAACTAAAACAGCGGCTCGCGTCGTTGATGGATGAGCTGGCCGCGCAACCGGTCAGGCCGGAAGTTCCCCGTGTGGCGATCTACCTCGCGGTGTATCCGGGGGACTGACGGTCCATGGGACGATGAAGGGCAAATGACGGAAAACATCCAGAGCACAGAGTTCGACGCCGCGTGGGAAGAGGAAGACTTCTCGACAGGTGACTACGAACTCGCCGAACGCGCCGCACTGCGCCGTGTCGCCGGGTTGTCCACCGAGCTCGAGGACATCACCGAGGTCGAGTACCGGCAGCTTCGCCTGGAGCGGGTCGTGCTCGTCGGGGTGTGGACCGAGGGCACGGCCGCGGACTCCGACGCCTCCCTCGCCGAACTCGCCCGCCTCGCCGAGACCGCAGGTTCCGAGGTGCTCGAAGGCGTGGTGCAGCGGCGCGACAAGCCGGACCCCGCGACGTACATCGGCTCCGGCAAGGTGGCCGAGCTGCGCGACGTGGTGCAGGCGACCGGCGCCGACACGGTGATCTGCGACGGTGAGCTCTCGCCGGGCCAGCTGCGTCAGCTGGAGGAGCGGCTGAAGGTCAAGGTCATCGACCGGACCGCGCTCATCCTGGACATCTTCGCGCAGCACGCGCGGTCCAAGGAGGGCAAGGCTCAGGTCGAGCTGGCCCAGCTGCAGTACCTGATGCCGCGCCTGCGCGGCTGGGGTGAGACGTTGTCGCGGCAGGCCGGTGGTCGTGCCGGTGGCGGCAACGGCGGCGTGGGTCTGCGCGGTCCCGGTGAAACCAAGATCGAGACCGACCGCCGGCGCATTCGCGACCGCATCGCCAAACTGCGCCGCGAGCTCGCCGCGATCAAGGTGATCCGCGAGACCAAGCGCAGCCGCCGCGTCGCGAACGAGATCCCGAGCGTGGCCATCGCGGGCTACACGAACGCGGGCAAGTCCTCGTTGCTCAACGCGCTGACCGACGCCGGCGTCCTGGTGGAGGACGCGCTGTTCGCCACCCTCGACCCGACGACCCGCCGCGCGCTGACGCCGGAAGGCCTGCCGTACACGCTGACGGACACCGTCGGCTTCGTCCGGCACCTGCCGCACCAACTGGTCGAGGCGTTCCGCTCGACGCTGGAGGAGGTCGGTCAGGCCGACCTGCTCGTGCACGTGGTCGACGGCTCCGACGGCATGCCGGAGTCGCAGGTCAAGGCGGTGCGCGAGGTTCTCGCCGAGATCAACGAGGAGTCCGGCACGCCGATGCCGCGCGAGCTGCTCGTCGTGAACAAGATCGACGCGGTGGGCGACCTGGGCCTGGCCCGGCTGCGGCACCTGTTCCCGGACGCGTCGTTCGTGTCGGCGCACTCGGGCCTCGGCATCGAGGAGCTGAAGGTCCGCATCGCCGAGCTGATGCCACGCCCCGAGGTCGTGGTCGAGGCTCTCGTCCCGTACGCGCGCGGCGAGGTCGTCGCCCGCGTGCACCGCGACGGCGAGGTGCTGTCCGAGAAGCACACGGAAGTGGGCACGCTGCTCAGCGCCCGCGTGCGCCCGGACCTCGCGGGCCTGCTCGAGGAGTTCGCGACCAACGGAACGCCTGCTTGATCCCGCCTCCGCCGGTGGACGTGTGCCCGGTAGCCATGCAGGAGCTCTCCGGGCTCACGTCCGACGGCAAGCGGTTCTACGGCGTCGACGACAGCGACAACGGCACGCTGCGCATTCAGGTCATGGGCCGCGACTGCGTCGTGCAACGCACGATCACCGCGTCCATCGACCCCTTCGACGTCGAGGACCTGGCGATGACCCCGGACGGCACCCTCTGGGCGTCCGACACCGGCGACAACAACAGGTCCCGCTCCACGGTCGCCCTGCACGAGGTCTCACCTTCGGGTGCCGTGGAGCGGTTCCGCCTCACCTACCCGGACGGCAAGCACGACGCCGAGGCCCTGCTCATCGACAAGGCCGGCGTCCCGTACATCATCACCAAGGAACCGCTCGGCTCCGCACTGGTATATCGCCCGGCAGCCCCGCTCCGAACCGATATATCAGTCCCGTTGGAGCAGGTGGCGCGCGTGTCGCTGGCGGCGACCGACACCCCGGGCGGCCCGCTGGAAGGCAACCTCGACTCACGCCTGGTGACCGGCGCCGCCTCCACCGCCGACGGTTCGGTGATCGCCCTGCGCACCTACACCGACGCCTACCTCTACCCGGTCCCCGACGGTGACGTCCTCAAGGCCCTGGCCGGCGACCCGGTCCGCGTGCCCTTGCCGAACGAACCCCAAGGCGAGGCCATCGCGTTCGACCCGGACGGCACCCTGCTCTCCGGCTCGGAAGGCGTCGGCACCCCCATCCGCGCGGTGCCAGGCGCCGCGGCTCTGGCCCGGCCGGCGGCCCCGACCACCACGGCCCCGCCACCCCCGGCGACCGGCCAACCGCAGGCCGCACCACCGTCGACCACGTCGAACTCCTGGCAGAACTGGCCCCTGGCCCTCACCGTCGGCGGCATCGCCCTCGTCGTGGCCCTGCTCATCGGGCTTCGCCTGCGCCGCCGCGCCTGACCCCTGCCGTCCGGCAGCTGATATATCGGATATTGGCTGGCCTGCCCGTTGCAACGACGTCTTTCTCCTCACTGCAAGCAAAAAACGTTTGCGGACGAAGTCAAAAGACTCATTGCAATGGCTTGAAGGGCAGGGCACGATGGCGTAATGCCTGGTAAGCGGCTGGATGAAGAAGAACGGCAGCTCATCGCCCAGTTGCTCTGGGACGGGCTGGGTTACTCCGAAATCGGGAGGCGGTTGCAAAGACCGGCCTCGACGATCCAGCGGGAGGTAGTCCGCAACGGCGGCCACAACAACTACCGGCCGGGGGCCGCGCACCGGGCGGCGAGCCGGCGGGCGATGCGCCGGATGCCCGCGGTGGACGACCTGGACGTCGACGAGGAGGTCTACTCGTTCGACCGCAGCCCCGGCAAGGTGCAGGAGTTCCACCTCAGGCTGGTCGGGGTGTTCCGGCAGACCGGACTGACGCTGACGGCGGCGCGGATCCTCGCCGAGATCTTCATGACCGACAAGGGCAGCCTGTCGGCGACCGAGCTGGTGCTGCGGTTGTCGGTCAGTCCCGGCACGATCTCGCGGTCGACGACCTACCTGCAGGAGCAGGGCCTGTTGCGCAGCGAGCGCGACGGCAAGCGGGTCCGCTACTTCCTCGACGACGAGATCTGGTACCGGGCGTGGCTGTCCAGCGCCCAGCGCAACTCCGTTTGGGCGCACACCGCACTGGACGGTGCCGAGATCTTCGGTCTCGGCACGCCGGTGGGTGCGCGCCTCAAGGACATGGGGCAGTTCTTCAGCTTCGTCGTCGTGGACATGGAGGCCACGAGGAAGAAGTGGCTCGACTTCTTCGAGAAGAAGAAACGAGCTAGGGGAGACGCCTGAGCACGGTCACGACCTTGCCGAGGATGGTGGCCTCGTCACCGTTGATCGGCTGGTAGGCCGGGTTGTGCGGCATCAGCCACACGTGGCCGTCCTTGCGCTTGAACGTCTTGACGGTCGCCTCGCCGTCGATCATGGCGGCGACGATCTCGCCCTGGTCGGCGGTCGGCTGCTTGCGGATGACGACCCAGTCGCCGTCGGTGATGGCGGCGTCGATCATCGAGTCACCGACGACGCGCAGCAGGAACAGCTCACCCTCGCCGACGATCTCGCGTGGCAGCGGGAACACGTCCTCGATCGACTCCTCCGCCAGGATCGGGCCACCGGCCGCGATCCGGCCGACCATCGGCACGTACGCGGGGGTCGGCTTGGACATCGGGTCGAGACCGGGGTCGATCTCGGCCGGCAGCATGCCGACCGCGCGAGGGCGGTTCGGGTCGCGGCGCAGGAAGCCCTTCCGCTCCAGCGCGCGCAGCTGGTACGCGACCGAGGAGGTCGACGTGAGGCCGACGGCCTCGCCGATCTCCCGCACGCTCGGCGGGTAGCCGAAGCGGTCGACCCAGTCGCGGATCACGTCGAGCACCTTGCGCTGCCGCAAAGTCAGGCCGGCGTTTCCCGCGATCTCGCTTACCTCTGTCTCCACGAGAGCGGGGTCCGGGTCGATCGTCTTGCCTGCCACGGTCGCTGTCCTCCTCGCCGCCCCCAGTTCGAATGGGATTCCGGCACTCCGTCGATCTTCGTGGTCGACGGTAGTCGTGTTTGCTGCACAGATCAAACACCTGTTCGAGGTATTTGGGCGCGTGTTGTGGCGTCCGGAGTGGCGGTCTGGTAGAAATTCGCACGGACGTTCGATCGAACCCCTGTTCGATCATGATGGCTGACCTGCGGTGGAGGGCGTCATGGCGGTGCTCGTCGAGAAGCGGTTGCGCGTCGTTGAGGACGCGGACGTCGCAGCGGGACGTCCCCTCCGTTCGGGTCCCCGTGTCATGCCGCGGCGCCCGGCGACCAAGCCCCGGCCGGTCGCGGTGCCCAGCTCGCGCGAGTCGAGCTCGTGCGAGGTCCGGCCCAAGCGCGAGTCGGCGTTCGAACTCGTCGCCGTCGGCGTGCTGAGCGCTCTGACCGTCATCGCGCTCGGCGTGCTCTACCTCCAGCAGGCCGGCGTCACCCCGTAAGACCGAAGCGAAACCGAAGCCTCACGGAAGTGGCTCTGTCCACCATTCGGTGCGACAGGGAAGACCACTCATGGAGGCGCCATGGCAAAGCAGACCTACCACCCCGGTGACCAGCTGACGTCGCGGTGAGACTCGCGATCATCGGGTGTGATGCCCGCGGTGAGCGCCATCAGCGCAGCTCCCGCGCGTGCAGCTCCCATCACTCCGGCCGGACGCCGTGCATCCCGCGCTCCACAGCGCGATGGGCCGCGCGCCGGCCGAGTTCTCCGTGCTCCGCGCCGGGCTCGACACCGTCGACCTCCTGAGCGCAGTCATGACCGTCGCGGCGAGCCCTCTGGGGTTGGGCTCGGGCGACGGCCTCATCCCGGCGATGTCGTCGCCGGAAACACCGAGAGGGAAACCAGAATGAGAATGGGACGAATCGCTGCGGCGGCGGCGATCGCCGTGGGCACCGCGCTGTCGATGACGCCGGCCGCCCACGCCGCCAAGGACATCGAGGTCTACACCGACGACCCCGGCACCAAGGGCGGCATGGCCTGGTTCAAGGCCTACGGCGAGCACTTCGGCATCTGCGACCGCGACTACGACGACCTCGGTGTGCGCGGCCGCCTCACCTACACCTACCGAGGTGTCACCCACGAGTACAAGTTGTGGCACCACTCGGGTCATCACCAGGACCCGCGGTTGAACTGCAACACCTACCCGGACGACATCAACATCCCCGAGGGCGTCAAGGTGTACCTGGAGGTGTGCCTGCAGGAGGAGAAGGGCGCGCCGCTCAAGTACTGCGACACCGACACCGGCGAGGCCTGATGCCGGTACAGCTCGGCGTCCGGCGTGGCGGTGCCCTCGTCGGCGGTGAAGCACGTCAACGCGAAGTGGCCGC